>NZ_JBFAUP010000003.1:0-465144 GCF_040679335.1 Streptomyces sp. NPDC052299 | reverse complement strand
CGTCGACAGGTCGTTCCCGAAAGACGCCGTCTCCGAGGTGAACCGGTCACCCGTCAGCTGCATCCCATCACCCGAGTCACCCGCAAAACGGATGATCACCCGGTCCAGACGGCGGACTTCCTTGTCACCGCTTCCCGCGGCTGCGGACTGGGGGGCACGCTGTCCCCCTACGAGCGCCTCGCTGGCCTCGTCGGCCTGCTCGGCTGGGCTACTGACCTGGCTGGTCACTTACTGGACCTCCCTCGGCACGGCGGCTCGGAACCGTCCGGCCCGCCGGAGGTCCCCCGCCCACCCTACGTCCGTAAGGGTCGCCTTCCTCCGGCAGATCACATGATGGACGGCAATATGAGACGCATTTCGGCACGTTGGCGTAAGGGAGACGCCGGGACGTTTCCGGGCGTTGCCGGTCATGATCCATCAGCCGGCCGGTTCCCCCGGGCACGCGCGGGGGCCGGGCGCGCCGCGTCGGGGGTCCGGAAGCGTCAGGAGTTCAGATACGTCAGTACCGCCAGCACCCGGCGGTGGTCGCCCTCGCTCGGGGCCAGGCCCAGCTTCTGGAAGATGTTGCTGACGTGCTTCTCGACCGCCCCGTCGCTCACCACCAGCTGTTTGGCCACCGCGGAGTTCGTACGCCCCTCCGCCATCAGGCCCAGCACCTCGCGCTCACGCGGCGTCAGCCCGGCCAGCACGTCCTGCTTCCGGCTGCGACCCAGCAGCTGCGCCACCACCTCCGGGTCCAGCGCCGTACCGCCCTGCGCCACCCGGACCACCGCGTCCACGAACTCCCGGACCTCGGCGACCCGGTCCTTCAGCAGATACCCGACGCCCCGGCTGGACCCGGCCAGCAGCTCGGTGGCGTACTGCTCCTCGACGTACTGCGACAGGACCAGCACCCCGATCCCCGGATAGTCCCGGCGCAGCCGCACCGCCGCCCGGACGCCCTCGTCGGTGTGGGTCGGGGGCATCCGGACGTCCGCGACCACCACGTCCGGCAGCGCGTCCTGCCCGGCGAGGTCGCCGATCGTCTTGATCAGCGCCTCCGCGTCCCCGACGCCCGCGACGACGTCATGCCCGAGATCGGTCAGCAACCGGGTCAGTCCCTCCCGGAGCAGTACCGAATCCTCGGCGATGACCACGCGCACCCTGTCCTCCACCACGACGTTGTTTCCCCCGCTGCTCGCTCCGCCGGTACGACCCTTACGCCGTCCAGCATCCCAGTAACGGCAGTGACGTCGCGAGCGTGCGCGGGGTTGACCTCCGAAGTGCCGTGCCGTGGATGCGCCGTCAGCCGCGCCAGGGCAGCTCGGCGGTGACCTTCGTGGGGCCGCCCACCGGCGAGTCGACCACCAGGACCCCGTCGACGGCGTCCAGCCGCTCGGTCAGCCCGGCGAGCCCGCTGCCCGACGCCGGGTCGGCGCCGCCGCGCCCGTCGTCGGTCACCTGGAGCAGCAGGCGGTCCTCCGTGCGCCACACGTCGACCGAGGCGCGGGTGGCCCCGGAGTGCTTGCTGACGTTCTGGAGGAGTTCGGAGACCGTGAAGTACGCGATGCCCTCGATGGCCTGCGCGGGGCGGGACGGGAGGTCCACCTCCACGCTGACCGGCACGGTGCAGCGCGAGGCGACGGCGGAGAGGGCGGCGTCCAGGCCGCGGTCGGTGAGGACGGCGGGGTGGATGCCGCGGGCGAGGTCGCGGAGCTCCTGGAGGGCGACCTTCACCTCGCCGTGCGCCTCGTCCACCATGCGCGCGGCGGCCTCCGGGTCGTCCGTGAGCTTCTCCTTGGCGAGGCCCAGGTCCATGGCGAGGGCGACGAGGCGGGCCTGGGCGCCGTCGTGCAGGTCGCGCTCGATGCGGCGCAGGTCCGCGGCGGCGGTGTCCACGACGACACCGCGGTCGGACTCCAGCTCCGTGACGCGCTCCGCCAGCCGGGACGGGCTCAGCAGCCCCGCCACCATCAGCCGGTCGACGGTCGCCAGGCCCCGGATCACCCAGGGGGTGAGGATGACGATGCCCAGGCCGAGCGCGGCGGTCAGCGCGAGATCGACGCCCGAGTCGAGGTAGACCTCGTGCTGGGTGTCCCCGTAGAGCTGGATGCCCGAGACGCCCGTGTGCGAGGGCACGAACCAGTGCCACAGCGGGTAGGTGAGCGCCGCCCAGCCCCACGCCTGGAGCGTCAGCGCGACGCAGAACGCGAAGACCGCCCAGGGAAAGTGCAGCAGCGCGTACAGCAGGTGCCGCCAGGACACCCCGCTCTTCAGGACCGCGCCGACCCACGACATCAGCCCGCTCTTCCGGCCGCGCACCGGCGCCGGATCGGCCACGTCCACCCGCAGCAGCGCCCGCGCCCGGGTCCGCTCCAGCGCCCCGAAGCCCCGGCACATCACCAGGCCCGCCGCCAGCACCGGAATGCCCAGGAAGGTGACGAGCAGCCCCGCGCCCAGCGACACCATGGTGATCGCGAAGGTGAAGAGCACGATGCTGATCGGCAGGCTCAGCAGCAGGTAGCAGAACTCGCGCCAGGTCCTGCCCTCCAGGGGCGCCCGCAGCACGGGCGGCAGGACGTGGCGCCGCGTGGGACGGTTCCCGAGGCCGCCTCCCGATCGCTGAGGGGCCCGTGTGTCCGGTCCGTATGCCGTGGCCATGGGGTTCCGTCCGTTTCTTCCGCGTCCGTGAATGTGCGTGCGTGCTGTACTTCAAGACTGCTGGTCCGGGCGCCGCCGCACCATGAGGGCGGTATCCGTCTCGGGGCGGGGGTTTTCCCTACCCCGTCGTCACGCGCCGCGCGTGCCGGGCGCGCTCTTCTCGGCGCCCCGGTCGCGCCACGGCAGCTCCGCCGTGACGGTCGTCGGGCCCCCGGCCGGCGATTCGAGCACGAAGACCCCGTCCACGGCGTCCAGCCGCTCGGCCAGCCCCGCCATGCCCGTACCGCCGTCCATCGAGGCCCCGCCCCGCCCGTCGTCGCCGACCTGGATGAACAGCCGGTCGCCGGAGCGCCACACGTCGACGGACGCCGTACGGGCCCCGCTGTGCTTGCTGACGTTCTGGAGGAGTTCGGAGACCGTGAAGTACGCGATGCCCTCGATGGCCTGCGCCGGGCGCCCCGGAAGATCCACCCGTACGGAGACGGGCACGGTGCAGCGCGAGGCGATCGCGGAGAGGGCGGCGTCCAGGCCGCGGTCGGTGAGGACGGCGGGGTGGATGCCGCGGGCGAGGTCGCGGAGCTCCTGGAGGGCGACCTTCACCTCGCCGTGCGCCTCGTCCACCATGCGCGCGGCGGCCTCCGGGTCGTCCGCCAGTTTCTCCTTGGCGAGGCCCAGGTCCATGGCGAGGGCGACGAGGCGGGCCTGGGCGCCGTCGTGCAGGTCGCGCTCGATGCGGCGCAGGTCCGCGGCGGCGGTGTCCACGACGACACCGCGGTCGGACTCCAGCTCCGCGATCCGGCGCTCCAGGTCGTCGGAGGGGGAGAGCAGGCCGCGCACCATGGCCCGGTCCGCGTTGGCCATCAGCCGGGCCGTGTAGGGGAGGGCCGGCCACACGACGAGGCAGACCAGCGTCACGGTGAAGGTGAGGATGCCCCACGGGAGCCGGACGAACGAGTACAGCGCCGCCCGCCAGGCGACCGGGTCGCGCAGGCAGGTCCACAGCCACGCGAAGAACCCGTCGTCTTCGCGGCCCCGGGCCGGCGGACTCGGCTCGTCGACCACGACCCCCAGCAGCCCGCGGGCGCGGGCGCGCTCGGCCCGGCCGATCAGCCGGGACCCCTGGAGCCCGGCGGCCAGCAGCGGCAGACCGACGACGGTGACCGCGAGGCCCACGCCGATCGAGATCATCAACACCGTGTAAACAAATCCGATGATCGCCATCGGCAGGTTGGCGAGGAGGTGCGCTACCTCCTTCCACGTCCACCTGCCGAAGGCGAAGCGGACGGGAGGCGGCCCGTCGTGGGCGGGCACCTGGGGGCTCATGGTCATACGACCAGCCTGCCGGGCGTGCGAGGCGGATGCCATGGGGCTCGTGGGTGAGGCGAAGTAGGGATATCCCCACCCGCGCCCCACTCGTGTCCCACCCGTGCCGCCCCCGTTCCCCGTCCGTTGCCCGACGCAACTGCTTACCCGTCCTTTACAGGGCCTAGACTCCCGTGCGTACAGATCGTGGACGGGGCTTCGGACGGGGCTAGGGAGCGAGGGGCGGACGTGACGGGTCTTCCCGGTGCGGCATCGACACCGGCGCGGACGGTGCTCGCGTCGTCGGACTACTTCCACAGCTACTCGGTGGTCGGACTCCTCGCCCTCGTGGGCGTCCTGTTCGTCGCCGTCGCCTTCGGCGCGGGCCGGCTGCTGCGGCCGGTGGTCCCGACGCCGGAGAAGCTGCTCACGTACGAGTGCGGCGTGGACCCGGTGGGGGAGGGCTGGGCGCACACCCAGGTCCGCTACTACGTGTACGCCTTCCTGTACGTGATCTTCGCCGTCGACTCGATCTTCCTGTTCCCCTGGGCGACGGTCTTCGCGGCGCCGGGCTACGGCGCGACCACGCTGGTGGAAATGTTCATCTTCCTCGGTTTCCTGGCCGTGGGACTGCTCTACGCATGGAAGAAGGGCGTCCTCGAATGGACGTGACGAGCCCGTCGTCGGCCGGGGCGGGGGACGAACCCGCCGCCGTACCCACGTTCCTCCCGGAACCGAAACGCCTGGGCGTCCTGTCCAGGCTCGCGCCGGAACCGATGAAGGTGGTCCTCAACTGGGGCCGCCGCTACAGCCTCTGGGTCTTCAACTTCGGACTCGCCTGCTGCGCCATCGAATTCATCGCCGCCTCCATGGCGCGCCACGACTTCATCCGGCTCGGCGTCATCCCCTTCGCGCCGGGCCCGCGCCAGGCCGACCTCATGATCGTCTCCGGCACGGTGACGGACAAGATGGCCCCGGCGGTCAAGCGCCTGTACGAGCAGATGCCCGAGCCCAAGTACGTCATCTCCTTCGGCGCCTGCTCCAACTGCGGCGGTCCGTACTGGGACTCGTACTCCGTCACCAAGGGCGTCGACCAGATCATCCCCGTCGACGTCTACGTCCCCGGCTGCCCGCCCCGGCCCGAGGCGCTGCTCCAGGGCATCCTGAAGCTCCAGGAGAAGATCGCGCGCGAGTCGCTGGGGGAGCGCTACGCGGAGGCCGCGGGCGCCCGCCCGTCGACGGAGGCGCTGCGCAGCGGCCTGGTGACTCCGCCTCCGGCCGCGGGGGAGGACAAGTGACCGCCGCCTTCGACCGCCTTCCGGACGCCGTCGCCGAGGTCTTCGGCGAGGACGCCACCGCCGAGCGGGCGTACGACCTGCTGACGGTCGACGTCCCGCCCGCCGCGTGGATCACCGCCCTCGAAACCGCCCGCTCCGCGCTCGGCTGCACGTACTTCGACTGGCTGAGCGCGGTGGACGAACCGGGCACGGGCTTCCGGGTGTGCGCGCACGTGGCCGCCCTGCCGTCCGCCGGGTCCGGCGTCCGCCGCCTGCTGCTGCGCACGACGGTGCCGCACGAGGCCCCGGCGCTGCCGACGGCGATCGGTGTGTACGCGGGGGCCGCCTGGCACGAACGCGAGACGCACGAGATGTTCGGCGTCGTCTTCGAGGACCACCCGAACCTGGTCCCCCTCCTGCTCCCCGAAAACTTCGAGGGCCACCCCCTCCGCAAGGACTTCGTGCTGGCCGCCCGCGTGGCGAAGGCGTGGCCGGGCGCCAAGGAACCGGGCGAGTCGGACCACGGCGGCCCGAAGCGCCGCACGATGCTCCCGCCCGGCGTCCCGGACCCGAACGACTGGGGCCCCCTGAAGGGCCAGCTCCCCCCGGCCCCGTCGCGCCCGGCCCGGCGGGCCCGCACGGCGGGCGACGCGACCCCGGGAGCCCCGGCGGAACCCCGCCCGCGCCGCAGCCGCAGCGCGTCCCAGGGCTCGGCGAGCCAGCAGCGGCCGGGTCCGCCTCCGGCGGCCGACGCCCCGTGGCGCGACGCCGCCGAATCTCAGCCCCCCGCCCGACCCGACACCCCCGACAACGGAGGCGATCAAGAGTGAACGACGCCCTGGACGTCGCCCTCCGCATCGTCATCGTCTTCGCCGTCTTCATGGTCCTCCCCCTCGTCGTCGGCCAGACCGAACACAAGGTCATGGCCCACATGCAGGGCCGCCTCGGCCCCATGTACGCCGGCGGCTTCCACGGCTGGGCCCAGCTCGTCGCCGACGGCGTGAAGTTCGCGCAGAAGGAGGACATCGTCCCCGCCGGCGCCGACCGCAAGGTCTTCCGCCTGGCCCCGGCCGTGGCCCTCCTCCCGTACCTGCTCGTGCTGGTCGCGATCCCGGTCGGCCCGGACGAGGGCGCGGTCGGCCAGGTCATCGACGCGGGCATCTTCTTCGTGCTCGCGGTGATGGGCGTCGGCGTACTCGGCTCGCTGATGGCCGGCTGGGCGTCGGCCAACAAGTTCTCCCTCCTCGGCGGCCTCCGCACCGCCGCGCAACTCCTCGCGTACGAGCTGCCGATGCTGCTCGCCGCCGCCTCGGTGGCGATGGCGGCGGGCACGGTCTCGCTGCCCGGCATCCTGGACGCGTTCGAGTGGTGGTGGCTGCCCTGGCAGATCACCGGCGCCCTGGTCTTCTTCGTGGCCGGACTCGCCGAGCTCCAGCGCCCTCCGTTCGACATGCCGGTCGCCGACTCGGAGATCATCTTCGGCGCCTACACCGAGTACACCGGCCTCCGCTTCGCACTGTTCCTGCTCGCCGAGTACGCGGGCATCGTCGTGCTGTGCGGGCTGACCACCGTGCTGTTCCTCGGCGGCTGGCACGGCCCGCTGGGCGCCGACGGACTCGGCTGGGTGTGGACCCTGCTGAAGACCGGCATCCTCGCCTTCGTCGTGATCTGGCTGCGCGTGAGCTACCCGCGCCTGCGCGAGGACCAGCTGCAGAAGCTCGCCTGGACGACCCTCATCCCGCTCGCTCTCGCGCAGATCGCGCTCACCGGCATCGTGAAGGTGGCGATCAACTAGTGCCCCCGATCCCCGGCTCAGGTCTGGCCAAGGGCCTCGCCGTCACCCTGCGGACGATGACGAAGAAGACCGTCACCGCCCAGTACCCGGACGTGCAGCCCGAACTGCCGCCCCGCTCGCGCGGCGTCATCGCGCTGTTCGAGGAGAACTGCACGGTCTGCATGCTGTGCGCCCGCGAGTGCCCCGACTGGTGCATCTACATCGACTCCCACAAGGAGACGGTGCCGCCCGCGGCCCCGGGCGGCCGCGAACGCAGCCGCAACGTGCTCGACCGCTTCGCGATCGACTTCTCGCTCTGCATGTACTGCGGCATCTGCATCGAGGTGTGCCCCTTCGACGCGCTGTTCTGGTCGCCGGAGTTCGAGTACGCGGAGACGGACATCCTGGACCTCACCCACGAGCGCGACAAGCTGCGCGACTGGATGTGGACGGTCCCGGAACCGCCCGCCCTCGACCCGCGCGCCGAGGAACCGAAGGAACTCGCCGCGGCCCGCAAGACGGCCGACAAGCTCCGCGCCCAGCAGGAACAGCAGGCGCAGGAGGCCGCCGCGGAGGCGGACGCGGAAGCTGACGCAGAGGGGGGCGACGCATGATCACCGCCCTCGGCGCCTCCGGCGCCACCGCGGCCCCCGGCTTCCTCTCCCCGGCCGGCATCGAGATCGCCTTCGTCCTCGTGGGCATCGCGACGCTCGGCGCGGCCCTGGTGACCGTCACGACCAGGCAGCTGGTGCACGCCGCCCTCTGGCTGATCGTGGCGCTCGGCGGCCTCGCCGTCGAATACCTCCTGCTCACGGCGGAGTTCATCGCCTGGGTGCAGGTACTGATCTACGTGGGGTCCGTCGTCGTCCTCCTCCTGTTCGGGCTGATGCTGACCAGGGCCCCGATCGGCCGCTCCCCGGACGCCGACTCGGAGAACCGGCTGCCCGCCCTCGCGGTCGCCGTCGCCTCGGCCGCCGCCCTGGTCTGGGTCGTCGTGGACGCCTTCCGTACGACGTGGATCGAGCTGGACGGGCCCGCCCAGGGCTCCACCGAGGTCACCGGCGCCTTCCTCTTCCGGAACTGGGTGCTCCCCTTCGAAGCGCTCTCCGTCCTCCTGCTCGCCGCCCTGGTCGGCGCGATCGTCCTCTCCCGCAAGGGCGGCCGGGCCCCGGACCGGGCCGACGCCACCCCGCCCCGGAAGGACGCCCGCTGATGCACCTCGCCTATCCCGCGGTGCTCGCCGCCCTCCTCTTCTGCACCGGGCTGTACGGAGTCCTCGCCCGCCGCAACGCGATCCTCGTCCTGATGTCCGTCGAGCTGATGCTCAACGCCGTCAACCTCAACCTGGTCGCGTTCGACGTCTGGCTCCGCGACCGCCTCCACTCCGGCCAGGCCCTCACCCTGTTCACCATCGCCATCGCGGCGGCGGAGATCGGCATCGGCCTGGCGATCGTCCTCGCCGTCCACCGCAACCGGGGCAGCTCCGACGTCGACCGCCTCCGCGACACCGCCGAGACCGACGAGGCCGAGACCGTCCCGGCCGGTGACGACGAGGACGACGCCGTCACCGCCCCCGAAGACCAGGCCACTGCTGCGGCAGGGAAGGCAAAGAAGGCAGAGGCCACCCCGTGACCACCACGACCCTCGCCGTCCTCGTCCCCCTGCTCCCGTTCCTGGGCGCGGCGGCCGGACTGCTCGTCGGCCGCACCGCGCCCGCATACGTGCGCCCGCTCGCGGTCCTGCCCTCCCTCGTCTCGCTCGTCCTCGCGGCCGTGGTCGCCTCGCACCAGGGCGGCGGCCGGCCCATCGACGCGGCGACCCAGCTCACCCCCACCGGCTCCGTCCCCATCGACCTCGCGCTGCACCTCGACGGCTTCGCCGTCCTCGTCGCCGTCCTGGTCGCCCTGGTCGCGAGCTGCGTGCAGATCTACTCGACCGCGTATCTCCGCGACGACCCCCGCTACCCCTCGTACGCGGCGCTGGTCTCCCTCTTCACCTCCGCCATGCTGCTCGTCGTCTACTCCGGCGACCTGATGGTGCTGCTGGTCGGCTGGGAGGTCATGGGCATCTGCTCGTACTTCCTGGTCGGCCACTACTGGGAGACGCCCGAGGCGCGCGCCGCGTCCCTGAAGGCGTTCCTGGTCACCAAGCTGGGCGACGTCCCCTTCCTCATCGGCCTGTTCGCGCTCGCCGCGGATACCGGCTCCTTCCGCATCACCCGCATCCTGGGCGCCGTCGCCCACGGCGGCCTCGATCACCCCACCCTCATCGCGCTCCTCCTCCTGGCCGGGGTCGCGGGCAAGTCCGCGCAGTTCCCGCTGCACACCTGGCTGCCCGACGCCATGGCCGGCCCCACCCCCGTCTCGGCGCTGATCCACGCGGCGACGATGGTCGCCGCCGGCATCTACTTCGTCGCCCGGCTCCTCCCCCTCTTCGCGGCCTCCGGCGCGGCCCTGGTCGTCCTCGCCGTGATGGCGGCCGTCACGATGATCGGGTCCGGGCTCGCCGCGCTCGCCCAGGACGACATCAAGCGCGTCCTCGCCTACTCGACGATCGGGCAGCTCGGCTACATGTCGGGCGCCCTGGCCGTCGGCGACCGGGGGGCCGCCCTCTTCCACCTGGTCTCGCACGGTGCCTTCAAGGCGGTCCTCTTCCTCGCGGCCGGCGTCGTCATCCACGCCGCCGGCACCAACTCCCTGGCCGCCATGTCCCGGATGAGCGGCCTCGCCCGCCGCATCCCGGACGCCTACTGGACGATGACCGTGGCGCTGCTCGCGCTCGCCGCCATCCCCCCGTTCGCCGGCTTCTTCTCCAAGGAAGCCGTCCTCGTGGCCGCCGAGCACACCGCGCTCGGCGACCGGCACGTCGCCCCGGCCGCCGCCGGCTGGACGGTCCTCGTCGCCGGGCTGCTGGCCGCCGTGCTCACCGCCGCCTACGCCACCCGGCTCTGGCTCCTCGCCTTCCGGGGCCGGGGCGCCGAGGCCCCCGACCACGGCAGGCAGCCCGCCGCCATGACCGCCGTCCTGTGGGTCCTGGCCGTCCCGACCATCGCCCTCGGGCTGAGCGTCGGCGTCATCGGCGACTGGTTCGACGGCCACCGCCTCGTCCCCTCGCTGACCACCGCCGTCCTGTCCACCGGCGTCGGCCTCGTCGGCGGCCTCGTCACCTACGCGGCCTGGCGCCACACCACCGCGCTCGCCGCCCGCGTCCCCCTGGGCGCGGTCGTCGCCCACCCGGACGCGGAACCGGCCCTCGTGGAGATCGAGGCCATCGAGGCCCGCACCGCCGCCTACGGCCCGGCCGGGGACGCCCCCGACCCCGCCGACCCCGGACGCCTGCTGCTCGGCCCCCTCCACCGCCACGCGGCCACCGGCTTCCACCTCGACGCCCTGTACGCGGCGCTGTTCGTCCGCCCCGTCCAGGCCGCGGCCCGCCTCGTCCGGTTCCTGGACCGCGAGGTCGTCGAGACCTACGTACGCGGCTCCGCCACCGGCGCACGCCTGCTCGGCACGGCCGTCCGCCGCGCCCAGACCGGCAACGTGCAGACCTATCTCAGCGCGACGCTGGCCGGTTCCCTGATCCTGGCGGTCGCCGCCGTCGTCTACGCCAACGTCAACGCGGGGTCCTGAGCCGTGATCGATATCAGCGCATCCGTGATGCAGTTCCTTCTGGCGTTCGTCGTCGTCGGCCCGCTCATCGGCGCCGTCGCCGCCCTGCTCCCCGCCCCGCCCGGACTGAAGGGCCGCAGCCCCGACCAGGCCGTGCTCCGCCACGGCGTGACCGTCACCGGCGTCATCCTGCTGGCGACCCTGGTGCTGGCCGCCGGCTTCGACCACGACTACCCGTCGAAGATGCAGGCCACCACCGACATCAGCTGGATTCCGGCGCTGGACGTGCGCATCCACCTCGGCATCGACGGCATCTCGCTCCCCCTGCTCGTACTGACCGCGCTGCTGACCTTCCTCTGCGCGCTCTACAGCTACTTCAAGCTGCCCGAAGGCCCCTCCCCGAAGGCGTTCGTCGCGCTGGTCCTCCTCCTGGAGTCCGGCACCCTCGCCACCTTCGCCGTCCTCGACCTGCTCCTGTTCTTCCTGGCGTTCGAGATGGTGCTCATCCCGATGTACTTCCTGATCGCCCGATGGGGCGGTGCGGGGAGGCAGGCGGCCGCCTGGAAATTCATCCTCTACACACTGCTCGGCTCGGTCGTCATGCTGCTGGGCCTGCTCCTCATCGGACTGAAGAGCGGCACCTTCGACATGGTGGCACTCGCCACTGACAACGGCCGCGGACTCACCTCGTCCGTGCAGGTCACCGCCGTTCTGGCGATCGGGATCGGGCTCGCCGTGAAGACCCCGATGTGGCCGCTGCACAGCTGGCTGCCCGACGCCCACACCGCCGCCCCGACCGTCGGCTCCGTGCTCCTCGCGGGCGTCCTGCTGAAGATGGGCACGTACGGCTTCGTCCGCATCCTGCTCCCGGTCGCCCCGGACGGGATGCACACCTTCGCCCCGTATCTCGCGGCCTTCGCCGCCGCCGGGATCGTCTACGGATCGCTCGCCTGCCTGGCCCTCGCCCGGCCCGGCGCCAAGGGCGACCTGAAGCGGCTCATCGCCTACTCCTCCGTCGGCCACATGGGCTTCGTCCTCCTCGGCATCGCGAGCATGACCCCCACCGGCGTCAACGGCGCGCTCTTCGCCAACATCGCCCACGGGCTCATCACCGGCCTGCTGTTCTTCCTGGTCGGCGCCGTCAAGGACCGGTACGGCACCGCCGACCTGGACACCCTCGCCGGAGCCACCGGCGCCGCGCTCTACGGCCGCGCACCCCGCCTCGGCGGCCTCCTCGCGTTCGCCGCGATCGCCTCCCTCGGGCTGCCGGGGCTCGCCGGGTTCTGGGGCGAGATGCTCGCCCTGTTCGGCGCGTTCGACCCGGCCGACGGGCTGAGCCGGCCCGCCTTCCTGACGTTCATGTCGATCGCCGCCTCCGGCACCCTGCTCACCGCCGCGTACCTGCTGATCGTGGTCCGCCGCGTCTGCATGGGCGCGAACCGCGACGAACCGCGGATCGCCGACGTCCAGAGCTACGAATTCGCCGCCTGGACCCCCCTCGCGGCCCTCACCGTCCTCGCCGGCCTGTGGCCCGCCGTCCTCCTCGGCCTCACCGACCCGGCCGTGCAGAAGCTCCTCGCGGGAGGCAAGTCGTGATCGCAGCGGCCGAGAGCACCACCAGCCTCGTCCAGTCCGTCGACTGGCTCGCCCTCGCGCCGCCGCTCACCGCGGCGGCGGTCGCCCTCGTCGTCCTGGTCGCCGACCTCTTCGTCACCGAGGCCCGCAAACCGCTTCTCGGCTACGGCGCCGTCGCCGGGCTCGTCGCCTCGCTCGCCCTGATCATCCCGCTCCACGACGGCGACCGCTCCACCTTCTGCCTCACCACCGGCAGCCACGCCTGCAGCTACACCGCCGACCACTTCACGCTGGTCATCCAGGCCCTCGTGCTCGGCGGCGCGCTGCTCACCGCGCTGCTCTCGATCGGCGACACCCGCAAGCTCCCGGCCGGCGAGTTCTGGTTCCTGCTGCTCTCGTCGGCCGCGGGCGCCGCGCTCCTGCCCGCGTCCCGGGACCTCGCCACGCTGGTCGTCGCCCTCGAAGTCGCCTCGCTGCCCGCGTTCGCCCTCGTCGGCATCAAGCGCGGCGACCGGCGCTCCTCCGAGGCCGCGCTGAAGTTCTTCCTGTCCTCCGTGACCGCCACCGCCGTGATGCTCCTCGGCGTCAGCTTCGTGTACGCGGCAACCGGCACGCTCCACCTCACGGACCTGGCCGGCCGCCTCGGCCACGTCGACCCCCAGCTCTCCACCCTCGCCGGGGCGGGCGTCGCGCTGACCCTGGTCGGCTTCGCCTTCAAGACGGCCGCCGCGCCCTTCCACTTCTGGGTGCCCGACACCTACGTCGGCGCCCCGCTGCCCATCGCCGCCTACCTCTCGGTCGTCGGCAAGGCGGTCGGCTTCACCGGCCTCATCCTCGTCACCGTGATCGCCTTCCCGGCGTACGCGGACGTGTGGGGCCCCGCCCTCGCGGTCCTCGCCGCGCTCACGATGACCGTCGGCAACGTCGCCGCGCTGCGCCAGAGCGCTTCCCGCGCCCGCAGCGCCGTACGCCTGCTCGCCTGGTCCTCCGTCGCCCAGGCCGGATACCTGCTCGTCCCCGTGGCCGCCGCCGCGTACGCGGGGGAGCGCAGGATCGGCTCCACCGTCGCGTACGCCCTGATGTACGCCGTCGTGAACCTCGGCGCCTTCGCGGTGGCCGCCCTGGTCGCCCGTACCCGCCCCGGCAACCGTCTGGACGACTACCGCGGCCTGTACGCCACCCGGCCCCTGGCCGCCCTCGCGCTGGCGTTCTTCCTGCTCTGCCTGGCCGGGCTGCCGCCGGGGATCATCGGGCTCTTCGCCAAGGTCACGGTGTTCTCCGCCGCCGTCGACGCGGGTCTGGGCTGGCTGGCCGTCGTGATGGCCGTCAACGTCGTCGTCGCGCTGTACTACTACCTGCGGTGGACGGCCGCCCTGTTCCGCGCGCCCGCGGACGGGGAGGAGGCCGCGCCCGTCGTACGGCACCGCGTCCCGGCGCCCCTGACCGCGGCCATCGTCATCACCACGGCCGCCGGTGTCGTCCTGTCGGGCGCTCCGCAGACCGTGCTGAGATTCGCCGCCGTCAATCTCTTCTGACGTCGCTCGTCTGTTCGACGGGTGACAAGATCGGTTTGCCCCCGGCCGCCCGCACAGGGCAAGGTCGGTGCCTTGCAAGGCGTACGACGTTCTCATCACCACAAGGAGCCAGAGCAGTGCTGAGCGGGTTCAAGGACTTCATCCTGCGCGGGAACGTCATCTCCATGGCGGTCGGTCTCGCCGTCGGAGCCGCGTTCACCGCGGTCGTCACCGGGTTCAGCAACGCCTTCATCGTGCCGCTCATCGGCGTCTTCACACGTGGCACCGGCGACTTCAGCAAGGCGCACTTCAAGGTCGACGGCGTGGACTTCCCGTACGGCCTCTTCCTCAGCGCCGCCATCGCCTTCCTCATCACCGCCGCCGTCCTCTACTTCTGCGTCGTCGTGCCGATGGCCAAGGTCCAGGACCGCTTCACCGCCAAGAAGGCCGACGAGCCCGTCGACATCAAGGCCGCCCTGCGCGACTGCCCCCGCTGCTACACCGAGATCCCGGCCATCGCCTCCCGCTGCGCCCACTGCACCAGCGAGGTCGAGCCGGACCCCGAGGCGCTGGAGCTCGCCAAGCTCCCCGCCCAGCGCTGAGCGCACCGCACACCTCCACCCGGACGGCCCAGAGCCAGGCCCCCACGCACGCAGCGGGGCCGGCCTGGGCCGTCGGGCCGTCCGCACCAGGGAACTCGCTCCCGTCGCCTGGCGTTGACCAGTGAGGGAGGCTCCACTGGGCTTGTGGGGCCCACCCGCCAAGGGCTCCCCTGCTGCACGATTTGGAGGGCGTACCGTGCACCGCCGGCACAACGGGCTGAGAACCGCCGTACTCCTCGGGGGCCTGTCCGCACTCATCATCGTCATCGGCAGCTTCTTCGGCCGGACGGGCCTGATCGTCGCCCTCCTGGTGGCGGTCGGCACCAACGCGTACGCGTACTGGAACAGCGACAAGCTGGCGCTGCGGGCCATGCGCGCCCGCCCCGTGAGCGAATTCGAGGCGCCCCAGCTCTACCGCATGGTCCGCGAGCTCTCCACCTCGGCGCGCCAGCCCATGCCCCGGCTCTACATCTCCCCGACCCAGGCCCCCAACGCCTTCGCGACCGGCCGCAACCCGCGCAACGCGGCGGTCTGCTGCACCGAGGGCATCCTGAGCCTCCTGGACGAGCGCGAGCTGCGCGGCGTCCTCGGCCACGAGCTGAGCCACGTCTACAACCGGGACATCCTCATCTCGTCTGTAGCCGGAGCGCTCGCCTCCGTCGTGATGTTCCTGGTCAACTTCGCCTGGCTGATCCCGGTCGGCCGCTCCAACGACGACGAGGGCCCGGGCCTCCTCGGCATGCTGCTGATCATGATCCTCGGTCCGCTCGCCGCGTCCGTCATCCAGCTGGCCGTCAGCCGCTCCCGGGAGTACGAGGCGGACGCCTCGGGCGCCCGGCTCACCGGCGACCCGCTGGCCCTCGCCAGTGCCCTGCGGAAGCTGGAGTCCGGGACGCAGCAGCTCCCGCTCCCCCCGGAGCCCAGGATCGAGACCGCGAGCCACATGATGATCGCCAACCCCTTCCGCGCGGGGCAGGGGATGTCCAAGATGTTCTCGACCCACCCGCCGATGGCGGAGCGCATCGCCCGACTCGAGCAGATGGCAGGTCCTCGCCCGTGAAAACCATTCTGAACGTCATTTGGCTGGTCCTCTGCGGATTCTGGATGTTCCTCGGCTACCTGCTCGCGGGACTCCTGCTCTGCATCACGATCATCGGCATCCCCTTCGGCCTGGCCGCCTTCCGGATCGGCGTCTACGCGCTGTGGCCCTTCGGGCACCGGGTGGTCGACCGCCGGGACGCGGGCGGGCCCTCCTGCGTGGGCAACGTGCTGTGGCTGATCCTCGCCGGCTGGTGGCTGGCGCTCGGCCACATCACCACCGGCATCGCCCTGTGCCTCACGATCATCGGAATCCCCCTGGGCATCGCCAACTTCAAGCTGATCCCGGTCTCCCTGATGCCCTTCGGCAAGGAGATCGTGCGCACCGACGAGCAGTTCGCCGGCTGGTAGAAAGCCCCGCCGGGCAACCGCCCGCCCGTCCCCCGCGTCTTGGATTCCAGGAACGAGTGACGGGTAGGTTCGCACGCATGACCATTATCGGCTGGATCATCCTCGGGCTCGTCGCGGGCGTCATCGCCAAGATCCTGCTGCCGGGGCGCGACCCCGGCGGCCTCGTGGGCACCACGCTCATAGGGATCGTCGGCGCGTTCCTCGGTGGCTGGATATCGTCGCGCTTCCTGGACCGCGAGATCACGAAGGACTTCTTCGACCCGGCGACCTGGGTCGCGGCCATCGGCGGCTCACTGGTCCTGCTGATCGCCTACCGCCTGCTCTTCGGCAACTCCCGCGAACGACGCTGACGTCAGCCGTTCAACCCCGTTTCACGCAACGTCACATTGAGTCGGCCACCGCTCATCCCCGTGCCGGGAGGGGCGGTGCCCGGCCGGACCACCGGCACCCCGTGGAACGCCCGGCGCGCCGGGCCGCCGAACACGAACAGGTCGCCGGACGCCAGCTCCACATCGGTCCACGGCCGGCCGCGGCCCTCCGTGTTGCCGAACCGGAAGACACACGTGTCCCCGATGCTGAGCGACACCACGGGCGCCCCGGACCGCTCCTCGGCATCCCGGTGCATGCCCATCCGGGCCGTACCGTCGTAGAAGTTGACCAGCGCTGCGTCCGGCGCGTACGCCTCCGAGCCGCCTCCCGGCCCGTACGCCTCCGCCACCGCCGCCCGCCCCAACTCCGCGAGCCAGCCCGGGAACGGGACCACCGGAGCACCGTTCACATCGTCGGCAGTACGCGTGTAGCGGTACGGCTGCCAGTGCCACCCCAGGCACACCGTCCGCACCGACATGACCCCGCCACCCGGCAACGCCGTATGCCGCAGCGGCACGGGCCCCCGCGCCCATTCCCGGCACGCCGCCACCAACTCCCGCTGCCGCTCGGGCGACAGCCAGTCGGGCACGTGCACGGCCCCCGGCGCGACGACGGCCCGCGACCTGGGGAAGAGCCCGTCCATCAGCCCCGGCCCGTCAACGCCCCGCCAGGGCCCCTTCGAGCCCCAGCAGCCGTTCCTTGCGCTCAAGACCGCCCGCGTAGCCGCGCAGCGCGCCGTCCGCGCCGATCACCCGGTGGCACGGCCGCACGACGAGCAGCGGATTGCGCCCGATCGCCGTGCCCACGGCCCGCACCCCGGCACCGCTCGCGCCGACGCGCGCGGCGATCTGCCCGTACGAGACCGTCTCGCCGTACGGAACGGCGTCCAGCTCGGCCCAGACCCGCCGCTGGAACTCCGTGCCCCGCCCCTGCGCGTACACCAGGTCGAAGCGCGTCCTGCGCCCCTCGAAGTACTCCCGCAGCTGGGCGGCGGCCCCCGCGAACGCCTCCGGCGCGCGCACCCAGCCGTCCCGCACGACGGTGCCGCCCTTCTGACCGGGCACGGAGAGCGAGACGAGCGCGACGCCCGCCGCTCCCGGGGTCTCTTCCCCGACCAGCAGCAGTTCGCCCAGCGGGCTGTCGACCGTCGCGTACATGGTCATGACCGGTCCCTCTCCTCGTCCGTATGGCCCGGCCGGAACGCCGGCCGCCACGGACCAGTCTGCTGCTCCCGAAACGCCGGAACCGGCGGTATTCGGACATGCAGTCCGGGCGCGGAACGAGAGGTTCCGCGCCCGGGCCGCGACGGTCTAGCGGTAGTTCGCGAACTGCACGTCGAAGTCGAAGTCCTGGGCCTTCAGCAGCGCCTGCACGGCCTGCAGGTCGTCCCGGCTCTTCGAGGTGACCCGCAGCTCCTCGCCCTGGACCTGGGCCTTGACGCCCTTGGGTCCCTCGTCGCGGATGATCTTCGCGACCTTCTTGGCGTTCTCCTGGGAGATGCCCTCCTGGATCGAGGCGAACAGCTTGTACTCCTTGCCGGAGAGCTGCGGCTCACCGGCGTCCAGCGACTTCAGCGAGATCCCCCGCTTGATCAGCTTGGACTGGAAGATGTCGAGGATGGCCTTGACCCGCTCCTCGCCGTTCGCCTGCATCAGGATCTTCTCGCCGGACCACGCGATCGACGCGTCCGTGCCCTTGAAGTCGTAACGGGTGGAGATCTCCTTGGCGGCCTGGTTGAGGGCGTTGTCGACCTCCTGCCGCTCGACCTTCGAGACGATGTCGAAACTGGAGTCGGCCATGACGTGTGGCTCCTTGGATCGGGGGTGCTGGAAGTACGTACCTGGCGCAGCGGCCGCGTAAAGCCTAGCCACCCGAGACCGCACGGGCCTCCGAACAATCCGGTGGCGTAGCACCCTCGGTCATCAGGTATTGTTTACGTCGTTGCCAGAGAGCACCACGGGAAACCGGGACTCGAAGGCGGCATCCCTTGGCGGTGTGCCCGAGTGGCCAAAGGGAGCAGACTGTAAATCTGCCGGCTCAGCCTACCCAGGTTCGAACCCTGGCGCCGCCACAAGCAAGGCCCCCGTTCTTCGAACGGGGGCCTTCTTCGTGCGTGCGGGTCAGTTGCCCGCGATGTCCTTCACCGCGACCGCCAGCGGCACGTTGCCCGAGATCAGCTCCAGGGTCAGGCCCGCCGTGGCCGGGGTGTCCAGGAGCTCGACCAGGGCCGCCGCCACGTCGTCGCGGGGGACCGGGCCCCGGCCCGTGGACGCGGCCAGGAGGACCTGGCCGGTGCCGGCGTCGTTGGTGAGCATCCCGGGGCGCAGGATCGTCCAGTCCAGGGCGGCGCGGGAGCGTACGTCCGCGTCCGCCTCGCCCTTGGCCCGCAGGTACACGTCGAACACCTCGTCCCCGGCGTGGTCCGGGTCCGCGCCCATGGACGACACCACGACGTAACGCCGCACCCCCGCCCGCTCCGCCGCGTCCGCGAAGAGCACCGCCGCGCCCCGGTCCACGGTGTCCTTGCGGGCCGTGCCGCTGTTGGGGCCCGCGCCGGCCGCGAAGACCGCCGCGTCGGCGCCGCGCAGCACCTCGGCGACCTCCTCGACCGTGGCCGATTCCAGATCCAGCACCACGGGCTCGGCGCCCACCGCCCTGAGGTCGTCGCTCTGACCGGGGTTGCGGATGATGCCGGCCGCCTCGTCCCCGCGCGCGGCGAGCAACCGCTCCAGCCGCAGCGCGATCTGACCATGTCCACCTGCGATGACAATGCGCATACGACCGACGGTACGCCGGAGCGCGCCGCGACGCTCACGGCCCGCCGGTGGATTCCGGCCGTCCCTGACGGGGAAGACCGGGCCCGCCGCCGGCCTCCGAGTCGCAGTACTCGCGCACCGCGCTGGTCCGGGCCACCACCCGCCCCCGGTGCACCACGATCCGGCTGTACGCCAGCGACAGCGCCTCGGCCAGCCCCTCACCGCGTACGGCGAGCAGTTCCGCCGGGAAGCCCGCCTCGACGCGGACCTCGGCGAGCCCCATGACGCGCCGGGCCTCGGCGGACACCGCCGCGTAGGCGTGCCCGGGGCTCAGGCCGCCCTGCGAGGCCAGCAGGAACGCCGCCTCCAGCGGGTCGCCGCGCCCCACCGGGTTGGCCGGATCGCGCAGGGCCCCGCTGCCCGCGGCGACCCGCACCCCGGCGTCGCGCAGCAGCCGTACGGGGGCGGCGCCCCGGTGTTCCGTGCCGCAACAGCCGCCCTGGGGGAGGCAGACGACGCTCACCCCGGCCGCCGCCAGCTGTCCGGCCGCCCGTGCGGCGACGTCGGACGGGAGGCGGGTGAGACCGGCGCAGGGGCCGATGGTGACCTCCTGGCGCAGGCCGCCCGCCAGCGCGGCGAACCGGGCCAGCCGGGCGGGGTCGTCACCGTCCAGGTGCAGGTCCACGGGGCAGCCGTGCTCCGCGGCGACTTCGAGGACGGCCTCGACGTATCCCGCCGGGTCCGGGTCGAGGTCCGGGCGGCCGCCGACCGCGGAGGCGCCCATCTTCACCGCATCTCGGAGCATCGCCAGGTTGCCCGCCCCGGCGACACCGGTGAGCAGCCGGGGGACGGCGACCGGGGCCAGGTCGGCCAGGCCGCGCAGCGAGCGTTGGGCCTGGAGGACGGCTTCGAGCGCCGCCAGGCCCTGGAGATCGCCGATGCCCACGTGCGTGCGCAGGGCCGTCGCGCCGTGGCCCAGCTGGAGCAGGGCGGCCTCCGTGGCACGCCGCCGGATGTCCTCGGTGCGCTCGGACGCGGGGCCGGAGCCGTCCGCGGTGAGCGCGGTGTCGCTGTGGGCGTGCGGCTCGGCGGGCGCGGGGAGCATGAGGTGGCCGCGCAGGTCCAGGCGGGCGCCGGGCGCCGCGGTGAGGCTGCCGGCGGTCCCGACGGCCTCGATGCGCCCGCCGCAGACCCGTACATCCACGACGCGGCCGTCGGTGAGGCGGGCGCCGCAGAGCGTCAGGGCTGAGGTCTCCGGGCCGCCGGTGGGGTCGGCCGTGTGGTCGTCGGGCCGCCGCGGCTGGCTGTCGGGCATCGTGCTCCTGGGAAGGGGTCAAGATCACGCAGAGTGAGTAGAGCCTAGGGGCGGGCCCGGCCCGCCCGGAGGAGGAGCGCAATAGTCGTACTGGTGCGGCCTTGCTGATCAGCGGTGTGGGGGCGCCCGGAGCGGGGTACGGGACCAGGTCGGCCGGGCGCCGGGAAACGGATTTGGGCGATCGGCGACCGAGCGTGTAATGTCTTCATCGCTCGCCCCAATAGCTCAGTCGGTAGAGCGTCTCCATGGTAAGGAGAAGGTCTGCGGTTCGATTCCGCATTGGGGCTCTGGTGATCGGAAACCCCGCTTCGGCGGGGGGCCCAGTCATCAAAGCGGTGTAGCTCAGTCGGTAGAGCAAGCGGCTCATAATCGCTGTGTCACCGGTTCAAGTCCGGTCACCGCTACTAAAAGTAGCCGATTGTGGGGTCGGTCCTTCGATCGGCTACTCTTTTCTGCGTTCATCCGTCCATCGTCCGTCCAAGGAGCACTCACGTGGCTGCCACCGACGTCCGCCCGAAGATCACGCTGGCCTGCGTGGAGTGCAAGGAGCGGAACTACATCACCAAGAAGAACCGGCGTAACAACCCGGACCGTCTTGAGATGAAGAAGCACTGCCCGCGCTGCAACTCGCACACCGCGCACCGCGAAACGCGCTGAATCAGGCTCGTACACGAGGCCGTCCCCTTCGGGGGGCGGCCTCGTGTCGTTGTGCGGCGGGTTTGGCGTTGAATGGGGCCGGACGCCGTCACAGGCCGGCCAGTCGTTCTTTCATCAGGAGGTTGCGAGTTCATGGCGCTCGACCAGTCCTTCGTGGGACGGACCTATCCGCCCACCGCGCCGTACGAGGTCGGACGGGAGAAGATCCGCGAGTTCGCCGAGGCCGTGGGCGACGCCCACCCCGCGTACACCGATCCCGAGGCCGCGAAGGCCCTCGGCCACGCCGATGTGATCGCACCGCCGACCTTCGTGTTCTCGATCACCTTCAAGGCCGCCGGCCAGGTCATCGAGGACCCGCAGCTCGGCCTGGACTACAGCCGGGTCGTGCACGGCGACCAGAAGTTCGTCTACGTCCGCCCCGTGCGCGCCGGTGACCGGCTGTCGGTCGTCTCGACCATCGAGGCCGTGAAGTCGATGGCGGGCAACGACATCCTGGACGTCCGCGGTGACGTCCACGACGAGTCGGGCGAGCTGGTCGTGACCGCCTGGACGAAGCTGGTGGCGCGCGCCGCCGAGGAGGCGTGATGACGGCGAAGGTGAGTTACGAGTCCGTCGAGGTCGGTACGGAGCTGCCGGCGCGGATCTTCCCGGTCACCCGGGCGACGCTCGTGCAGTACGCGGGTGCCTCGGGCGACTTCAACCCGATCCACTGGAACGAGCGCTTCGCGCGCGAGGTCGGGCTGCCCGATGTGATCGCGCACGGCATGTTCACCATGGCCGAGGCGATCCGCGTGGTCACGGACTGGGCCGGCGACCCGGGCGCGGTGGTCGAGTACGGCGTGCGCTTCACCAAGCCCGTCGTGGTCCCGGACGACGACAAGGGCGCGCAGATCGAGGTCAGCGCCAAGGTGGGTGCGCTGCTGGACGACCGGCGGGTGCGCGTGGACCTGACCGTCATGAGCGACGGCAAGAAGGTCCTGGGCATGTCCCGGGCCGTGGTGCAGCTCGCCTAGGGCGACGCGACGCGATGTAAGGGGCACGGTCCATGGGGCCGTGCCCCTTACGCGTATGCCGCTCGGAACTTCGTCCCCCTCCCGGTTGACGAAGTTAGTGATTGAGCACTAACTTATGGGCATGGCAAGGATGAGTGCAGATGAGCGGCGCGAGAGCGTCATCCGGGCGGCGATCGCCGAGTTCGCCCGCGGCGGGTACAGCGCGACCTCCACCGCGGTGATCGCCCAGCGGGTGGGTGTCTCGCAGCCGTACCTGTTCCGTCTCTTTCCCAACAAGGAGGCGATGTTCCTGGCGGCGGCCGAGCGCTGCCTCCAGGAGACCCGGCAGGTCTTCGTCGACGCCGCCGACGGGCTGGACGGCGAGGAAGCACTCCATGCCATGGCCCGCGCCTACCAGCAGCTGATCGCCGACGACCCCGAGAAGCTGCTCATGCAGATGCAGGTCTACGCGGCCGTCGCGGCGGCGGAGGCGGCCGGGGATCACGAGTTCGGCGAAGCGGTGCGGGCCGGCTGGCTGGAGCTGTTCGACTCCGTCCGCCTCGCGCTCGGTGCCGACGAGAGCGACACCACCACCTTCCTCGCGTACGGCATGCTCGCCAACACGCTCATCTCGCTCGGCTTTCCGGCCGGTCATCGGATCTGGTCCGGCTTCTACGACTCCGCCCAGCCCGTCCTCTGAATGTGCGCGACCCGGGTTCGGCCCGGTTTTCTGCCCGGAAAAGTTAGTAATCAATAACTAACCCTCAGGGGGAGCAGTGAACCAGCAAACGACAGGCCGCGCGGGAGCGGCCTGGGCCCTCGTCATCACCAGCGTCGCCGGCTTCATGGCGGCCCTCGACAACCTCGTCGTCACCACCGCCCTGCCCTCCATCCGCGAAAGCCTCGGCGGGGAGATGGAGGAGCTGGAATGGACGGTCAACGCCTACACGCTCACCTTCGCCGTCCTGCTGATGTTCGGCGCGGCCCTCGGTGACCGCTTCGGCCGCCGCCGGCTCTTCCTCACCGGCCTCACCGTCTTCACCGGCGCCTCCGCGGCGGCCGCCCTCTCGCCCGGCATCAACGAACTCATTGCTTTCCGCGCCGTCCAGGGCGTCGGCGCCGCGATCATGATGCCGCTCACGCTCACCCTGCTCACGGCCGCCGTGGAACCCGCCCGCCGGGGCATGGCGCTCGGCATCTTCAGCGCCGTGACCGGCCTCGCCGTGGCCAGCGGGCCCCTGATCGGCGGCAGCCTCACCGAGCACATCTCCTGGCAGTGGATCTTCTGGCTCAACGTGCCCATCGGCCTGCTCCTGCTGCCGCTCGCCCGCCTCCGCCTCGCGGAGTCGTACGCCCCCGGCGCGCGGCTCGACGTCCCCGGCACCCTCCTCGTCAGCGGCGGCCTCTTCGGCATCGTCTACGGCCTCGTCAACGCCAACGCCGACGGCTGGACCAGCCCGACCGTCCTGACCTCCCTCGCCGTCGGCATCGTGCTCATGGGCGCCTTCGTCCGCCACGGCTTCGGGGGCCGCAAGCCGATGCTCCCCATGCGCCTCTTCCGGGACCGCGGCTTCTTCGGCATCAACGTCGCCGGCATGCTGATGTACCTCGGAATGTTCGGCGCGATCTTCCTGCTCAGCCAGTACCTCCAGGGCGTCCTGGGCTACTCGCCGACCGAGGCCGGGCTGCGGATGCTGCCCTGGACCGGCATGCCGATGCTCGTCGCCCCCATCGCCGGGATGCTCTCCGACCGCTTCGGCGGCCGTCCGGTGGTCGTGGCCGGGCTGGCCTTCCAGGCCACCGGGCTCGCCCTCTTCGCCTTGGTCCTCGCCCCGGACGCCTCCTACACCTCGCTGCTTCCTGCCCTGGTCGTCGGCGGTATCGGAATGGCCCTGTACTTCGCGCCGGCCGCCGGCCTGGTGATGTCCACCGTCCGCCCCGGTGACCGGGGCATCGCGTCCGGCGCCAACAACGCCCTCCGCGAGGTCGGCGGTGCCCTCGGGGTCGCCGTGCTCACCACCGTCTTCGCCTCGCAGGGGGGCCTGGAGTCCGCGCGGGCCTTCACCGACGGCACCGTGCCCGCCGTCTGGATCGGGTCGGGAGCCGTCGCCCTGGCCGCGCTCGTCGCCCTGATGATCCCCAGCCGCCGCGCCGCCGGTATGCAGGAGGCCGCGGGTGGGGCGGCCGAGGCCCACGCCGACGAGCCGGTCGCCGTACCCGCCTGACGCACCCCGCGCACACCACACGGTCCGTGGCCCCGCCCAGACGGCGGGGCCACGGACCGTACCCTTGTCCCGTGCAGGAACTCCACGACGCGCCCCTCGCCCCCCTGACCACCTTCCGGCTCGGCGGCCCCGCCACCCGGCTCCTCACGGCCACCACGGACACCGAGGTGATCGACGCCGTGCGCGAGGCCGACGACAGCGGCACCCCGCTCCTGATCATCGGCGGCGGCAGCAATCTCGTCATCGGCGACAAGGGCTTCGAGGGCACCGCCCTGCGGATCGCCACCAAGGGCTTCGTCCTGGACGGCGGCTCCCTGGAACTGGCCGCGGGCGAGGTCTGGACCGACGCCGTCACCCGCACCGTGGAGGCCGGCCTCGCGGGCCTCGAATGCCTGGCGGGCATCCCCGGCTCGGCGGGTGCGACGCCCATCCAGAACGTCGGGGCGTACGGCCAGGAGGTGTCCGCCACCATCACCGAGGTCGTCGCCTATGACCGGCGCACCCGGGAAACGGTCGTCCTGCCCAACTCCGAGTGCGCGTTCTCCTACCGGCACAGCCGCTTCAAGGCCGAACCCGACCGGTACGTGGTGCTGCGCGTCCGCTTCGGCCTGGAGGAGGCCGGCGGGCTCTCGGCGCCCCTGAAGTACCCGGAGACCGCGCGGGCCATGGGCGTCCGGGAGGGCGACCGCGTTCCCGCCGCCGAGGCCCGCGAAACGGTGCTCCGGCTGCGCGCGGGCAAGGGCATGGTCCTCGACCCCGAGGACCACGACACCTGGTCGGCCGGGTCCTTCTTCACCAACCCGGTCCTGGAGCAGGCCGAGTTCGACGCGTTCCTGGCCCGGGTCGCCGACCGGCTCGGCCCCGAGGTGACGCCCCCCGCCTTCCCCGCCGGTGAGGGCCGCACCAAGACCTCCGCCGCCTGGCTCATCGACCGGGCCGGGTTCACCAAGGGCTACGGCACCGGACCCGCCCGCATCTCGACCAAGCACACGCTCGCCCTCACCAACCGGGGCGAGGCGACCACGGAGGACCTGCTCGCCCTGGCCCGCGAGGTCGTGTCCGGGGTGCACGCGGCCTTCGGCGTCACCCTGGTCAACGAACCGGTGACGGTGGGCGTCGGCCTGTAGAGCGCCCGGGCCCCGTGCCCCGCGCGGTCCCGGCCTTCAGTAGGCCACGCCCACGCCCTGCTTCACCGTCGCCGGGTCATTGATCAGCGCCAGCATCGCGTGGGCCACGTCGGCCCGGGAGATGGAACGGCCGCTGCGCGGGTTGCCGCCGACGACCGTGCGGTACGTGCCCGTCAGGGGCCCGTTCGTCAGCTTGGGCGGCCGGACCGACGTCCAGTCCGTGGCCGAGGCCGCCAGCGCCGCCTCCATCGCGGTGAGGTCCGCGTACACCTCCTTGAGGACCGCGCCGATCATCGAGAGCATCATCCGGTCGAGCAGCGGCTCGTCGGCGGGCGTGGGGGCGACCGGGGCGGCGCTGACCACCAGCAGCCGCCGCGTGCCCTCCGCCTCCATGGCCGCCAGCACGGCACGGGTCAGCCGTTCGGCGATCCCGTCGGCCTTCCGGCCCCTGGACCCGAGGCCGGAGAGGACCGCGTCCCGGCCCGCCACCGCCTCCCGCAGTGCCTCGGGGTCGTCCACCCGGGCGGCGGTGTGCACCGTGACGTCCGGGAGCGGGACCGCGAGCCGGGCGGGATCGCGGACCACCGCCGTCACCTCGTGCCCCGCCGCCACCGCCTGGCGGACGATCTCCTGGCCGATACCGCCGGTCGCACCAAAAACCGTGAGCTTCATGGCACACCCCTTCGAGGTGGGTAAGTGTTCACTCACCTCTAGAGTGGGTGGGTAATCACTCACCCGTCAAGCCTTATCGGAGTGCTCATGGAGCAGAAACCGGCACGCGTCCGACTCGTCGACGCCGCCCACGAGCTCATGCTCACCAAGGGCCTGGCCCGGACCACCACCAAGGAGATCGCCAGGGCGGCCGGCTGCTCGGAGGCCGCGCTCTACAAGAACTTCCTCAGCAAGGAGGAGCTGTTCGTGGTGGTCCTCCAGGAACGGCTGCCCAAGGTCGACCTGCGCCAACTCATCGCCGATCCGGGCGCGGGGGAGCGGTCGGTCGAGGAGAACCTCACCGACATCGCCCGCCAGGCCGCCCTGTTCTACGAGCAGAGCTTCCCGATCGCCGCCTCCCTCTACGCCGAGCCGAGGCTCAAGGAGCGCCACGACGCGGCCATGCGCGAGCTCGGCACCGGCCCCCACCTGCCCATCCGCGGCGTCGACACGTATCTGCGGGCCGAACAGACCGCCGGCCGCGTCCGGCCCGACGCCGACACCTACGCGGCCGCCTCACTGCTCCTCGGCGCCTGCGCCCAGCGGGCGTTCGCCTATGACGCCACGGTCACCGGCGAGCCGCCCCAGCCGCTGGACGACTTCGCCGCGTCCCTGGCCCGCACCCTGCTCACCGGGCTCGCCGGCTGAAGCTCAGCCCACCGGCCCCGCGAGCCACGCGTCGACCCCCGCCAGCAGCTCGGCCCGCACCGGCTCCGGAGCCGTCGAACCGCGCACCGACTGGCGCGCCAGCTCGGCCAGCTCCTCGTCGGTGAACGCGTGGTGGCGGCGCACCAGGTCGTACTGCGCGGCCAGCCGTGAGCCGAAGAGCAGCGGGTCGTCCGCGCCCAGGGCCATCGGCACCCCCGCCTCGAACAGAGTGCGCAGGGGGACATCGGCGGGCTTCTCGTAGACGCCGAGCGCCACATTGGACGCGGGGCACACCTCGCAGGTGATCCCCGACTCCGCGAGCCGTCGCAGCAGCCGGGGGTCCTCGGCGGCGCGCACGCCGTGCCCCACCCGGGCCGCGTCGAGGTCGTCCAGGCAGTCCCGGACGCTCGACGGGCCCGACAGCTCGCCGCCGTGCGGAGCGGCCAGCAGACCGCCTTCCCGGGCGATGGCGAACGCCCGGTCGAAGTCGCGGGCCATCCCGCGCCGTTCGTCGTTGGAGAGGCCGAAGCCGACGACGCCCCGGTCCGCGTACCGCACGGCGAGCCGCGCGAGGGTCCGCGCGTCCAGGGGGTGCTTCATCCGGTTCGCCGCGATGACCACCCGGATCGGCAGCCCGGTCTCGCGCGAGGCCGCGTCCACGGCGTCCAGGATGATCTCGATCGCCGGAATCAGCCCGCCGAGCAGGGGTGCGTAGGAGGTGGGGTCGACCTGGATCTCCAGCCAGCCGGAGCCGTCCGCCACGTCCTCCTGGGCGGCCTCGCGCACCAGCCGCTGGATGTCCTCGGGGGCCCGCAGGCAGGACCGCGCGATGTCGTACAGCCGCTGGAAGCGGAACCAGCCCCGCTCGTCCGTGGCGCGCAGCTTGGGCGGCTCGCCGCCGGTCAGGGCCTCGGGCAGCCGCACCCCGTACTTGTCGGCGAGCTCCAGCAGCGTCGTGGGCCGCATCGACCCGGTGAAGTGCAGGTGCAGGTGGGCCTTGGGCAACAGCCGTACATCACGTTCCATTGCAAGATCCTGCCGCACGGAGGGGGCGGCGCGGTAGCCGCTTTCCCCATCGGGTGCCCCTCGAACGCGAAAGCGACCCCCGGTTCGGACATCGGGGGCCGCTTTTACGGGAAGGGGGCGGGATTACGCCTTCGCCTCGCCCAGCAGCTTCTGGAGCCGCGAGACGCCCTCCACCAGGTCGTCGTCGCCCAGCGCGTACGACAGGCGCAGGTAGCCCGGCGTGCCGAACGCCTCGCCCGGGACGACCGCCACCTCGGCCTCGTCCAGGATCAGCGCGGCCAGCTCGACCGAGGTCTGCGGGCGCTTGCCGCGGATCTCCTTGCCGAGCAGCTCCTTGACCGACGGGTACGCGTAGAACGCGCCCTCGGGCTCCGGGCAGAACACGCCGTCGATGTCGTTGAGCATCCGCACGATGGTCCGGCGGCGCCGGTCGAAGGCGGTGCGCATCTCGGCGACCGCCTCGAGGTCCCCGGAGACGGCGGCCAGCGCGGCGGCCTGCGAGACGTTGGCGACGTTGGACGTGGCGTGCGACTGCAGGTTGGTCGCGGCCTTCACGACGTCCTTGGGGCCGATGATCCACCCGACGCGCCAGCCGGTCATCGCGTACGTCTTGGCGACGCCGTTGACCACGATGCACTTGTCGCGCAGCTCCGGCACGACCGCCGGCATCGAGGTGAACTTCGCGTCGCCGTAGACCAGGTGCTCGTAGATCTCGTCGGTCAGCACCCACAGGCCGTGCTCGACGGCCCAGCGGCCGATCGCCTCGGTGTCGGCCTCGCTGTAGACCGCGCCGGTCGGGTTCGACGGGGAGACGAACAGGACGACCTTCGTGCGCTCGGTGCGGGCCGCCTCCAGCTGTTCCACGGAGACCCGGTAGCCGGTGGTCTCGTCGGCCACGACCTCCACCGGGACGCCGCCGGCCAGCCGGATCGACTCGGGGTAGGTGGTCCAGTACGGGGCCGGGACGATGACCTCGTCGCCCGGGTCGAGGATCGCGGCGAACGCCTCGTAGATCGCCTGCTTGCCGCCGTTGGTCACCAGGATCTGGGACGCGTCGACCTCGTAACCGGAGTCGCGCAGCGTCTTCTCCGCGATGGCGGCCTTGAGCTCGGGGAGCCCGCCCGCCGGGGTGTAGCGGTGGTACTTCGGGGTACGGCACGCCTCCACGGCGGCGTCCACGATGTAGCCGGGGGTCGGGAAGTCGGGCTCACCGGCACCGAAGCCGATCACCGGGCGGCCGGCGGCCTTGAGGGCCTTGGCCTTGGCGTCGACGGCGAGGGTGGCGGACTCGGAGATGGCACCGATGCGGGCGGATACCCGGCTCTCGGACGGAGAAGTAGCAGCGCTCATGGCCCCCATGCTCGCAGACCGTTTTCCGCGTCGGCACGGGGGTTTCAGGGACCGGACAGCACTCGGACAGCATGCGGACACGAAGCGACCAGGAGCGATCAGCAGCTTTCTGTTCGACGCGGGGCCGCTGAGCACGTACACTCTCCTGTCGTTGGCCTTCACCAGCCGCACCGTTCCTGCACTCGGCTCAGCCGGGGACATGCGGTAGGTTGGTGGAATCCACAAAGGGTCGTAGCTCAATTGGTAGAGCACTGGTCTCCAAAACCAGCGGTTGGGGGTTCAAGTCCCTCCGGCCCTGCTACACACTCCTTCGCCAGGAGTGTGCGCATGTACGTACTTCAATGCACCGCCGTGCGGCTCCACCGGGCGCGGCACGGCCACGACCCGGAATCAGGTGAGAAGCGTGACGGACGCCGTGGGCTCCATCGACAAGCCTGATGCCGAGGACGAGGCCCCCGAGTCGAAGAAGAAGACTCGGAAGGGCGGCAAGCGCGGCAAGAAGGGCCCTCTGGGCCGTCTCGCGCTCTTCTACCGCCAGATCGTCGCGGAGCTCCGCAAGGTCGTCTGGCCGACGCGAAACCAGCTGACGACGTACACCACTGTGGTGATTGCGTTCGTCGTCGTCATGATCGGCCTCGTAACCGTGATTGACTTCGGTTTCGCGCGGGTCGTCAAGTACGTCTTCGGCTGATCCACGCGAAGGGCGCCTGATGGGCGCCCCTTTCGCATGTTCCACCCATATGTATCCAGGAAGAAGCCACCGTGTCTGACCCGAACCTGAACGACGCCGTCGAGCCGACGGCGGGCGCCTTCGAGTCCGCCGAGGACGAGCTCGACATCGTCGAGGCGGCGGACGCCGAGGAGTCGGACCGGGCCGAAGCCGCCGACGCCGACGAGGCGTCCGAGGACACCGCCGAGGAGACCGCGGACGCGGCCGACGAGGAGGAGGCCGAGCCGGCCGAGCCCGTCGACCCCGTCACGGCCCTGCGCGAGGAGCTCCGCGGGCTGCCGGGCGAGTGGTACGTCATCCACACGTACGCCGGTTACGAGAAGCGTGTGAAGGCCAACCTGGAGCAGCGCGCCGTCTCGCTGAACGTGGAGGAGTTCATCTATCAGGCCGAGGTGCCTGAGGAGGAAATCGTCCAGATCAAGAACGGCGAGCGCAAGAACGTCCGTCAGAACAAGCTCCCGGGTTACGTCCTGGTGCGCATGGACCTGACGAACGAGTCCTGGGGCGTCGTCCGCAACACCCCCGGTGTCACCGGCTTCGTGGGCAACGCCTACGACCCGTACCCGCTGACGCTGGACGAGATCGTCAAGATGCTCGCTCCGGAGGCCGAGGAGAAGGCCGCCCGTGAGGCCGCCGAGGCCGAGGGCAAGCCGGCTCCGGCCCGCAAGGTCGAGGTCCAGGTGCTGGACTTCGAGGTCGGCGACTCGGTCACCGTCACCGACGGCCCGTTCGCGACGCTGCAGGCGACGATCAACGAGATCAACGCCGACTCGAAGAAGGTCAAGGGCCTCGTCGAGATCTTCGGCCGCGAGACCCCGGTCGAGCTGAGCTTCGACCAGATCCAGAAGAACTGAGCTTTCCGCCCGCTTCTGGACACATGCCTACCGAGCAGGTCAGACAGGCTCTCGCAGCCGGTCTGACCTGCTTGGTTTTTGGACGCACGGCTATACCCGTTATCGTTGTGCGGTATGCCTGCATCCGGATGACCGGATGACGGCGAAAACTCTCACTAGGACCCGGAGAGAGCACATGCCTCCCAAGAAGAAGAAGGTCACGGGGCTTATCAAGCTCCAGATCAACGCCGGTGCGGCCAACCCGGCCCCGCCGGTCGGCCCCGCACTGGGTCAGCACGGCGTCAACATCATGGAGTTCTGCAAGGCCTACAACGCCGCGACCGAGTCGCAGCGTGGCATGGTCGTGCCGGTGGAGATCACGGTCTACGAGGACCGCTCCTTCACCTTCATCACGAAGACTCCGCCGGCCGCCAAGCTGATCCTCAAGGCCGCGGGTGTGGAGAAGGGCTCCGGCGAGCCGCACAAGACCAAGGTCGCCAAGCTGACGGCTGCCCAGGTCCGCGAGATCGCCACGACGAAGCTCCCCGACCTGAACGCCAACGACCTCGACGCCGCGTCGAAGATCATCGCTGGCACCGCCCGTTCCATGGGCATCACGGTCGAAGGCTGATTCAGCCCCACGCCCTCAGTGGTAGGACCGGCGCTGGTCCGCACCACGACTCCACACTCTGAAAACCATCAGGAGTAGAAGTGAAGCGCAGCAAGAACCTCCGCGCTGCGGACGCCAAGATCGACCGGGAGCGCCTGTACGCCCCGCTCGAGGCCGTCCGTCTCGCCAAGGACACCGCCACCACGAAGTTCGACGGCACCGTCGAGGTCGCCTTCCGCCTGGGTGTTGACCCGCGCAAGGCCGACCAGATGGTCCGCGGCACCGTGAACCTCCCGCACGGCACCGGCAAGACCGCCCGGGTCCTGGTCTTCGCGACCGGTGACCGTGCTGCGGCCGCGGAAGCCGCCGGCGCCGACATCGTCGGCTCCGACGAGCTCATCGACGAGGTGGCGAAGGGCCGTCTGGACTTCGACGCCGTCGTCGCGACCCCGGACCTCATGGGCAAGGTCGGCCGCCTCGGCCGCGTGCTCGGTCCGCGTGGTCTGATGCCGAACCCGAAGACCGGTACGGTCACCCCCGATGTCGCGAAGGCTGTCAACGACATCAAGGGCGGCAAGATCGAGTTCCGCGTCGACAAGCACTCCAACCTGCACTTCATCATCGGCAAGGTGTCCTTCGACGACACCAAGCTGGTGGAGAACTACGCAGCGGCGCTGGAGGAGGTCCTCCGTCTGAAGCCGTCCGCGGCGAAGGGCCGTTACATCAAGAAGGCCGCCCTGGCGACCACGATGGGCCCCGGCATCCCGCTGGACCCCAACCGCACCCGTAACCTCCTCGTCGAGGAGGACCCGGCCGCCGTCTGAGCCTCCGCGCTCGTACGACCGTCGCGTCACGTGTGACATGGGACGGGCCCCGCAACCTTTCGAGGTGCGGGGCTCGTCCTCATTCGTACGTGGACATGACTGTCGGAGCCCTGCGTTAGCGTGGGTGACCGAGAGTCGGACGAGGGGTGGAATCTCAGATGTTGACCAATACCGTACGGCGCGTGGGTCTGTCCGTCGCTGTGGCGGCGGCCCTGACCTCGGTCGCGGCCTGTGGCGGATCGGACGACGGGGGCACGGGCAAGGGCTCGGGAAGGACCGAGAGCCGCGGCGGTTCCGTGGTCAAGGTCGACCCGATCGCGGCGCTGGTCGCCGTACAGAAGAAGACCGGCCAGGCGCACTCGGCCCGGATCGACGGCACGACGACCATGGGCAGCGCGATGTCCGCCAAGCAGCAGGGCGCCATCGACTGGTCCGACGGCATCACCGGCACGCTGAAGATCACCTCCACCGGCGGCGCGATGGCCGACAGCATGAAGCAGCTCGGCAGCGACGGCTCGATGGAGGCCCGTTACCTCAAGGACGGGTACGTGGTGGACATGGGCGACGCCATGGCCCAGCAGACCGGCGGCAAGCGCTGGATCAGCTACAGCTACGACGACATGGCCAAGCTCTCCGGCGCCGCGGGCGCCGCGATGAAGGACCAGATGCAGAACAGCACCCCGGAGCAGGGGGTGAAGTCCCTGCTGGCCTCCGGCGACGTGAAGAAGGTCGGCCAGGAGGACGTGCGCGGCGTCAGCGCCACGCACTACTCGGGCACGGTCGACGTCGCCGAGCTGACCGCCAAGAACAGCAAGCTGGACGCCGAGGAGACCGCGCAGCTCAAGGAGCAGCTGGCCGCGTCCGGGATCACCACCGAGAAGATCGACATCTGGGTGGACGAGAACGACCTGCTGGTGAAGAAGACCGAGCGCGGCGACATGCAGACCGGCGAGCTCAACTCCACGGTGTACTACAGCGACTACGGCGTGAAGGTGTCCGTCGAGGCCCCGCCGGCCGCCCAGACCGTCGACTTCACGGAGCTGATGAAGCAGCAGCAGGGAGCCGCGTCCTGACCCGGTTCCGGTGAGTTCAAACCTCCCGGCACCACCCGAAGCGGGACGGATTTGCCCGGCGCGACCCGAGTCGCGTACTCTCCTTTGGAAGCCAAAGACCGCTGGTCGTTGTTCTGAATCCATCCGGGTTCGGGCAACCGAAGGCTCCGTTGATGCGGACGACCTGCGCAGGTGACTGTGGAGAGCTCCCGGACTTCGTTCCGGTCGAGCTACGCCCTGGCGCCTGCGCCGGGGCGTTTCGTCTTTCCGGTCCCTTTCGAGCGGTCCTCATCACCCGGAAGGAGGCCGACGCTATGGCTAGGCCCGACAAGGCTGCTGCGGTAGCCGAGCTCGCGGACCAGTTCCGCAGCTCGAACGCCGCCGTGCTGACCGAGTACCGGGGTCTCACCGTGGCTCAGCTCAAGCAGCTGCGCCGTTCGCTCGGTGAGAACGCCCAGTACGCCGTGGTGAAGAACACGCTGACCAAGATTGCGGCCAACGAGGCCGGGATCGACACGCTGGACGACCTGTTCGCAGGTCCGACGGCGGTTGCCTTCGTCACCGGTGACCCGGTGGAGTCGGCGAAGGGTCTTCGTGACTTCGCCAAGGACAACCCGAACCTGATCATCAAGGGCGGTGTCCTTGACGGCAAGGCGCTGTCCGCCGATGACATCAAGCAGCTCGCGGACCTCGAGTCCCGCGAGGTTCTGCTCGCCAAGCTGGCCGGTGCCATGAAGGGCAAGCAGACTCAGGCTGCGCAGCTCTTCCAGGCGCTGCCGTCGAAGTTCGTCCGCACCGCGGAAGCGCTTCGCGTCAAGCTGGAGGAGCAGGGCGGTGCCGGTACGCCGGCTCCCGCCGAGGCCGCCGAGTAATCACGCTCAGCGGTCCAGCGGGCACCGTGTACGCCCGCCGACACATACATCCGGCACCTGCCGAATAGTGGAAGGACGCCTGTCATGGCGAAGCTGTCCCAGGAAGACCTGCTCGCTCAGTTCGAGGAGCTCACCCTCATCGAGCTCGCCGAGTTCGTGAAGGCCTTCGAGGAGAAGTTCGACGTCACCGCCGCCGCGGCCGTCGCCGTCGCGGGCCCGGGCCAGGCCGGCCCGGCCGCCCCGGTCGAGGACGAGAAGGACGAGTTCGACGTCATTCTCACCGCCGCCGGTGACAAGAAGATCCAGGTCATCAAGGTCGTGCGCGAGCTGACCTCCCTCGGCCTGAAGGAGGCCAAGGACCTCGTCGACGGCGCCCCGAAGCCCGTCCTCGAGAAGGTCGCGAAGGACGCCGCGGACAAGGCTGCCGAGTCCCTCAAGGGCGCCGGCGCCTCCGTCGAGGTCAAGTGACCCGAGGAGTCTTCCGACTCCTCAGGACCACCGTGCCGTGAGGCGCGGAGTCACATCGCGAAAGGCGATCACCCGTCCGGGTGGTCGCCTTTCGGCGTACCGGAGGCAGGTGCCTTGCCCTTCCCGCGTTGACGAGTATGGTGATCTTCGCCGTGCGCCTCTCGCGGGGTCCGAGGGCGGCCGGGGCCGAGGGGGCCCTTGACGAACCGCACGCGGCGCGCAATTCTCAAGGCGCGTCGCCGAATCGATCCGAATCCGAGGCATGGATCGACGGCGGAGCGGGCAGTAAAGAAGGGCGCACCCCGCGCAGGGCTGGACATAGGTGTTGAGAAGAGCTGTTGAGAGCAACGTGGGTCTCTGAAAACCCCGACTGGACATCAGTGTGGCACTTGGCTACACTGACCCTTTGCGCTGCCTGTTAGCTGCCTCCTGCCCGTCACCAGGGGCATACCCATCTTGAGCATCGTGGACCGAGCATCCCTGACCTGGGATTTTCTGCCCTCATGTCCAATTTGGGACCGGTACGCGCGTAGTGAGTCCGAGCCCTCGGAAGGACCCCCTCTTGGCCGCCTCGCGCAACGCCTCGACCGCGAATACGAACAACGGCGCCAGCACCGCCCCGCTGCGCATCTCTTTTGCAAAGATCAAGGAGCCCCTCGAGGTTCCGAACCTCCTCGCGCTGCAGACCGAGAGCTTTGACTGGCTCCTCGGCAACGCCGCCTGGAAGGCTCGCGTCGAGGCTGCTCTGGACAGTGGACAAGACGTCCCCACCAAGTCCGGCCTCGAGGAGATCTTCGAGGAGATCTCCCCGATCGAGGACTTCTCCGGGTCGATGTCGCTCACGTTCCGCGACCACCGCTTCGAGCCCCCGAAGAACTCGATCGACGAGTGCAAGGAGCGCGACTTCACGTACGCCGCCCCGCTCTTCGTCACGGCCGAGTTCACCAACAACGAGACCGGCGAGATCAAGTCCCAGACGGTCTTCATGGGCGACTTCCCGCTCATGACCAACAAGGGCACCTTCGTCATCAACGGCACCGAGCGTGTCGTGGTGTCGCAGCTGGTCCGCTCGCCGGGTGTCTACTTCGACTCCTCGATCGACAAGACGTCCGACAAGGACATCTTCTCGGCCAAGATCATCCCCTCCCGGGGTGCCTGGCTGGAGATGGAGATCGACAAGCGCGACATGGTCGGTGTCCGCATCGACCGCAAGCGCAAGCAGTCGGTCACCGTCCTCCTGAAGGCGCTCGGCTGGAGCACCGAGCAGATCCTGGAGGAGTTCGGCGAGTACGAGTCCATGCGCGCCACCCTGGAGAAGGACCACACCCAGGGCCAGGACGACGCGCTGCTCGACATCTACCGCAAGCTCCGTCCGGGCGAGCCGCCCACCCGCGAGGCCGCTCAGACGCTGCTCGAGAACCTCTACTTCAACCCGAAGCGCTACGACCTCGCGAAGGTCGGCCGCTACAAGGTGAACAAGAAGCTCGGCGCGGACGAGCCGCTGGACGCCGGCGTGCTCACCACCGACGACGTCATCGCGACCATCAAGTACCTGGTCAAGCTGCACGCCGGTGAGACCGAGACGGTCGGCGAGTCCGGTCGTACGATCGTCGTCGAGACCGACGACATCGACCACTTCGGCAACCGCCGCCTGCGCAACGTCGGCGAGCTCATCCAGAACCAGGTCCGTACGGGTCTCGCCCGTATGGAGCGTGTCGTGCGCGAGCGCATGACGACTCAGGACGTCGAGGCGATCACGCCGCAGACCCTGATCAACATCCGGCCGGTCGTCGCCTCCATCAAGGAGTTCTTCGGCACCAGCCAGCTGTCGCAGTTCATGGACCAGAACAACCCGCTGTCGGGTCTCACCCACAAGCGCCGTCTGTCGGCTCTTGGCCCGGGTGGTCTCTCCCGTGAGCGGGCCGGCTTCGAGGTCCGAGACGTGCACCCGTCCCACTACGGACGCATGTGCCCGATCGAGACCCCCGAAGGCCCGAACATCGGTCTGATCGGTTCGCTCGCCTCGTACGGCCGCGTCAACGCGTTCGGCTTCATCGAGACGCCGTACCGCAAGGTCGTCGACGGCCAGGTCACCGACGAGGTCGACTACGTCACCGCCGACGAGGAAGACCGTTTCGTCATCGCCCAGGCGAACGCGACGCTCTCCGACGACCTGCGCTTCACCGAGCCCCGCGTCCTGGTCCGCCGTCGTGGCGGCGAGGTCGACTACGTCCCCGGTGGCGAGGTCGACTACATGGACGTCTCGCCGCGCCAGATGGTGTCCGTCGCGACCGCGATGATCCCCTTCCTGGAGCACGACGACGCCAACCGTGCCCTCATGGGCGCGAACATGATGCGCCAGGCCGTTCCGCTCATCAAGAGCGAGGCGCCGCTCGTCGGCACCGGCATGGAGTACCGCTGCGCCACCGACGCCGGTGACGTGCTGAAGGCCGAGAAGGACGGTGTGGTCCAGGAGGTCTCCGCGGACTACATCACCGTCACGAACGACGACGGTACGTACACCACGTACCGCATCGCCAAGTTCATGCGCTCCAACCAGGGCACCTCGGTCAACCAGAAGGTCGTCGTCTCCGAGGGCGACCGCGTCATCGAGGGCCAGGTCCTCGCCGACGGCCCGGCCACCGAGCTCGGTGAGATGGCGCTCGGCAAGAACCTGCTCGTGGCGTTCATGCCGTGGGAGGGTCACAACTACGAGGACGCGATCATCCTGTCGCAGCGCCTCGTGCAGGACGACGTCCTCTCCTCGATCCACATCGAGGAGCACGAGGTCGACGCCCGTGACACCAAGCTCGGCCCCGAGGAGATCACCCGGGACATCCCGAACGTCTCCGAGGAGGTCCTCGCCGACCTGGACGAGCGCGGCATCATCCGCATCGGTGCCGAGGTCGTCGCCGGCGACATCCTCGTCGGCAAGGTCACGCCCAAGGGTGAGACCGAGCTGACCCCCGAGGAGCGCCTGCTCCGCGCGATCTTCGGTGAGAAGGCGCGCGAGGTCCGCGACACCTCGCTGAAGGTGCCGCACGGTGAGATCGGCAAGGTCATCGGCGTCCGCGTCTTCGACCGCGAAGAGGGCGACGAGCTGCCGCCGGGCGTGAACCAGCTGGTCCGCGTCTACGTCGCGCAGAAGCGCAAGATCACCGACGGTGACAAGCTCGCCGGCCGCCACGGCAACAAGGGCGTCATCTCGAAGATCCTGCCGATCGAGGACATGCCGTTCCTGGAGGACGGCACCCCGGTCGACATCATCCTCAACCCGCTGGGTGTCCCGTCCCGAATGAACCCGGGACAGGTCCTGGAGATCCACCTCGGCTGGCTCGCCAGCCGCGGCTGGGACGTCTCCGGCCTCGGTGACGAGTGGGCCAAGCGCCTGCAGGCCATCGGCGCCGACCAGGTCGCCCCCGGCACCAACGTCGCCACGCCCGTCTTCGACGGTGCGCGCGAGGACGAGATCTCCGGTCTCTTCGAGGCCACGATCCCGAACCGCGACGGCATGCGTCTGGTGCAGCCCTCCGGCAAGGCCAAGCTGTTCGACGGCCGCTCCGGCGAGCCGTTCCCGGACCCGGTCTCGGTCGGCTACATGTACATCCTCAAGCTGCACCACCTGGTCGACGACAAGCTCCACGCCCGTTCGACCGGCCCGTACTCCATGATCACGCAGCAGCCGCTGGGTGGTAAGGCGCAGTTCGGTGGGCAGCGATTCGGTGAGATGGAGGTGTGGGCCCTTGAGGCTTACGGCGCCGCTTACGCCCTCCAGGAACTGCTGACGATCAAGTCCGACGACGTCACCGGCCGTGTGAAGGTCTACGAGGCGATCGTCAAGGGCGAGAACATCCCCGAGCCGGGCATTCCCGAGTCCTTCAAGGTGCTCATCAAGGAAATGCAGTCGCTCTGCCTCAACGTGGAGGTGCTGTCCTCGGACGGCATGTCCATCGAGATGCGCGACACGGACGAGGACGTCTTCCGCGCGGCGGAGGAGCTCGGTATCGACCTGTCCCGGCGCGAGCCGAGCAGCGTCGAAGAGGTCTGACGGGTTGGCCGGCCGGATCTCCGTGATCCGGCCGGCTCTCCCCGGACCCGTTCAGACCATTGCTGAAGTGCCCCGATTCACTCGCGTGACGCGAGGGGGCTCGAACCCCCGAAAGAGGGATTGACGACAAGTGCTCGACGTCAACTTCTTCGACGAGCTGCGGATCGGCCTTGCCACCGCGGACGACATCCGGACCTGGTCCCACGGCGAGGTCAAGAAGCCGGAGACCATCAACTACCGCACCCTCAAGCCCGAAAAGGACGGACTCTTCTGCGAGAAGATCTTCGGTCCGACCCGGGACTGGGAGTGCTACTGCGGCAAGTACAAGCGTGTCCGCTTCAAGGGCATCATCTGTGAGCGCTGTGGCGTCGAGGTCACGCGCGCCAAGGTGCGCCGTGAGCGCATGGGCCACATCGAGCTCGCCGCTCCCGTCACCCACATCTGGTACTTCAAGGGCGTCCCGTCGCGCCTGGGCTACCTGCTGGACCTCGCGCCGAAGGACCTCGAGAAGGTCATCTACTTCGCCGCGTACATGATCACGTTCGTGGACGAGGAGCGCCGCACCCGCGACCTCCCCTCCCTGGAGGCCCACGTCTCCGTCGAGCGCCAGCAGATCGAGAACCGCCGCGACTCCGACCTGGAGAACCGCGCCAAGAAGCTCGAGTCCGACCTGGCCGAGCTGGAGGCCGAGGGCGCCAAGGCCGACGTGCGCCGCAAGGTGCGCGAAGGTGCCGAGCGCGAGATGAAGCAGCTGCGCGACCGTGCGCAGCGCGAGATCGACCGCCTCGACGAGGTGTGGAGCCGCTTCAAGAACCTCAAGGTCCAGGACCTGGAGGGCGACGAGCTGCTCTACCGCGAGCTGCGTGACCGCTTCGGCACGTACTTCGACGGCTGCATGGGCGCCGCCGCGCTGCAGAAGCGCCTGGAGTCGTTCGACCTGGACGAAGAGGCCGAGCGCCTCCGCGAGATCATCCGTACCGGCAAGGGCCAGAAGAAGACCCGTGCGCTCAAGCGCCTCAAGGTCGTCTCCGCGTTCCTGCAGACCAGCAACAAGCCCAAGGGCATGGTGCTCGACTGCGTGCCGGTCATCCCGCCGGACCTGCGTCCGATGGTGCAGCTGGACGGTGGCCGCTTCGCGACCTCCGACCTGAACGACCTGTACCGCCGCGTGATCAACCGCAACAACCGCCTGAAGCGGCTTCTCGACCTCGGCGCGCCCGAGATCATCGTGAACAACGAGAAGCGCATGCTCCAGGAGGCCGTGGACGCCCTCTTCGACAACGGTCGTCGTGGCCGTCCGGTCACCGGACCGGGCAACCGCCCGCTGAAGTCCCTCAGCGACATGCTGAAGGGCAAGCAGGGTCGCTTCCGTCAGAACCTGCTCGGTAAGCGCGTGGACTACTCCGCGCGTTCCGTGATCGTCGTCGGCCCGCAGCTCAAGCTGCACCAGTGCGGTCTGCCGAAGGCGATGGCGCTGGAGCTGTTCAAGCCGTTCGTGATGAAGCGCCTGGTCGACCTGAACCACGCGCAGAACATCAAGTCGGCCAAGCGCATGGTCGAGCGCGGCCGCACCGTGGTGTACGACGTCCTCGAAGAGGTCATCGCCGAGCACCCGGTGCTGCTGAACCGTGCGCCCACGCTGCACCGCCTCGGCATCCAGGCCTTCGAGCCGCAGCTGGTCGAGGGCAAGGCCATCCAGATCCACCCGCTCGTCTGCACCGCGTTCAACGCGGACTTCGACGGTGACCAGATGGCCGTGCACCTGCCGCTCTCCGCGGAGGCGCAGGCCGAGGCCCGCATCCTGATGCTGTCCTCGAACAACATCCTGAAGCCGGCCGACGGCCGTCCGGTCACGATGCCGACCCAGGACATGGTGCTGGGTCTGTTCTTCCTGACCACCGACGGCGACCTCCGTGACACCAAGGGCGAGGGCCGCGCGTTCGGCTCCACGGCCGAGGCGATCATGGCGTTCGACGCCGGCGAGCTGGCGCTCCAGTCGTCCGTCGACATCCGCTTCCCGGTGGGCACCATCCCGCCGCGTGGCTGGGTGCCGCCGGTCGCCGAGGAGGGCGAGCCCGAGTACCAGCCGGGTGACACCTTCCGGCTGCGGACGAGCCTGGGCCGCGCGCTCTTCAACGAGCTGCTGCCCGAGGACTACCCGTTCGTCGACTACTCGGTCGGCAAGAAGCAGCTCTCCGAGATCGTCAACGACCTCGCCGAGCGCTACCCCAAGGTCATCGTGGCGGCGACGCTCGACAACCTGAAGGCGGCCGGCTTCCACTGGGCGACCCGTTCGGGCGTCACCGTGGCCATCTCCGACGTCGTCGTGCCCGAGGCCAAGAAGGCCATCGTCAAGGGCTACGAGGAGCAGGACGAGAAGGTCCAGAAGCAGTACGAGCGCGGTCTGATCACCAAGGACGAGCGCACGCAGGAGCTCATCGCGATCTGGACCAAGGCGACCAACGAGGTTGCCGAGGCCATGAACGAGAACTTCCCCAAGACGAACCCCATCTTCATGATGGTTGACTCGGGTGCCCGAGGAAACATGATGCAGATGCGTCAGATCGCCGGTATGCGTGGTCTGGTGTCCAACGCCAAGAACGAGACGATCCCGCGTCCCATCAAGGCGTCCTTCCGTGAGGGCCTCACCGTTCTGGAGTACTTCATCTCCACGCACGGTGCCCGTAAGGGTCTGGCGGACACCGCCCTGCGTACCGCCGACTCGGGTTACCTGACCCGTCGTCTGGTGGACGTCTCGCAGGACGTGATCATTCGCGAGGAGGACTGCGGCACCGACCGCGGCCTCAAGCTGAAGATCGCCGTCAAGGGCGCCGACGGTGTCCTCCGCAAGACGGACGACGTCGAGACCTCGGTCTACGCCCGCATGCTCGCCGAGGACGTCGTGGTGGACGGCAAGGTCATCGCGCCTGCCAACGTCGACCTCGGTGACGTCCTGATCGACGCCCTGGTGGGCGCCGGCGTCGAGGAGGTCAAGACCCGCTCGGTCCTGACCTGTGAGTCCGCGGTCGGCACCTGTGCCTTCTGCTACGGGCGCTCGCTCGCCACCGGCAAGCTGGTCGACATCGGTGAGGCGGTCGGCATCATCGCCGCCCAGTCCATCGGTGAGCCCGGTACCCAGCTGACGATGCGTACCTTCCACACCGGTGGTGTGGCCGGTGACGACATCACCCAGGGTCTGCCGCGTGTCGTCGAGCTCTTCGAGGCGCGTACGCCCAAGGGTGTCGCCCCGATCTCCGAGTCCGCGGGCCGTGTCCGCATCGAGGAGACCGAGAAGACCAAGAAGATCGTCGTCACCCCGGACGACGGCAGCGACGAGATCGCCTTCCCGATCTCGAAGCGCGCCCGTCTCCTGGTGGGCGAGGGCGACCACGTCGAGGTGGGCCAGAAGCTCACCGTGGGTGCCACCAACCCGCACGACGTGCTGCGCATCCTCGGCCAGCGCGCGGTCCAGGTCCACCTGGTCGGCGAGGTCCAGAAGGTCTACAACTCGCAGGGTGTGTCGATCCACGACAAGCACATCGAGATCATCATCCGGCAGATGCTGCGCCGCGTGACGATCATCGAGTCCGGCGACGCGGAGCTGCTGCCGGGCGAGCTCGTCGAGCGCTCGAAGTTCGAGACCGAGAACCGTCGTGTGGTCACCGAGGGCGGTCACCCCGCCTCCGGCCGTCCGCAGCTGATGGGTATCACCAAGGCCTCGCTGGCGACGGAGTCGTGGCTGTCCGCGGCCTCCTTCCAGGAGACGACCAGGGTCCTGACGGACGCGGCGATCAACGCCAAGTCCGACTCCCTGATCGGCCTCAAGGAGAACGTCATCATCGGTAAGCTCATCCCGGCCGGTACGGGCCTGTCCCGCTACCGCAACATCCGGGTCGAGCCGACCGAGGAGGCCAAGGCCGCGATGTACTCGGCCGTCGGCTACGACGACATCGACTACTCGCCGTTCGGCACGGGCTCCGGCCAGGCCGTTCCGCTGGAGGACTACGACTACGGTCCGTACAACCAGTAAGCGAGTCGCTTGATACGTCCGGAGGGCGGTCACCCCATGCGTGGGGTGGCCGCCCTCCGGCGTGTGATGCGCCACAGGGCGGGGCCGCGGACATCGCGGCTGCGGGGGCTGGCGCGGGGCTGTTACGGCCCCAGAGGCGCCCTCAGAGGGCTGTGGGGCATCCGTACGGGTCGGGACAAGCCGGGCGCGAGGTCCGGCCGTCCGGCCTGGACAGCATTTGTTTTGACCCAGGTCCGTGAGGTAGGTACGCTCAGACCTTGTGCCTGGGGTGTGCCTGGGTTCGTGTGCGTGTCCTCAACCGCATGGCGAGCCTGTCTTCGGCCACCGTGATCCGTGCTCCTCATGCCGTTCCGGTACGGGCTCGCAGGATTCGACACACCCGACCGCGTGGGTCGGCGACGTTCCAGGTTAGTTTCACCGACGGCACACAGAAACCGGAGAAGTAGTGCCTACGATCCAGCAGCTGGTCCGGAAGGGCCGGCAGGACAAGGTCGAGAAGAACAAGACGCCCGCACTCGAGGGTTCGCCCCAGCGCCGCGGCGTCTGCACGCGTGTGTTCACGACCACCCCGAAGAAGCCGAACTCCGCGCTCCGGAAGGTCGCACGTGTGCGTCTGACCTCGGGCATCGAGGTCACGGCCTACATCCCGGGTGAGGGACACAACCTGCAGGAGCACTCCATCGTGCTCGTGCGTGGTGGCCGTGTGAAGGACCTGCCGGGTGTTCGTTACAAGATCATCCGCGGCTCGCTCGACACCCAGGGTGTCAAGAACCGCAAGCAGGCCCGCAGCCGCTACGGCGCCAAGAAGGAGAAGTAAGAATGCCTCGTAAGGGCCCCGCCCCGAAGCGCCCGGTCATCATCGACCCGGTCTACAACTCTCCTCTTGTCACGTCGCTGATCAACAAGATCCTGCTCGACGGCAAGCGTTCCACCGCCGAGCGGATCGTGTACGGCGCCATGGAGGGTCTTCGTGAGAAGACCGGCGCCGACCCGGTCATCACGCTGAAGCGCGCGCTGGAGAACGTCAAGCCCTCGCTCGAGGTCAAGTCCCGCCGTGTCGGTGGCGCCACCTACCAGGTGCCGATCGAGGTCAAGCCCGGTCGTGCCGCCACCCTGGCGCTCCGCTGGGTCGTGGGTTACTCCCGCGCCCGCCGCGAGAAGACGATGACCGAGCGGCTCATGAACGAGCTGCTCGACGCCTCGAACGGTCTTGGCGCTGCCGTCAAGAAGCGTGAGGACACCCACAAGATGGCCGAGTCCAACAAGGCCTTCGCGCACTACCGCTGGTAGTCGCTACCCCCATCGAGACCGAGAGAAGACTGAGCCTTATGGCCACCACTTCGCTTGACCTGGCCAAGGTCCGCAACATTGGGATCATGGCCCACATCGACGCGGGCAAGACGACCACCACTGAGCGGATCCTGTTCTACACCGGCGTTTCGTACAAGATCGGTGAGGTCCACGACGGCGCTGCCACGATGGACTGGATGGAGCAGGAGCAGGAGCGCGGCATCACCATCACGTCCGCCGCGACGACCTGCCACTGGCCGCTCAACGATGTTGACCACACCATCAACATCATCGACACCCCGGGTCACGTCGACTTCACCGTCGAGGTGGAGCGTTCGCTCCGCGTCCTCGACGGCGCCGTCACCGTGTTCGACGGTGTGGCCGGCGTCGAGCCGCAGTCCGAGACCGTGTGGCGTCAGGCGGACCGCTACGGCGTGCCGCGCATCTGCTTCGTCAACAAGCTCGACCGCACCGGTGCCGACTTCCTGCGCTGCGTCAGCATGATCGTGGACCGCCTCGGCGCGACCCCGATCGTCATGCAGCTGCCGATCGGTGCCGAGGCGGACTTCACGGGCGTCGTCGACCTCGTGTCGATGAAGGCCTTCGTGTACCCCGAAGAGGCCGCCAAGGGCGAGATGTACAACATCCTCGACATCCCGGCGGAGCTGCAGGAGCAGGCCGAGGAGTGGCGCGGCAAGCTGCTCGAGGCGGTCGCGGAGAACGACGACGCCATGATGGAGCTGTACCTGGAGGGCACCGAGCCCACCCAGGAGCAGCTGCACGAGGCGATCCGTCGCATCACCCTGGCCTCCAAGGGCGGCGCCGACTCCACCACCGTCACCCCGGTGTTCTGTGGCACGGCGTTCAAGAACAAGGGCGTCCAGCCCCTGCTCGACGCGGTCGTCCGCTACCTGCCTTCCCCCCTGGACGTCGAGGCCATCGAGGGCCACGACCCCAAGGACCCCGAGACCGTCGTGAAGCGCAAGCCCTCGGACGACGAGCCGCTGTCGGCTCTGGCGTTCAAGATCGCGAGCGACCCGCACCTCGGCAAGCTCACCTTCGTCCGGATCTACTCCGGTCGCCTGGACGCCGGCACCGCGGTGCTGAACTCCGTCAAGGGCAAGAAGGAGCGCATCGGCAAGATCTACCGCATGCACGCGAACAAGCGTGAGGAGATCGACTCGGTGGGCGCCGGCGACATCATCGCCGTCATGGGCCTGAAGCAGACCACCACCGGTGAGACGCTGTGCGACGACAAGAACCCGGTCATCCTGGAGTCCATGGACTTCCCGGCGCCGGTCATTCAGGTCGCGATCGAGCCCAAGTCCAAGGGTGACCAGGAGAAGCTGGGTGTCGCCATCCAGCGCCTCTCCGAGGAGGACCCGTCCTTCCAGGTGCACTCCGACGAGGAGACCGGCCAGACCATCATCGGTGGTATGGGCGAGCTTCACCTCGAGGTGCTCGTCGACCGCATGAAGCGCGAGTTCCGCGTCGAGGCGAACGTCGGCAAGCCGCAGGTCGCGTACCGCGAGACGATCCGCAAGGCCGTCGAGCGCATCGACTACACGCACAAGAAGCAGACTGGTGGTACCGGCCAGTTCGCGAAGGTGCAGATCGCCATCGAGCCCCTCGAGGGCGGCGACGCGTCGTACGAGTTCGTCAACAAGGTCACCGGTGGCCGCATCCCCCGTGAGTACATCCCCTCGGTGGACGCGGGTGCCCAGGAAGCCATGCAGTTCGGTGTCCTGGCCGGTTACGAGATGGTGGGCGTCCGCGTCACCCTGATCGACGGTGGCTACCACGAGGTCGACTCCTCGGAGCTCGCCTTCAAGATCGCCGGTTCGCAGGCGTTCAAGGAGGGTGCCCGCAAGGCGTCCCCCGTGCTCCTCGAGCCGATGATGGCCGTCGAGGTCACCACGCCCGAGGACTACATGGGCGATGTCATCGGCGACCTCAACTCCCGCCGTGGCCAGATCCAGGCCATGGAGGAGCGCAGCGGCGCTCGCGTCGTGAAGGGCCTCGTGCCCCTCTCGGAGATGTTCGGCTACGTCGGAGACCTCCGCAGCAAGACCTCGGGTCGCGCAAGCTACTCGATGCAGTTCGACTCCTACGCCGAGGTTCCGCGGAACGTCGCCGAGGAGATCATCGCGAAGGCCAAGGGCGAGTAACTCTCCCGAGCTCACGCTTTAGGCTTGTCACCGGAGCCCGTGGGGCATTCGTCGCGCAGTTCACACTTCGCGGAGAATGCCCCCGGGGGCCGGCATCCCAGCAAAGATCACCTGGCGCCGATGAAGCAAGGCGTACAGAACCACTCCACAGGAGGACCCAGTGGCGAAGGCGAAGTTCGAGCGGACTAAGCCGCACGTCAACATCGGCACCATCGGTCACATCGACCACGGTAAGACGACCCTCACGGCCGCCATTACCAAGGTGCTGCACGACGCGTACCCGGACCTGAACGAGGCCTCGGCCTTCGACCAGATCGACAAGGCTCCCGAGGAGCGCCAGCGCGGTATCACCATCTCGATCGCGCACGTCGAGTACCAGACGGAGTCGCGTCACTACGCACACGTCGACTGCCCGGGTCACGCGGACTACATCAAGAACATGATCACCGGTGCCGCGCAGATGGACGGCGCCATCCTCGTGGTCGCCGCCACCGACGGCCCGATGCCGCAGACCAAGGAGCACGTGCTCCTGGCCCGCCAGGTCGGCGTTCCGTACATCGTCGTCGCCCTGAACAAGGCCGACATGGTGGACGACGAGGAGATCCTGGAGCTCGTCGAGCTCGAGGTCCGCGAGCTGCTCTCCGAGTACGAGTTCCCGGGCGACGACCTGCCGGTCGTCAAGGTCTCGGCGCTCAAGGCGCTCGAGGGCGACAAGGAGTGGGGCAACACCGTCCTCGAGCTCATGAAGGCCGTGGACGAGAACATCCCGCAGCCCGAGCGCGACGTCGACAAGCCGTTCCTGATGCCGATCGAGGACGTCTTCACGATCACCGGTCGTGGCACCGTCGTCACCGGCCGCATCGAGCGTGGTGTCCTCAAGGTCAACGAGACCGTTGACATCGTGGGCATCAAGCAGGAGAAGACCACCACCACGGTCACCGGCATCGAGATGTTCCGCAAGCTGCTCGACGAGGGCCAGGCCGGTGAGAACGTCGGTCTGCTCCTCCGTGGCATCAAGCGCGAGGACGTCGAGCGCGGCCAGGTCATCATCAAGCCCGGTTCGGTCACGCCGCACACCGAGTTCGAGGCCCAGGCCTACATCCTGTCGAAGGACGAGGGTGGCCGTCACACCCCCTTCTTCAACAACTACCGCCCGCAGTTCTACTTCCGTACCACGGACGTGACCGGCGTCGTGACCCTCCCCGAGGGCACCGAGATGGTCATGCCGGGCGACAACACCGTCATGTCGGTCCAGCTGATCCAGCCGGTCGCCATGGAGGAGGGCCTGAAGTTCGCCATCCGTGAGGGTGGCCGGACCGTGGGCGCCGGCCAGGTCACCAAGATCAACAAGTAATTGCTTGTTGGCTTGACCTGGTAGCTCCGCACAGAGCACCAAGAAGGGCCCCGTCCCACCGTTCACGCGGTGGGGCGGGGCCCTTCGGTGTGTACGGGGTCACGGGGCGGCCGGGGGGTGCCGGACCAGGGTGACGTCGATCGGGTCCTCGTGCTCCATGACGAACCCGTGCCGCTCGTACAGCCGCCGGGCCGCGCTGCCCTGGAGGACGATCAGCCGTACGGTCGCACCCTCCGCGTCCGTACGTTCCAGCAGGCGCCGCAGCACGCCGGAGCCGATGCCCCGGCCCTGGACGGCCTCGTCCAGGTAGAAGCTCTCCAGGAAGTAGCCGTCCCCGACCGGCTTCAGCGTGACGCTGCCCGCGAACCGGCCGTCCGCCACGACGATCGAGGTGTGCTCGGGGACGTACGAGTCGCGCATTCGCTGCCGCACCCGGTGCTCGTCGTAGCGGCCGAGGCGGACCAGGTCGGGGCGCATCACGACGGCCCGGAGCTCGACTATGTCCTCCAGGTCGGAGGCGGTGGCGGGACGCAGGTCCCAGGCTTGAGTGGTACGTACATGCATGGCCGGAGTCTGTCAGAGCGCGGGCGGCCCGGCACCTCTGGCAAAGTGCCGGATATGTGCCATTACTGCGGCTGCCGTGAGATTCCGTTGATCAAGGAGTTCATCGCGGAGCACGAGTCCGTCACGGATACGGCGGGTGCGGCCCTGCGTGCCCTGGACGACGGGGACCACGGTGTCGTCGGCGAGCTGGTCGCCGGGATGGAGCGCGAGCTCGTGGCGCACTGGCGGGGCGAGGAGCAGGGCCTCTTCGCGGTGATGCGCGCCGACCCGGAGTACGCGGACTACATCGACGCGCTCGTACGCGAACACCGCGAGCTGGGCGCGTTCCTGCGCGGGATCGATCTGAGCCGCGACGAGGACGTCGCCCGGCTGCGCGAGGCGGTGGCCGAGCTGCACCACCACATCGCGAAGGAGGAGGACGGCCTGTTCCCGGCCTCGCTCACGGCGTTGACGGGGGACGAGTGGGACCGGTCCATGCGGGCCTGGCGGGAGGCGCATCCGGCGTAGCCGCCCGTCGCCGTCGCTCAGCAGGGCGAGCCGCAGTCCCTCGCCGCTTGCGGCTCCGCCAGGACGTCGAGGCCGTAGCCGAGGGCCGCGAGTCCCGCGACGGCCGCCGCCAGGCCGAGCGCGGTGCGCCACCGGCCGCGTACGGCGGTGAAGGCGGCCAGGCCCGTGAGGATGCCGCCGAGCAGGAGCAGGGGGAGGCCCAGGAACAGGACGTCCGTGTTGCGCTCGCTCTCGAAGGCTCCGGAGAGGCTGCTCCGGCCGTACGGCAGCCAGACCGCGAGGCCCGCGAGGGCGCCGAGTGCGGCCGTGAGGAGTCCTGCGGTGCCGGTGAGGGCTTCGCGCCGGGGGGTCGTCCGTTCGGTGTCCATGCAGGGGAGGACGTCCCGGCCGCCCGGGTGGTTTCGCCTGGTCAGGCTGCTCTGTGCGGTTCAGCCTCGCGGCAGTCGCGGCAGTGGCCCGGTTCCGGGGCGCGGAAGACGCGGTCGCAGAGGTCGCAGTCCTGGAGGGGGACGGCCGGTGCCGGTGCCGGTGCGTCGGGCAGTGGTGGCGGGAGGTGGGCGGTCAGGCGGTTGCGGACGAGCCCGGCCGGGTGCCGGACGGGGGTCGGGAGGTCGCTCGTCAGCGCGTGGCGCACCGTGGCGGGGTGCACGTCGCGGTCGAACCAGGCGGTGACGGCGGGGGCGAGTTCGCTGATCTCCCGTTCGGTCAGCGCGAGTTGGGGTGCGTGGCGGCGGAGTCCGGCGAGGAGGTCCGCGGCGGCGCGGTGCCGCGTCTCGACCGGGATCGGCGGCGCGGGCTGCCGGGGCGGGGCGGCGGGGGCGTGCGCGGCTTGCGTGGGCGCGGCCCCAGCGGGCGCGTGCGGCTGGTTGTACGACGTCGTACGGGTGATCACCTGGCCGTCCGGGAGGCGTACGCGGCTGCGGTGCAGGTATCCGGCCGCCTCCAACTCCCTCAGCGCGGCGGCGATTCGGGCCTCGCTCTCCGGGAAGCGCGCGGAGAGGAACTTGATGCCGACCCGGGCCCCGGCGGGCAGCGACTGGATGTGCGCGGCGAGCCCGATCGCGAGGAGCGAGAGCTGCGGGTGCTGGGCGAGGTGGTTGCCGATCACCGTGAAGCCGTTGGTGTGGCGGACGTTGACGTGCTGGACGCCTGCGGCGGGGACGCCGGACGGGGCGCGTGGGGCCGCGATAACCTGCGGGGTAGCCATCAGGAAGTGTGCTTCTTCCGTGTTGGTCAGGCCCCTGGTGGAGATTCCCGTCTCGCCGGGGGCCGTCACGTTCTGTGGTGTTGTCGCGGCGAGCATATGCCAGCCAACCCGTCCCGAATCCAGCCCAGTTGCCCGAGTTCACTCGCGCGAGTGATGCAGGTCAAGACGGGTGGGGTGGGGTTTGGTCCGGTTCTTTCCCAGGTTCTTTAAAAGCCTTTCTTACGTCGCGAAGGACCGGGTCGCGAAGGACCGCGACGCGGTGGACCGCGACCCGGTGGGCCGGGGCGCGGTCGGGGGTGTCACGGCGCGAGGTCGAGTTCGGCCCAGACCGTTTTGCGCGGCACCGGTCCCTCCTCGACGCCCCAGCGGTCCGCCAGCGCCGCCACGATGAGCAGGCCGCGCCCGCTCTCGGCGTATGGGCCGGGGATTTCGGGGACGGGGAGGCGGTCACTCCGCGTGTCCGTCAGCTCGATGCGCAGCCGGTGCTCCGGGCCGACGGTGAGGCTCAGCCGGAAGTCCCGGCCCTGCACCCGCCCGTGCGTGGCCGCGTTCGCGGCCAGCTCGGCCACGATGTGCGCGGCCGCCTCGGTGGGGAGCCCCCAGTCGCCCAAATGCGCCGTGGTCAGCAGCCGGGCGAGCCGTGCGCCCCGGCGCGTGGGGGAGAGCAGTACGGCGAACTGCCGGGCGGGAGCGGAAGGTTCGGTTCGGGTGATTTCTCGATTCACGTCACTCAGGGTGGCCGCGCGCCCCTACCGTGAACAGTGACTCGGTGCTTACGTACGGTCATTGTCCCGAGCTTGTCCAGCGTTGTCCCCGCTGTACGGGGTGACGCCCGGGGGACGTACACGGTTGAGGAAGAACGGCACGCGCGGAAGCGGGGCACGGATGAGTGTGGACGAGATCGGTACGGACTGGCAGCCCGACGCGGGCGCCGACGAGCCGGGCTGGGACGTCGACCCGGACGACGAGTCGGGCGTCGCAGTGGTGGCCGCCGTGGGGCGCCAGCTCCGTGCGTGGCGGGAGGCGGCGGGGCTGACGGCGGCGGAGTTCGGTACGCGGCTGGGGTACGGGGAGAACCTGATCTACAAGGTGGAGGGTGGCCGCCGCATTCCTCGGCCTGAGCTGCTGGACATGGCGGACGAGGTCTGCGGGGCGGGCGGCAAGATCGCCGCGATGAAGAAGGACCTCGCGGAGGTGCGGTATCCGAAGAAGGTCCGGGACTTGGCGAAGCTGGAGGCGCGGGCGGTGGAATTGTCCTCGTACGGCAACCACAACATCCACGGCCTCCTGCAGACCAAGGCGTACACGGAGGCGCTGCTCGCTACGCGTCGGCCCGCGTACTCACAAGAGGAGCTTCGGCGACTGGTGGATGCGCGCATGGCTCGCCAGTCGATCTTTCAGCGCGACCCCGCTCCGGAGTTCAGCTTCGTCCAGGAAGAGGTGACGCTGCGCCGTCCCATCGGGGGTGCGGCCGTGATGCGGGAGCAGCTCGAACACCTACTGGAAGTAGCGAAGTTGCCGAACGTCGAGATCCAGGTGATGCCGACGTGTCGCGGCGACCATCCGGGAACAGGGGGGCGGATCCAGGTGTTGAAGTTCGCAGACGGCTCGGCTGTGGGGCGCACGGACAACGAGTTCGGTGGTCGGCCTGTGTCCGATCCGAAGCACCTCCGCATCCTGGACCTGCGGCATGGCATCATCCAGGCTCGGGCTCTCTCGCCTGGGGAGTCGAGGGCCTTCATCGAGCAAGTGCTGGGAGAGACATGATCCGCAAGACCGATGCCGAGGAAGCGCCCCGGTTGAAGTGGTTCAAGAGCAGCTACAGCGACAGCAGCGACGGGCACGACTGTGTGGAGGTCGCGACGGCGTCCGGCGCCGTGCACGTCCGCGACTCCAAGGACCTCTCCGTGCCGCCGCTCGCCTTCGGCGAGACCGCATGGGCGGGGTTCGTCTCGTACGCAGGCGACTGCTGACCACGCCCGCCCCTGGTCACGCCTTCGGCGGGTCCAGGGGCGTTCCGTCACGGAACCGGAACCCCAAGGCACGAACGAGCGCGAAGACCAGGTCCTCCGCCAGCGGATCGCACTCAGCCATCAGGGCGGTCCTGAGCGCCACCGGGTCCGGCTTGAGTCCGGCGCTTCGGGCCCACGCGCAGGCTCGCTTTCCCGTGTCGACCGCGTCGCCGATCCACTCACCCGGGAGGCCGTAATCCCGCGCCATCTCCGGCGACAACGCGCAGCGCCATGACAGGCCGTCGGGACTCGCTGCCTGGACGGTCACAAAGTCGCTGTCAACGACATGACAGACCAGGACGGCAGCGTGCGTCTCGTCGACGATCGAAGCGTCCGGGTCCGCAAAGGGACTCACTTGCAGGACCTGCCACTCGCCGTCGCGTGCCCACCACAACGGCACACAGTCCGCCGCACGCATCGCCGCCGACCGTGTCAACGGCCGGTCGGCGCGCGCCACGATGAAAGACCCCGAGAACCCCACGGCCGGGAACTCTAGCCGTGACCGCTGACACCGTCTCGTCGCCCGGCCCCGCCTGAGCGGCTTCGCTTCGTACGCCTGGCGCTGACCCGCGTCGCGCGTCGCACAGCGCGGCTGCCACCGCGACCTCCGTGCCCGCCAGCCAGACCGAGCAGAAGACGGTGATCCGGCCGGGGCCCGTCCGGCCCGGTGCGGTGCCGGAGAGAATGGCGCCCAAGGCGGTCGTCCGGTCGGTGGGGAAGAGGTGCGGTTCGCCGTAGGCGGCGGCCTGGGCCAGGGATTCCGTGAAGAGCACGTCGGCCCGGTCCGCGAGTGCCTGGGGCACCTCGCGGCGTGACGCGGTCTTGGGGCCGAGGGTGGTCACATGGGTGCCCGGCGAGACCCAGTCGGCGTCCAAGCACGGGCACCGCGTTGTTCGTCGCGACGACCACGACGTCCTGGTCGCCACCAGTTGCTCCGCCCCTACGAGCGTGTCGTACGTCCGGAAGCCGAACAGCTTCTCCGTACGCAGATGGCCTGCCGTGAACACCGGGTCAACGCCCCGAGACCGGCGTGCACCCGGGGCGGCGCGTGGAGCCCGTCCTCATGTGCCGCCAGGAGCGCACGGCCCGCACGGCCGTCGGGGCGTCGAGCCGGGCACGTACATCGTCGTCGTTGAGCACCTGCACGGGCATCGCACACTGCCTTCGGGGTGCCGATCACCGGGGTTCGTGCACGAGCCGCGGCAGCGGCACTCGCGCTGTCATTGTCAGACTCCGCGTCGGCTCAAGGCCGCCCGGGCGACGCCGGTGGCGGGGGCGGGACGGCCTCGGTGACGGGCCGGGGGTCGCACGGGGTGGCGGCGCCCTTGATCGCCGCGAACCATGCGATGCCGTGGTCGTGCTCGATCACCAGGGTGTCGCCGGGGTGGAGGGTGGCCCGCCAGCCGGCATCGGGAGCAGGAGCCTTGTCCTCCGTGTCCGGCGGGGGCGAGGGCGTGACTCCGGGCATGCCATCCGTCGGAGTCCCGATGTCGATCTTCATCCCGGGGTCCGCGACGCCCGCCGGGGGCTGAATGACCTCCCCCCTGGGCCGGGCGCAGGCGGTTCCGTCGGGCGGGCTGTCGATGCTCACCCGAACTCCCAGCTCGCGCACCCGCGCCACGAGGGCGTCCTGTTCCTCGGGGTCCGGGGTGAGGTCGTAGAGGGTGACGGTGACGCTGCCGTCTCCGTTCCGGTCCACGGCGTACGCCTTGGGCGTCGCGGGCGCCCCGGGCAGCAGCACCGCTGCCACCGTCGCCGCCGTGGCCAGTCCGGCCGCGAGCGCGAGCCTCGGCGCTGTGATCACGCGGCGCGGGCGCACCGGGGCGGGCTTCGGTCCGCGCGCCGCGATCTCCCGCTTCAGCTCTTCGAGCAGCCGGTCCTCGAATGTCGCGTTCATGCGCGCTCCCCTGTTCCCGCGATGCGTGTGTCCGTGACGAGGGCCGGTTCCGGGGGCGGTTGCTCCGTGATGCCGTGCACCGCCCCGCGCAGCGTCTTGCGCGCCCGGTGCAGCCGCACCCGGGCGGTCACCTGGCGGAGGCCGAGCGCCGACGCGGCCTCGGGGAGCGTGAGCTGGTCGACGGTGATGAGCTCCAGCAGCGCGCGTTCGCCCTGCGGGAGGACGGCGAGCGCGGTCAGCGCCCGGCGACCGGCCGCCTCGGCGTCCAACTGCTCCTCCAGACGCGCGATGTCGTCCGCCTACAGCAGCCTGCGGCCCGCGATCCTGGCGCCCAGGGCGGACTGGCGGGCGGTGCGGCGGGCCTCGGCGCCGACCAGGTTGCGGGCTATGCCGAACAGCCACGCCGTCTCGCTGCCCCGGCCCGGACGGTAGGAGTCCGCGGAGTCGATCGCGGCGAGGAAGACCTCCGCCGTCAGATCGGCGACCGTGTGGGGATCGGTGACGCGCCGGGCGACGAAGCGGGTGATCGCGTCGAAGTGGCGCCGGTAGAACACCTCGAAGAGGTCCGGGTCGCGTGCTGCCGCCGCCGGCCCGTCCTTGTCGCAGGGGTCGCTCGTCAAGGGGGTGCCTCCCAGTCTTCCGGCCTGCCTGTCACCCGTACTTGGCAGCGGACGGGACGGGCGTTACATGGGGTGCGCGTCTTCTGAGGTTCGCTGCGCCCCGGTTTCCGAGGGAGGCGCTTCCATCGGGAAGTGGATCGGGCTGAGCAGGTACTGAGTCCGCTCCGCCCCCGGTTCGTTGGCGAGCTTCGGGGCGATGGCCGCGCGCAGGCCGGCGATCAGCTCCTCCAGCTCCGCCGGGCTCAGCCACAGCGAGTGCTGGCGGTAGCCCACTTGGTCGGCCACGGGATCGGCCCCGTCACGGTCGAGGTACGCGGTGAACTCGGCCAGCAAAGCCGTCATCGCCGTGGTGAAGGCGCGCCGGTGGTCCTCCGGAGTGAGCGCGGACACCGTCTCCGGAGTGATCGCGGCCCGGTCCTGGCGCAGCCGGTAATGCCGTTCCACCGCGCCGCGCACCCTGCGCTCCTCGGCCACTTCGAGGATGCCCCCGGCCGTCAGCAGGTCGATGTGCCGGTAGACGGTGGCCTTGGAGGCTTCCGGGATGCGGGCGCAGAGCTGAGAGGTGGTCAGCGTCCTTGCGCCACCCATCGCGAGAACGATCCGCAGCCGGATGGGATGGGCGAGCAGGTCCAGGGAGTCCACGCTCTACTTTCTCACAGCTGCTACCTTTCTCATTCATGAGAATGGTTGAGGGTGGGGTGCCGGAATCGGCGCGGCGGTTCGCCGCACTGCTGCGGTCCGAGCGGTTCGAGGAGTCGGTGGAGCTGTTCGCGCCTCCGTTGCGCGCAGCGGTCTCCGCCGAGCAGCTGCGGCTCGCATGGGCGACCGAGGTCGCCGGACGCGGCGGGCGTGCGGTCGTGGAGGAGCCGGTGGCCGAGGCAGGCTCGGCACGCGTGCGCATACCGGTGCTCTGCGCCGAAGGCGGGTTCACCGTGGTCACGTCGGCCGGTGACGACGGGCTGTTGCAGGGGCTGCGGTTCGACACGCAGGGCGACGCCGCCTGGGAGGTGCCGGATTACGTGGACGAGGACCGGTTCACCGAGTGCGAAGTCGTCGTGGGCACCGGAACGCTCGCGGTTCCCGGAACGCTCACCCTGCCCGTGGGCGAGGGGCCGTGGCCCGCCGTGGTGCTGCTCAGCGGTGGCGGCGCGTTCGACCGGGACGGGAGCGTCGGCGCGAACAAGCCGCTGAAGGACCTCGCGTGGGGCCTCGCCTCCCGGCAGGTGGCCGTGCTGCGCTTCGACAAGGTGACCTTCGCGCACCCGGACCGTCTGCGGCCGGACTTCACGATGGCCGACGAGTACGTGCCCCACGCGCTCGCCGCCGTCCGGCTGCTGCGGGAGCGGCCCGAGGTGGCCCCGGACCGCATCCACCTGCTGGGGCACAGCATGGGCGGCAAGGCGGCGCCCCGGATCGCCGCGGCCGACCCCTCGATCGCCGGTCTGGTGATGCTCGCCGCGGACACGCAGCCGATGCACGAGGCGGCGGTCCGGGTGGCGCGCCATCTGGCGGAGCTGGAGCCGGGTCCGGCCGCCGACGCGATGGTGTCGGCCCTGGTCCGGCAGGCCGCCGCCGTGGCGGACCCGGGACTCACGCCCGACACGCCCCCGGAGTCGCTGCCACTGGGGTTCTCCGCCTCCTACTGGCTCGACCTGCGCGGCTACGACCCGGCGGCCACGGCGGCCGGGCTGGAGTGCCCGATGCTGATCCTCCAGGGCGGCCGGGACTACCAGGTGAGCGTCGCCGACGACCTCGCGGGCTGGCGGCGCGCCCTGGCGGGCCGCCCGGGGGTGTCGATCCGCGTCCACGACCGCCTCGACCACCTCTTCTTCGCCGGGAGCGGCCCGTCCACCCCGGCCGACTACGCGCGGCCCGGCCATGTGGACCCCGTGGTGGTGGACGAGATCGCGAGCTGGCTGACGCGGCACGAGGCCCCGTAGAGCGTGCTCTCAGGCGTCGTGTGGGCGCCGGCCGGGGCGCAGCGACGCCCCCCTGATCCCGCGCAGCACTTCCGCCCCGATCTCCGCCAGCCGGGCCCCGTCCGGCGGTGTCGCGCCCAGGCCGATCGCGTAGCCCGTGGTGCCGGTCGCCGTGACCGGGCGCGGCCACACGCGGCAGTCCGGGGCGCCCGCTTCCGCGAGGGCGGCTGCCAGGGCCAGGAGGCGGCGTCGCAGGCGGCCCTCCTCGGACGGCGCCGCCGTCGCGAGGGCCCAGGCCGCGTGCTCGGTGAGTGCGGGCGGGGCGCAGAGCGCTTCCGGTTCCGCGTCCAGGACTTCCCAGGCGCGGAACAGCTCCGCCGTCAGCAAGTCCCGCCCAGCGGGGCCCACTTGGCTCGTGCAGGAACGGACCGGGGCCGTCGGGGTGTACACCGTCACCGGTGCGTCCGTCCCCGGGCCGTCGCCCACCGGATCGCGCCAGTCCCAGGCCGCCCAGGTCGCGAAGAAGTCCCGGAGGCCGCCGCCCTCCTGTGCCGTGCGGGCCGCGAGGGTCGCCCAGGCGATGCCCGGGAGGCCGCCGCACGGCGCGGAGTCCAGGCCCCTGGCCGCCGCCCACTCCTTGACCTGCCGGGCCAGCGCGGTGAACGCCTCCTGGCGCGGGAACGCCTCCGCGTCGGTCACCGCGCTCAGCGCGACCGCCGCCGCCTCGCCCAGCTCCACGCGGCGCGCCACCGCCTCGGCCGGGGGTACGGTCCCCGTCGCCACGGTGACCAGGTCCACCCGCAGGCCGTCCACGTACCACCGCAGCCCGGGGACACGGGCCCCGCTCACCTCGCTCAGGCCCAGCGCCTCCGGGAAGGCGGCGGCGATCCGGTCCCGTACGCCCGCGACGGCCGGGAGCGCCGCCACCAGGTCCAGATCCGCGCCGGGGCGCGCGCAGCCCATGCGCCGCGAGCCGATGAGGTGGACGTGCGCGTCGGGGAGGGCGGCCGCGACGCGTTCGGCCACCCCTTCGGCGTGCAGGGAGGCCGCGCCGAGCGCCACCCGTACCCCGTAGTGATCCGATGCGTACAGCCCACCCGGCCCCGGCGCTTCCCCCGTCAGTCCAGCCGTACCCGCCCGCAGCCGGTCCGTGCGCAGCAGCACCCGGTCCAGACGCGACACCCGCCCCGACAGGGACGAGATCGCGGCCAGCGGATTGGCCGACGGGTCGAAGGTCGGGGTGTCGTCGGCCGGGCCGTGCACCTCCGTCCACGCGTCCGTCATCGCCAGGCGGGTCTGCGGGTGGTCGCCGCCGTCGTTGAAGTCGCCGACGAGGACGAGCTCGCCCTCCACCGCCGCCAACCCCGTTGAGAGGTCCGTCAGTTCGGCGTCCCGGCGGGCCGCGCCGTCGGGGGAGTGGTCGCTGCTGAGGTGCGTGACCGCCACCGTGACCGGGCCGTCCGCCGTCTCCACCACCGCCGCCGCGACCGCCTTGTGCGGGCCCAGTACGTGCACCGCCGCCTCGCTCACCGGCAGGCGGCTGAGCAGCAGCAGGCCGGTGTCGGGGACGTCGTGCCCGGCCGGGTCGGTCGCGAGGGTGTAGTGAGCGCTCACCCACTCGTAGCCCAGGAGCAGCGTCAGCAGCGCGGGCTCCACCTCCTGGAGCGCGATCACGTCCGCGTCCGCCGCACGCAGCGCCTCGGCCAGCAGAGGGCGGCGGCGCGCGGTGTCGATGCGGTCGCTGTCGTAACGGTCCCACAGGGTGTTCCAGGTGAGGACCGTCAGCGGGCCCGCCGGGCCCTTCGCGCCGGTCGGCGCCGGTTCCCAGGTGCCCGTCGCGGGGGAGTACGCGTGCGGGGTCCGGGCGGTGAAGTACGGGGAAGGCAGGCGGCGCGCCTCCCGTATCCGCCCGGCGTCCGTCGCGTCGACGCGGTCCGTGCCCGTCGCCCGGTCCCAGACCAGCTCGCCGTCCGCCTCGAAGAACAGCACCCGGTGCCACGGGATGTCGCCGCCCGGCGTGAACCGGTCCAGCGGCACCCGCTTCGGCTCCCGGCCGCGCTGCGCCACGCCCAGCACGAAGCGCGCCGGGTCGAAGCGGGCGTCCCAGCGGACGCGGTGGTAGATCTCCTCGCTCGTACGCATCAGGCCCGGTCCTCCACGGTTCCGCTGGTGCCGATGTACCAGGTGCGGTGCGCCTGGCCGGGATACGGGGGGACGAACCGGTGCAGCTGCGAGGCCAGCACCCCCGGTGGTACGGGGTGCTCCCGGCGCCCGTTGCGCGCGGCCAGCTCCGCCTCGCCGATCCAGGCCACGGCGTGCGTGACCAGGGCGTCCCGGCGCCGGGCTACCGCGTGGACCAGGGAGCGCTGGTGCGGGTTGAGCGAGGTGGCGTCCCAGACCACCGTCGCGCCGGGGACGAGGGCCGCGTCCAGCCGGTCCAGACCCTCCCGCAGCACGTCCCCGTTGGCGCTCTGGTCGGCCCGCGAGCCCCGGGCCAGGCGCAGGTCGTCCAGCGAGATGTACGTGGCGACTCCCGGCAGGCCCCGGCCGAAGGTGCTCTTGCCGCTGCCCGAGGGCCCGGCCAGCTGCACCAGGCGCGGGAAGTCCCCGGACCGCCACCGCCAGGTCGCGGCGACCGCCTCGTCGGCGGTGGCGACGCGCCCCGCCGCGTGCGCCTCGCGGGCCTGTGCCAGGCAGCGCGCGGCGGCCTCCGGCTCAAGAGCGGCGAACGCCCCGGCCAGCCCGTCCGGCTCCCGCACCTCCTCCGCGTGCAGGGCCGACCACTCGACCTGCTCCCGCGCCCCGTCGGTGTCCGCCAGCACCCCGGACACCGCGTGCAGGACGGACAGGTCGGCGGCGAGCGCCATCCGCGCCAGCCCGGCGCGCCGCTCCTCGTCGGGGTAGGGGCGGTGCAGCCCGGGGGCCAGCCCGACCAGATCCGCGACGCGGCGGGCGAGCGGCATGCCGAGCGCGGGGGCCAGCAGCGGGGCGAGGGCCGTGCGGCGGGTGCCGTGCAGCAGGGCGGCGAGGACGCCGGCGAGCCGGTCGTCGCCGGTGCGGCCGAGGGCGTCCAGGGCGTCGGCGGCGGCGAGGGCGTGGACCGGGGAGCCCGCCTGCTCCCCGATGGCCGCGGCGCCGGGCCCGCCTTCCGGACCGGCACCCACCGCCGCCGCCAGCGCCGCCGGGTCGACCGGCGCTCCGGACCGTACGGACCACAGCGCCGCCGCGGGCCCGAGCCCGTTCTCCACGACCTCCGCGTGCATCCAGTGCGTACCGGTCACCACGTGCCCCGGCCGCACCCACTTCCCGACGACGCGCCCGAACAACGCCGCCGGGAAGCCCGCCGCCGGGCGCACGACGTACCCCTCCTGCCGCCCCGTGTCCGGCTTCAGCGCGCGCAGCGCCTTCTCGTCGAACACCCCGCGCCACAGCACCGGCGGCACCGGGATGCCCAGGGAGCGCAGGAACTCCACGGTCCGGTCCCAGCCCAGGCAGCGGTCGCCGTTCCACACGGAGAACCCGTAGAAGTGGCTCTCCAGCGAGCCGTACGCGAGGGAGTGCCGGGCGAACACGTTCTCGCCGCAGATCCGCCACCCCTGCGGGATGCGGGGACCGACGCGGGCCTGGAGGGCCTTCACCCAGGTCCGGGACGGGTGGTGCGCCGAGTCCAGCGAACGGGCGTGCAGCCCGTCCGCGTACAGCGTGGTGTTCTCGCCGTCCAGCTTCTCGGTGACGACGACCTCGGTCCCGGCCAGCGCCGCGAGATCCGTCATCCGCACGTCGTCGGAGGTGGCCCCGGGCGACCAGGGCAGATGAGGCGTCCGTGGATAGTGCGTCCGCATGATCTTCCGCCCCCGTGCCGTTGCCGTATCCGGCCCGAAACTGTAGGGGCGGGAGCACGCGCGTACGACCGAATAATGGGGGGAAGGACGGGGTCCGGGGGCCGTCCGGGGCGCGCCCGCGTTTGACCAGCCACTCGGTAGGGGTAAGATCCCGGGCCCGATTGGCCAGGCTCACAGCCCGTATGGCACACTAGCCAGGTTGCTCGGTTGAGTGTCAATGCTGCGCGCCTCCCGCCGGGAGGACCGGAAGCGAGTCCCACAGTACTCGTCGGCCCCATGCGGGCCGGACGTACGGGAATCTTCCGGGAAGCGTAAGTGGGGCACCGGCCAGGCACCCGGTGGGGTTTCGTCCCCCGGCAGCGTGGTCTTCGGCCCGCACCCCCTTGGTTGGGAAATCCTTCGGGACTTCTGCGTAGAGGGGATGCGACACGCCCGACCGCGTGGGTCGGAGACGGAGTTACCGAACCCCGGGTTCCAGAGCGTTAAACGAGAGACAGGACTACTAGTAGCCATGGCGGGACAGAAGATCCGCATCCGGCTCAAGGCCTACGACCACGAGGTCATCGACTCCTCGGCGAAGAAGATCGTCGAGACGGTGACCCGCACTGGTGCGTCGGTCGCGGGCCCGGTGCCGCTGCCCACTGAGAAGAACGTGTACTGCGTCATCAAGTCGCCGCACAAGTACAAGGACTCTCGCGAGCACTTCGAGATGCGCACGCACAAGCGCCTCATCGACATCCTCGACCCCACGCCGAAGACGGTTGACTCGCTGATGCGCCTCGACCTGCCGGCGGGCGTCGACATCGAGATCAAGCTCTGAGGGGACGGCCGAGATGAGCAAGAACATCAAGGGCGTCCTGGGCGAGAAGCTCGGCATGACCCAGGTCTGGGACGAGAACAACCGGGTCGTCCCGGTGACCGTCGTCAAGGCCGGTCCGTGCGTCGTGACGCAGGTCCGTACGAACGACAGCGACGGCTACGAGTCGGTGCAGATCGCCTTCGGCGAGATCGACCCGCGCAAGGTGAACAAGCCCCTCAAGGGCCACTTCGCCAAGGCCGACGTCACCCCGCGCCGCCACCTGGTGGAGATCCGCACCCCTGACGCGAGCGAGTACACGCTCGGCCAGGAGATCACCGCCCAGGTGTTCGAGTCCGGCGTCAAGGTTGACGTCACGGGCAAGAGCAAGGGCAAGGGCTTCGCCGGTGTCATGAAGCGTCACAACTTCCGGGGCCTCGGCGCCGGTCACGGCGTGCAGCGCAAGCACCGTTCCCCCGGTTCGATCGGTGGCTGCGCCACCCCTGGGCGTGTCTTCAAGGGCATGCGCATGGCCGGTCGCATGGGTAACGAGCGCGTCACCACCCAGAACCTGACCATCCACGCGGTTGACGCGGAGAAGGGTCTGCTCCTCATCAAGGGCGCGGTCCCCGGTCCGAACGGCGGCCTCGTCCTGGTCCGTACCGCGGCCAAGGGGGCTTGAGGTAATGAGCACCATTGACATCCTTTCGCCGGCAGGCGACAAGGCCGGTACCGTCGAGCTCCCCGCGGAGATCTTCGACGCGAAGACCAGCGTTCCGCTGATCCACCAGGTCGTCGTCGCACAGCTGGCAGCTGCCCGTCAGGGCACGCACAAGACCAAGTCCCGTGGCGAGGTCCGCGGTGGTGGGCGCAAGCCTTACCGCCAGAAGGGCACCGGCCGCGCGCGCCAGGGCTCGACCCGTGCGCCGCAGTTCGTCGGCGGTGGCGTCGTCCACGGCCCGCAGCCGCGTGACTACTCGCAGCGCACCCCGAAGAAGATGAAGGCCGCCGCCCTCCGTGGTGCCCTCTCCGACCGGGCGCGTCACTCCCGCATCCACGTCGTCACCGGCGTGGTCGAGGGTGGGATCTCTACGAAGGCCGCCAAGACGCTGCTCGGCAAGATCTCGGAGCGCAAGAACCTGCTCCTGGTCGTCGACCGCAACGACGAGGCCGCGTGGCTCTCCGCACGCAACCTGCCCCAGGTGCACATCCTGGAGCCGGGCCAGCTGAACACGTACGACGTGATCGTCTCTGACGACGTGGTCTTCACCCAGGCCGCCTTCGAGTCCTTCGTGTCTGGCCCCCAGACCGCTGAGACCGAAGGGAGCGACGCCTGATGAGCGAGGCGACCGTTACCAGCAAGACCTACTCCGACCCGCGCGACGTTCTCGTCAAGCCGGTTGTCTCGGAGAAGAGCTACGCGCTGCTCGACGAGAACAAGTACACGTTCATCGTCGCGCCGGGCTCCAACAAGACCCAGATCAAGCAGGCCGTCGAGGCGGTCTTCTCGGTCAAGGTCACCGGGGTCAACACGATCAACCGCCAGGGCAAGCGCAAGCGCACCCGCACCGGTTTCGGCAAGCGCGCCGACACCAAGCGCGCCATCGTGACCCTCGCTGAGGGCGACCGTATCGACATCTTCGGCGGCCCGACCTCCTAGTGAGGCCGAGTCGTCCGGAATCGGACGAGGACTGAGAAATGGGTATCCGCAAGTACAAGCCGACGACCCCGGGCCGTCGTGGCTCCAGCGTCGCCGACTTTGTCGAGATCACGCGGTCCACGCCGGAGAAGTCGCTGGTCCGCCCCCTGCACAACAAGGGCGGCCGTAACAACACCGGTCGTGTGACCGTTCGCCACCAGGGCGGTGGCCACAAGCGCGCCTACCGCGTGATCGACTTCCGTCGTCACGACAAGGACGGCGTGCCGGCCAAGGTCGCGCACATCGAGTACGACCCCAACCGCACCGCGCGCATCGCGCTCCTGCACTACGCGGACGGCGAGAAGCGCTACATCATCGCGCCGCGTGGCCTGGCGCAGGGCGACCGTGTCGAGAACGGCCCGGCCGCCGACATCAAGCCCGGCAACAACCTGGCGCTGCGCAACATCCCGGTCGGTACGACCATCCACGCCATCGAGCTGCGGCCCGGCGGCGGCGCGAAGTTCGCCCGCTCCGCGGGTGCCTCCGTGCAGCTGCTGGCGAAGGAGGGCACCATGGCCCACCTTCGTATGCCGTCGGGTGAGATCCGCCTGGTCGACGCCCGCTGCCGCGCCACCATCGGCGAGGTCGGCAACGCCGAGCAGTCGAACATCAACTGGGGCAAGGCCGGCCGCATGCGGTGGAAGGGCGTCCGCCCGACCGTCCGTGGTGTCGTCATGAACCCGGTCGACCACCCGCACGGTGGTGGTGAGGGCAAGACCTCCGGTGGCCGTCACCCGGTTTCGCCGTGGGGTAAGAAGGAAGGTCGTACTCGTTCGCCCAAGAAGGCGTCGAACAAGTACATCGTCCGCCGCCGCAAGACGAACAAGAAGCGCTAGGAGCGGGTTTAGATGCCGCGCAGTCTCAAGAAGGGGCCCTTCGTCGACGGCCACCTCGCCAAGAAGGTGGACGCACAGAACGAGGCAGGCACCAAGAACGTCATCAAGACCTGGTCCCGTCGCTCGATGATCGTCCCGGCCATGCTGGGTCACACCATCGCGGTGCACAACGGCAAGATCCACGTCCCGGTGTTCGTCACCGAGTCGATGGTCGGCCACAAGCTCGGCGAGTTCTCGCCGACTCGCACCTTCCGCGGCCACGTCAAGGACGACCGGAAGTCGAAGCGCCGCTAACGCGGGGTGACTGACTATGACTTACACCGAAGGGACAACCATGGAAGCCAGGGCCCAGGCGCGGTACATCCGCGTCACGCCCATGAAGGCCCGCCGCGTGGTGGACCTCATCCGTGGCATGGACGCCACGGAGGCTCAGGCGGTCCTGCGTTTCGCCCCGCAGGCCGCGAGCGTGCCGGTCGGCAAGGTGCTGGACAGCGCCATTGCCAACGCCGCACACAACTACGACCACACCGACGCCTCTTCGCTGGTCATCAGCGAGGCGTACGTGGATGAGGGCCCGACCCTGAAGCGGTTCCGTCCGCGCGCCCAGGGCCGTGCCTACCGGATCCGTAAGCGGACCAGCCACATCACCGTGGTCGTCAGCAGCAAGGAAGGAACCCGGTAATGGGCCAGAAGGTAAACCCGCACGGGTTCCGGCTCGGCATCACCACGGACTTCAAGTCCCGCTGGTACGCCGACAAGCTGTACAAGGACTACGTCAAGGAAGACGTCGCCATTCGTCGCATGATGACGAAGGGCATGGAGCGCGCCGGCATCTCGAAGGTTGAGATCGAGCGCACCCGCGACCGCGTCCGCGTCGACATCCACACCGCTCGCCCGGGCATCGTCATCGGCCGCCGCGGCGCCGAGGCCGACCGCATCCGCGGCGAGCTGGAGAAGCTGACCGGCAAGCAGGTCCAGCTGAACATCCTCGAGGTCAAGAACCCCGAGGTGGACGCTCAGCTGGTGGCCCAGGCCGTCGCCGAGCAGCTCTCCTCCCGCGTCTCCTTCCGTCGTGCCATGCGCAAGAGCATGCAGAGCACGATGAAGGCCGGCGCCAAGGGCATCAAGGTCCAGTGCGGCGGCCGCCTCGGCGGCGCCGAGATGTCCCGCTCGGAGTTCTACCGCGAGGGCCGTGTGCCCCTGCACACGCTCCGCGCGAACGTCGACTACGGCTTCTTCGAGGCCAAGACGACCTTCGGCCGCATCGGCGTGAAGGTCTGGATCTACAAGGGCGACGTCAAGAACATCGCCGAGGTCCGCGCCGAGAACGCTGCTGCCCGTGCGGGCAACCGCCCGGCCCGTGGCGGCGCTGACCGCCCGGCCGGCCGCGGTGGCCGCGGTGGCGAGCGTGGCGGCCGCGGCCGCAAGCCGCAGCAGTCGGCTCCGGCCGCCGAGGCCCCCAAGGCCGAGGCGACCGCCGCTGCTCCGGCTGCTGAGAGCACCGGAACGGAGGCCTGACCGAAATGCTGATCCCCCGTAGGGTCAAGCACCGCAAGCAGCACCACCCCAAGCGCAGCGGCATGTCCAAGGGTGGCACGCAGGTTGCGTTCGGCGAGTACGGCATCCAGGCGCTGACCCCGGCGTACGTGACGAACCGTCAGATCGAGTCCGCTCGTATCGCGATGACCCGTCACATCAAGCGCGGCGGCAAGGTCTGGATCAACATCTACCCGGACCGTCCCCTCACCAAGAAGCCTGCCGAGACCCGCATGGGTTCCGGTAAGGGTTCCCCGGAGTGGTGGATCGCCAACGTCAAGCCCGGACGCGTCATGTTCGAGCTGTCGTACCCCAACGAGAAGATCGCCCGTGAGGCGCTGACTCGTGCGGCCCACAAGCTGCCGATGAAGTGCCGGATCGTCAAGCGCGAGGCAGGTGAAGCGTGATGTCGGCCGGTACCAAGGCGTCCGAGCTGCGCGAGCTGGGCAACGAGGAGCTCCTGAACAAGCTCCGCGAGGCCAAGGAAGAGCTGTTCAACCTCCGCTTCCAGGCGGCGACGGGCCAGCTCGAGAACCACGGTCGGCTCAAGTCCGTCCGTAAGGACATCGCCCGGATCTACACCCTGATGCGCGAGCGCGAGCTGGGCATCGAAACGGTGGAGAGCGTCTGATGAGCGAGAACACTGTGACTGAGACCAAGACCGAGCGCGGCTTCCGCAAGACCCGCGAGGGCCTCGTCGTCAGCGACAAGATGGACAAGACCGTCGTCGTCGCCGTCGAGGACCGCGTGAAGCACGCGCTGTACGGCAAGGTCATCCGCCGTACGAACAAGCTCAAGGCCCACGACGAGCAGAACTCCGCCGGTGTCGGCGACCGCGTCCTCCTGATGGAGACCCGGCCGCTGTCCGCCACCAAGCGGTGGCGCATCGTCGAGATCCTCGAGAAGGCCAAGTAATTCCTGAGGGGACTTCCCCTCAGGTCAGTTCCGCCAGGCTCGGCAGGGGCACCCGTTAGCGGGGCCCCTGCCGGGAACCGGCAGACGATCAGGAGATAGACGTGATCCAGCAGGAGTCGCGACTGCGCGTCGCCGACAACACGGGTGCGAAGGAAATTCTCACCATCCGTGTTCTCGGTGGCTCGGGTCGCCGCTACGCGGGCATCGGTGACGTCATCGTCGCCACCGTCAAGGACGCGATCCCCGGTGGCAACGTGAAGAAGGGTGACGTCGTCAAGGCGGTCATCGTTCGCACCGTCAAGGAGCGTCGTCGCCAGGATGGCTCGTACATCCGCTTCGACGAGAACGCCGCCGTCATTCTGAAGAACGACGGCGACCCCCGCGGCACCCGTATCTTCGGCCCGGTGGGCCGTGAGCTGCGCGAGAAGAAGTTCATGAAGATCATCTCGCTCGCGCCGGAGGTGCTGTAAGCATGAAGATCAAGAAGGGCGACCTGGTACAGGTCATCACCGGCAAGGACAAGGGCAAGCAGGGCAAGGTCATCGTGGCCTACCCCGCTCAGGACCGCGTCCTCGTCGAGGGTGTCAACCGGGTCAAGAAGCACACCAAGGCCGGCCAGACCGCTCGCGGTTCGCAGACCGGTGGCATTGTGACGACCGAGGCCCCGATCCACGTCAGCAACGTGCAGCTGGTTGTTGAGAAGGACGGCAAGAAGGTCGTTACTCGCGTCGGCTACCGCTTTGACGACGAGGGCAACAAGATCCGTGTTGCCAAGCGCACCGGTGAGGACATCTGATGACTACCACCACCGCGCCGCGTCTGAAGACGCGCTACCGCGAGGAAATCGCCGGCAAGCTGCGTGAGGAGTTCTCCTACGAGAACGTCATGCAGATCCCCGGTCTGGTCAAGATCGTGGTCAACATGGGTGTGGGCGACGCCGCCCGCGACTCCAAGCTGATCGACGGTGCCGTCAAGGACCTCACCACGATCACCGGTCAGAAGCCGGCCGTCACCAAGGCCCGCAAGTCGATCGCGCAGTTCAAGCTGCGCGAGGGGCAGCCGATCGGCTGCCACGTCACCCTCCGCGGTGACCGCATGTGGGAGTTCCTGGACCGTACGCTGTCGCTCGCGCTGCCGCGTATCCGTGACTTCCGCGGCCTGTCGCCCAAGCAGTTCGACGGCCGTGGCAACTACACCTTCGGTCTCACGGAGCAGGTCATGTTCCACGAGATCGACCAGGACAAGATCGACCGGGTCCGGGGCATGGACATCACCGTGGTCACCACGGCGACCAATGACGACGAGGGTCGTGCCCTCCTTCGTCACCTCGGCTTCCCGTTCAAGGAGAACTGACCGTGGCGAAGAAGGCTCTGATCGCTAAGGCCGCCCGCAAGCCGAAGTTCGGCGTCCGGGGTTACACCCGTTGCCAGCGCTGCGGCCGGCCCCACTCCGTCTACCGCAAGTTCGGCCTGTGCCGCGTGTGCCTTCGTGAGATGGCTCACCGCGGCGAGCTGCCGGGCGTGACCAAGAGCTCCTGGTAATTCTCCTTCGCCCTCTGGGCGTTGGGAATCACCGGAGACTCTCGGTAAGCATCTGGTCGGCAGGAGTCCGGCCCCGCATGCCGTAGGCTTGCAGGGTTGGGCGCCTGCCGCCCATGACCGACTTACTACGCCGTAGGTCCCCGCACCGCACCCGTCCCGCCTCTGAGCGGGGAGAGGGATGGCGCATACAGGAAACCCCGGCGAGAGAGGCCGAAGGCCAACTCATGACCATGACTGATCCCATCGCAGACATGCTCACGCGTCTGCGCAACGCGAACTCGGCGTATCACGACGACGTCGTGATGCCGCACAGCAAGATCAAGTCGCACATCGCGGAGATCCTCCAGCAGGAGGGCTTCATCACCGGCTGGAAGGTCGAGGACGCCGAGGTCGGCAAGAACCTCGTCCTCCAGCTGAAGTTCGGCCCGAACCGCGAGCGCTCGATCGCCGGCATCAAGCGCATCTCGAAGCCGGGTCTGCGTGTCTACGCAAAGTCCACCAACCTGCCGAAGGTCCTCGGCGGCCTGGGCGTGGCGATCATCTCCACGTCCCACGGTCTCCTGACCGGCCAGCAGGCTCAGAAGAAGGGCGTAGGTGGGGAAGTCCTCGCCTACGTCTGGTAGTCGGGAACGGAGGAATAGCTCATGTCGCGAATCGGCAAGCTCCCCATCCAGGTTCCCGCCGGTGTGGACGTCACCATCGATGGCCGGACGGTCAACGTGAAGGGCCCCAAGGGCACCCTCACGCACACCGTCGCGGCGCCCATCGAGGTCACCAAGGGTGAGGACGGCGTCCTGAACGTCGTCCGCCCGAACGACGAGCGTCAGAACAAGGCCCTGCACGGCCTGTCCCGCACGCTGGTGGCGAACATGATCACCGGTGTGACCCAGGGGTACATCAAGGCGCTCGAGATCAGCGGTGTCGGTTACCGCGTCCAGGCGAAGGGCTCCAACCTGGAGTTCGCCCTGGGCTACAGCCACCCGATCCTGATCGAGGCCCCGGAGGGCATCACCTTCAAGGTGGAGACCCCCACGAAGTTCACCGTCGAGGGCATCGACAAGCAGAAGGTCGGCGAGACCGCGGCCAAGATCCGCAAGCTGCGGAAGCCTGACCCGTACAAGGCCAAGGGCGTCAAGTACGCCGGCGAGGTCATCCGCCGCAAGGTCGGAAAGGCTGGTAAGTAGCCATGGCATACGGCGTGAAGATCGCCAAGGGCGACGCGTACAAGCGCGCGGCTCGCAAGCGGCGCCACATCCGCGTCCGCAAGCACATCTCCGGTTCGCCGGAGCGTCCGCGCCTGGTCGTGACCCGCTCCAACCGCCACATGGTGGCTCAGGTCATCGACGACATCGCGGGCCACACGCTCGCGTCGGCGTCGACCCTGGACGTCTCCATCCGTGGTGGCGAGGGCGACAAGAGCAGCCAGGCCAAGCAGGTCGGCGCCCTGGTCGCCGAGCGTGCCAAGGCCGCAGGCGTCGAGGCCGTCGTGTTTGACCGCGGTGGTAACCAGTACGCCGGGCGGATTGCCGCTCTGGCTGACGCCGCCCGTGAAGCCGGGCTGAAGTTCTAGCCCCGGTTCCTACGCACAGCGGACGTAACAGAGAGAGGTAAATCCAATGGCTGGACCCCAGCGCCGCGGAAGCGGTGCCGGTGGCGGCGAGCGGCGGGACCGGAAGGGCCGTGACGGCGGCGCTGCCGCCGCCGAGAAGACCGCGTACGTCGAGCGCGTCGTCGCGATCAACCGAGTCGCCAAGGTTGTGAAGGGTGGTCGTCGCTTCAGCTTCACCGCGCTGGTCGTGGTGGGCGATGGTGACGGCACCGTCGGTGTCGGTTACGGCAAGGCCAAGGAAGTTCCCGCGGCCATCGCCAAGGGCGTGGAAGAGGCCAAGAAGAACTTCTTCAAGGTCCCGCGCATCCAGGGCACCATCCCTCACCCGATCCAGGGTGAGAAGGCCGCGGGCGTCGTCCTGCTCAAGCCGGCTTCCCCGGGTACCGGTGTGATCGCCGGTGGTCCGGTGCGCGCCGTGCTGGAGTGCGCCGGCGTCCACGACATCCTGTCGAAGTCGCTCGGGTCCTCGAACCCGATCAACATCGTGCACGCGACCGTGGCGGCCCTCCAGGGCCTGCAGCGTCCCGAGGAGATCGCGGCCCGCCGCGGTCTGCCCCTCGAGGACGTCGCCCCCGCGGCTCTGCTTCGTGCGCGTGCGGGAGCGGGTGCGTAATGGCTCGCCTCAAGATCACGCAGACGAAGTCGTACATCGGCAGCAAGCAGAACCACCGCGACACCCTGCGTTCGCTCGGGCTCAAGCGCCTGAACGACTCGGTTGTCAAGGAGGACCGCCCCGAGTTCCGCGGCATGGTGCACACCGTCCGCCACCTCGTGACGGTTGAGGAGGTCGACTGACATGGCGGAGAACAAGCCGCTGAAGGCCCATGACCTCCGGCCTGCCCCGGGCGCCAAGACCGCCAAGACCCGTGTGGGTCGTGGTGAGGCGTCCAAGGGTAAGACCGCCGGTCGTGGCACCAAGGGCACCAAGGCCCGCTACCAGGTTCCGGAGCGCTTCGAGGGTGGGCAGATGCCCCTCCACATGCGCCTCCCGAAGCTCAAGGGCTTCAAGAACCCGTTCCGCACGGAGTACCAGGTCGTGAACCTGGACAAGCTCGCGACGCTCTACCCCGAGGGTGGAGAGGTCACGGTGGCCGACCTGGTCGCCAAGGGTGCCGTGCGCAACAACCACCTCGTCAAGGTCCTCGGACAGGGCGAGATCTCCGTGGCGCTGCAGGTTTCGGTTGACGCCGTCTCCGGCTCCGCCAAGGAGAAGATCACCGCCGCCGGCGGTACCGTCACCGAGCTCGTCTGAGACAACTCGGACACCTAGGTGGCCTGAACATCCGACCGGGGATGCCCTCTCAAATGGGGCATCCCCGGTTGGTCGTTCCTAGGGGGGCATGTACGCCGGTAAGGTGGCGTCCGTTGCTGTGGTAACCCCTGGGCGCACGCGTTCGGGGCTCCTTGGCTTTTACGTATCCGTCGATCCTCAAGACCGTCACCTCTACGCTCTGCGCGGGGGTCGCAGGAGGCACCGTGCTCACCGGCTTCGCCCGGGCGTTCAAGACGCCCGACCTGCGCAAGAAGCTGCTCTTCACTCTCGGCATCATCGTGCTCTACCGGCTCGGGGCCCACATCCCGGTACCGGGCGTGAGCTACGAGAACGTCCAGACCTGTGTTGATCAGGCCAGCAAGGGCAACAACAGCCTCTTCGGCCTGGTGAACATGTTCAGCGGTGGTGCGCTGCTGCAGATCACGATCTTCGCGCTCGGCATCATGCCGTACATCACGGCCAGCATCATTCTCCAGCTGCTGACCGTGGTCATCCCCCGACTCGAGGCGCTCAAGAAGGAGGGGCAGTCCGGCCAGGCCAAGATCACGCAGTACACGCGTTACCTGACGGTCGCGCTCGCCATCCTCCAGGGCACCGGCCTGGTGGCCACCGCCCGCAGCGGCGCCCTGTTCAGCGGCTGCCCGGTCGCCGACCAGATCGTTCCGAACGACTCGCTGTTCACGACGATCACGATGGTCATCACGATGACCGCCGGCACCGCCGCCGTCATGTGGCTCGGTGAGCTCATCACCGACCGCGGCATCGGCAACGGCATGTCGATCCTGATGTTCATCTCGATCGCCGCGACCTTCCCGTCGGCCATGTGGGCCATCAAGACCAGCGGCAAGCTGGCGGACGGCTGGATCGAGTTCTTCACCGTCATCCTGGTCGGCTTCGTCATGGTGGCCCTCGTCGTCTTCGTCGAGCAGGCCCAGCGCCGTATCCCGGTGCAGTACGCGAAGCGCATGATCGGACGCCGTTCGTACGGCGGCACCTCCACCTACATCCCGCTGAAGGTGAACCAGGCGGGTGTGATCCCCGTCATCTTCGCTTCTTCGCTGCTCTACATCCCGGCCCTGATCGTCCAGTTCTCCAACTCCAAGGCGGGCTGGGCCATCTGGATCCAGGACAACCTGACCAAGGGCACGCACCCGTACTACATGACGGCGTACTTCCTGTTGATCGTGTTCTTCGCCTTCTTCTACGTGGCGATCTCGTTCAACCCCGAGGAAGTCGCCGACAACATGAAGAAGTATGGTGGCTTCATCCCGGGTATCCGGGCTGGTCGACCTACTGCCGAGTACCTGAGCTATGTGCTCAACAGGATCACTTGGCCGGGCTCGCTGTACCTGGGTCTGATCGCTCTGGTGCCGACGATGGCGTTGGCAAGCTTCGGTGGCGCTAACCAGAACTTCCCGTTCGGCGGGACGAGCATCCTCATCATCGTGGGTGTGGGTCTGGAGACCGTGAAGCAGATCGAGAGTCAGCTCCAGCAGCGCAATTACGAAGGGTTCCTCCGCTGATGCGAATCGTCCTCGTCGGCCCGCCGGGTGCCGGCAAGGGAACGCAGGCCGCGTACCTTGCCAAGAACCTGTCGATTCCGCACATCTCCACGGGCGACCTCTTCCGCGCCAACATCAGCCAGGGCACCGACCTTGGCAAGCAGGCCCGCGCCTTCATGGACGCGGGGCAGCTGGTGCCGGACGAGGTGACGATCGGGATGGCCAAGGACCGCATGTCCCAGCCGGACGCGGTCAACGGCTTCCTGCTCGACGGCTTCCCGCGCAACGTGGGTCAGGCCGAAGCCCTGGACGTGATGCTCAAGGACGAGGGCGTGAAGCTGGACGCCGTGCTCGACCTGGAGGTCCCCGAGGACGAGGTCGTGAAGCGGATCGCGGGTCGCCGCATCTGCCGCAACGACAGTGCGCACGTCTTCCACGCCACGTACAACCCGCCGAAGACCGAGGGCGTCTGCGACACCTGCGGCGGCGAGCTGTACCAGCGCGACGACGACAGCGAGGAGACGGTGCGTACCCGGCTGGAGGTCTACCACACGCAGACCGAGCCGATCATCGACTACTACCGGGCGCAGGACCTGGTGGTCACCATCTCCGCGCTCGGCAAGGTCACCGATGTGACCGACCGGGCCATGGAGGCGTTGAAGAAGTCCGCGGAGGACTGAGCGCCCACCCCTGCAGTAACGCAGTACGAGCCGGCCGCGGCGTCCTCGGACGCCGCGGCCGACTGCGTGCCGCCGCGTATCGTGGAAGACCCGTCCCCCGTCACCGTCCCACCGGAAAGGCGCCGCAGCATGGTGCAGATCAAGACCCCCGAGCAGATCGCGAAGATGCGCGAGGCGGGGCTGGTGGTCGCTGCCATCCACGCGGCCACCCGTGAGGCGGCGGTGCCCGGCGCCACCACCCGCGACCTGGACCAGGTGGCACGCAAGGTGATCGCCGACCACGGTGCGAAGTCGAACTTCCTCGGGTACGGCGGGTTCCCCGCGACCATCTGCACCTCGGTCAACGAGGTCGTCGTCCACGGCATCCCGGACGACAGGACGGTCCTCAAGGACGGCGACATCATCTCCATCGACGCCGGGGCGATCGTGGACGGCTGGCACGGCGACGCCGCGTACACCGCCTTCGTCGGCACGGGGCACGCGCCGGAGCTAATCGAGCTCTCCCGGGTGACCGAGGAGTCGATGTGGGCCGGCATCGCCGCGATGAAGGTCAACAACCGGCTGATCGACATCTCGAAGGCGATCGAGTCCTACATCCGCCGCCAGCCCCGCCCCGCCACCGGCAAGTACGGGATCATCGAGGACTACGGCGGGCACGGCATCGGCACCGAGATGCACATGGACCCGCACCTGCTGAACTACGTCTCCCGCAAGCGCGGCAAGGGCATCAAGCTGGTCCCGGGCGTCTGCCTGGCGATCGAGCCCATGGTCTCGCTGGGCACCCCGCACACCGAGGTGCTGGAGGACGAGTGGACCGTCATCACCACGGACGGCACCTGGTCCTCGCACTGGGAGCACTCCATCGCCCTCACGGAGCAGGGCCCGCTGGTCCTCACCGCCCCGGACTGCGGCCGCGAGAAGCTGGCCCAGTACGGCGTGGAGGCGGCGCCGGACCCCCTCGGCTGATTGGAGCCCGCGGGGAGGTCTAAGGATCTCCCCGGCTGGGCAAACTTGACGGATTCGCCTTTGGGAGTCCGCTGACGTAGACTGACTCGTCGGCTCTCGTGCATCCGTGTGTCCGCATGCGGGGAACGAAAGTCGATCAAGGTAGCCGATTCGAAGGGCGAAGCGTGGCCAAGAAGCAAGGTGCCATCGAAATTGAGGGCACCGTGATCGAGTCCCTCCCGAACGCCATGTTCAAGGTGGAGCTCCAGAACGGTCACAAGGTCCTCGCGCACATCAGCGGCAAGATGCGTATGCACTACATCCGCATCCTCCCGGATGACCGGGTCGTCGTGGAGCTCTCTCCGTACGACCTGACGCGTGGCCGGATCGTCTACCGCTACAAGTAGATCTTGCCGCCGTCCGCTTCCGTGCGGGCGTGGGCACTGACCCGGAGAACCTGACATCCCATGAAGGTCAAGCCGAGCGTCAAGAAGATCTGCGACAAGTGCAAGGTGATCCGCCGTCACGGCCGGGTCATGGTCATCTGCGACAACCTGCGCCACAAGCAGCGCCAGGGCTGACGCACGACCCCCTGCATCTCGCAGTTCGCGCGACGCACGTAACACGTACATACGCAGAATCCGTCCAAGCCACGGCTGACGGCACCTCCGGCGGGGGCCGGGGACCCGGACGTACCACCTCTCCCAGCGAGGGGTCGGCGGTCGGGAGTGGTTCTGCGGAAGACCCCCGACTTAACAACTGGAGCCATTGAATGGCACGCGTTTCAGGTGTTGACATCCCGCGCGAAAAGCGCGTGGAGGTTGCCCTCACCTACGTCTTCGGTATCGGGCGCACCCGGTCCAAGGAGATCCTCGCCGCCTCCGGCGTGAACCCGAACACCCGCGTTCGCGACCTGGCCGAAGAGGACCTGGTCAAGATCCGCGAGTACGTGGACGCCAACCTCCGCACCGAGGGTGACCTCCGCCGCGAGATCCAGGCCGACATCCGCCGCAAGGTCGAGATCGGCTGCTACCAGGGTCTCCGTCACCGCCGCGGTCTGCCGGTCCACGGCCAGCGCACCAGCACCAACGCCCGTACCCGCAAGGGTCCGCGTCGCGCGATCGCCGGCAAGAAGAAGCCCGGCAAGAAGTAGTCCTCAGCGGACGCACTGCGGGCGACCGGCACATCCGGCCTCCGCAGCAACCAGCGGTCTTCGCTGTAGGACCGATCACCTCCCCTCTCCATCTGGAGTCAAGACATGCCCCCCAAGGGTCGTCAGGGCGCAGCCAAGAAGGTGCGTCGCAAGGAAAAGAAGAACGTCGCTCACGGCCACGCGCACATCAAGAGCACGTTCAACAACACGATCGTCTCGATCACGGACCCCACGGGCAACGTGATCTCCTGGGCCTCCGCCGGCCACGTCGGCTTCAAGGGCTCGCGCAAGTCCACCCCCTTCGCCGCGCAGATGGCCGCCGAGTCGGCCGCCCGCCGCGCGCAGGAGCACGGCATGCGCAAGGTCGACGTCTTCGTGAAGGGTCCGGGCTCCGGCCGCGAGACCGCGATCCGCTCCCTCCAGGCCACGGGCCTCGAGGTCGGTTCGATCCAGGACGTCACCCCGACGCCGCACAACGGCTGCCGTCCGCCGAAGCGTCGCCGCGTCTGAGTCGTCACGGCCGGTGACGGCCGTGCGCCAGTAGCGCCGGGTCCGGGCGGTACACCTCTTCGGAGGCGTACCGCCCGTACCCTTGTTACATCTGTCGGGCATCAAATAGTGGGTGCCCCCGACTGAAGGATCACAGCATGCTTATCGCTCAGCGTCCGTCGCTGACCGAAGAGGTCGTCGACGAATTCCGTTCGCGGTTCGTCATCGAGCCGCTGGAGCCGGGCTTCGGCTACACGCTCGGCAACTCCCTGCGCCGCACGCTCCTCTCCTCGATTCCGGGTGCCGCTGTCACCAGCATCCGCATCGACGGTGTCCTGCACGAGTTCACCACCGTGCCGGGCGTCAAGGAGGACGTGACCGACCTCATCCTCAACATCAAGCAGCTGGTCGTCTCCTCGGAGCACGACGAGCCGGTCGTGATGTACCTGCGCAAGCAGGGCCCCGGCTTGGTCACCGCCGCGGACATCGCGCCGCCGGCCGGTGTCGAGGTGCACAACCCGGACCTGGTCCTCGCCACGCTGAACGGCAAGGGCAAGCTGGAGATGGAGCTGACCGTCGAGCGCGGTCGCGGCTACGTCTCCGCCGTCCAGAACAAGCAGGTGGGCCAGGAGATCGGCCGCATCCCGGTCGACTCCATCTACTCGCCGGTGCTCAAGGTCACGTACAAGGTCGAGGCGACCCGTGTCGAGCAGCGCACCGACTTCGACAAGCTGATCGTCGACGTCGAGACCAAGCAGGCCATGCGTCCGCGTGACGCGATGGCTTCGGCCGGTAAGACCCTGGTCGAGCTGTTCGGTCTGGCGCGCGAGCTCAACATCGACGCCGAGGGCATCGACATGGGCCCGTCGCCGACGGACGCCGCGCTCGCGGCGGACCTGGCGCTGCCGATCGAGGAGCTGGAGCTCACGGTCCGCTCGTACAACTGCCTGAAGCGCGAGGGCATCCACTCGGTGGGCGAGCTGGTGGCCCGCTCCGAGGCGGACCTGCTCGACATCCGCAACTTCGGTGCGAAGTCGATCGACGAGGTCAAGGCGAAGCTGGCCGGTATGGGCCTGGCGCTCAAGGACTCGCCTCCCGGCTTCGACCCGACCGCCGCCGCCGACGCCTTCGGCGCCGATGACGACGCGGACGCCGGGTTCGTGGAGACCGAGCAGTACTAGTACGTCTCCCGGCTGGGGTGCCCGTTCTTGGGTGCCCCGGTCCGGGCGAGGGCTTTTGTCCTCAATCGCCGGACGGGCTTGAACGCCCGCCGCGGTCACACACTTCCGCGCGACGACCGTCGTGTGGGAACTGACACCGGTACCTGATACGGCCGGTGCAGCACACAAGGAGAAACCCATGCCGAAGCCCGCCAAGGGTGCCCGTCTGGGCGGCAGCGCCGCGCACGAGAAGCTTCTTCTCAACAACCTCGCGAAGTCGCTGTTCGAGCACGGCCGCATCACCACGACCGAGGCCAAGGCCCGCCGCCTGCGTCCGGTCGCGGAGCGTTTCATCACCAAGGCGAAGAAGGGCGACATCCACAACCGTCGCCTGGTGCTGGAGTCGATCACGGACAAGGGCGTCGTCCACACGCTCTTCACCGAGATCGCCCCGCGCTACGAGAACCGCCCCGGTGGTTACACCCGCATCACCAAGATCGGCAACCGTCGTGGTGACAACGCCCCGATGGCCGTCATCGAGCTGGTCGAGGCGCTGACCGTGGCCCAGCAGGCCACCGGTGAGGCCGAGGCCGCCACCAAGCGTGCGGTCAAGGAAGACGCGGCCAAGAAGGACGAGACCCCGGTCGAGTCCGTCGAGGACGCGCAGGACGCCTGAGCGTTCCGGAACCACTGAACGGGTCCGCATCACCCTCCGGGGCGGTGCGGGCCCGTTCGGCTGTGCGGGATCTTGAGAGGATGCGCTGGTGAGTGACGAGGTGGAGCCCGGTTCCGTACGGGTACGGCTGGACCTGGCCTATGACGGCAAGGACTTCTCGGGCTGGGCGAAGCAGACCGCGCGGCGGACGGTCCAGGGCGAGATCGAGGATGCGCTGCGGACCGTGACCCGCTCCTCGCGCACGTACGACCTGACGGTGGCCGGCCGCACCGACGCCGGGGTGCACGCCCGGGGCCAGGTCGCCCATGTCGACCTGCCGGAAGAGGTGTGGGCCGAGCACGCCGAGAAGCTGCTGAGGCGGCTCGCCGGGCGGATGGCCCCCGACGTGCGGGTCTGGCGGATCGCGGAGGCGCCGCCGGGGTTCAACGCCCGGTTCTCCGCCCTGTGGCGCCGGTACGCGTACCGCGTCGCCGATCGCCCCGGCGGCGTCGACCCCCTCGTCCGGGGCCATGTGCTCTGGCACGACCGGCCGCTGGACGTGGCCGCGATGAACGCGGCGGCGGCGCGGATGACCGGGGAGCACGACTTCGCGGCGTACTGCAAGAAGCGCGAGGGCGCGACGACCATCCGGACGCTCCAGAAGCTGCACTGGGTGCGCGACGCGGAGACCGGGATCATCACCGGCACCGTGCAGGCGGACGCCTTCTGCCACAACATGGTGCGCGCCCTCGTCGGGGCGATGCTCTTCGTCGGCGACGGGCGGCGCCCCGACCCGTGGCCGGCCGAGGTGCTGGCCGCCGGGGTGCGCGACCCCGGGGTGCACGTGGTGCGGCCGCACGGGCTGACCCTGGAGGAGGTCGCGTATCCGGCGGACGAGCTGCTGGCGGCGCGTGCGGTGGAGGCGCGGAATGTGCGGACGCTGCCGGGGACGGGTTGCTGCTAGGGCCCTTCCTTTGGATCATGCTGGGCTCGCGGGGCGTGGCACGCCCCGCTCCCTGATCCAGCCTGATCCAAAGGAAAGACCCTAGGTCGTCGTGATGTCGGCGGCGGCCGAGGCCTGGACCTCGCCGCGGTGGCGGATGCGTCCGAAGGTGTAGTCCGTCAGGGCGTCGCCGGTCGCGTACACGTCCTTGTCGGCCTTGGTGGCGTCGCGGCCGTCCGTGAAGCCGCCGACCGTGAAGTACGCGTACCGGCCGTACGAATTCGCCGTGCGGCGGCAGATCACGCCGTCGCGGCAGAAGACCGGGACGCCCGACCCGCTCAGCGAGGCCAGCCCGCCGGTCGCCAGCCGCGCGGTCCGCTTCGCCTGGGCCTCCGTGTCGAAGACCGCGATGCCGACCGTGACCGCCACGCCGTCCCTGCTGTACGTCGCCCGGATGACCTGGTCGCAGCCGTTGGCGGTGAGGATCGCGCCCAGCGCGCCCTGGGTGGTCGCCGCGCACTGCCCGGTGCGGTGGGTGGCGCCCCTGGCGTACGTACGGCCTCCGGCGGTCAGCTGGTCGTCGGGGAAGAAGGCGTCGACGTCGACCGGTAGCCGGTCCTTCTTCACGTCGGCTATGTAGTCCCGGGGGTCCGGAGGGGGCGGGGGTGCCACGGACGAGAAGGACGGCTCGGGCGCGGGGATCTCGGTGGGCAGCTCGTCCGCCGTGGGCAGCTCGCTCGCGTGCTTCCCGGCCCGGTCCCCGGAGCCGGAGCCGTTCGCGGAGATCACCGCCGTCGCCACGGCCGCGGCGACGGCCGCCGTGGCGAGGGCGCCACCGCCGATCAGCAGCCACTTCTTGCGCCTGGCGCGGGCCGCGGAGGCGTCGGCCAGGGCCTCCCAGTCGGGAGTGCCGCCGTTCCCGGGCCCCTCGGAGGGCCCCCCGTCCCCAAAGCTCATGCCGCGCATCCTAGGCCCTGTCGTCACATTCCCGTCGTCCGCCCGCAGGGGCGGGCCGGTGCGGCGAGAGTGCGTGCATGGCGTCGCCCGGCAGACGGGAATGTGACGACAGGGCCTAGACGCCACGTAATCCGGTTGGGCCAACCCCGCGGTGCCCGTGACAATGCTCTGCATGGGACATCTCGAAGCGGGCCACCTTGAGTACTACCTTCCGGACGGGCGGGTGCTGCTCGGCGATGCCTCGTTCCGGGTGGCCGACGGTGCCGTCGTCGCCCTCGTGGGGGCGAACGGCGCCGGGAAGACCACGTTGCTGCGGCTGCTCGCCGGGGAGCTCCAGCCGCACGGCGGTTCGGTGTCGGTGAGCGGCGGGCTCGGCGTGATGCGCCAGTTCGTGGGCTCGGTCCGCGACGAGCGCACCGTCCGTGACCTGCTGGTCTCCGTCGCGCAACCCCGCATCCGGGAGGCCGCGCTCGCCGTGGACCGGGCCGAGGAGCGCATCCTCACCGTGGACGACGAGGCCGCGCAGATGGCGTACGCGCAGGCGCTGAGCGACTGGGCGGAGGCGCGCGGCTACGAGGCCGAGACGGTCTGGGACATGTGCACCATGGCCGCGCTGGGCGTCCCGTACGAGAAGGCGCAGTGGCGCGAGGTGCGCACGCTGTCCGGCGGTGAGCAGAAGCGGCTGGTCCTGGAGGCGCTGCTGCGGGGCCCCGACGAGGTGCTGCTCCTGGACGAGCCGGACAACTACCTCGACGTCCCCGGCAAGCGGTGGCTGGAGGAGCGGCTGAGGGAGACCCGCAAGACGGTGCTCTTCGTGTCGCACGACCGGGAGCTGTTGTCCCGCGCCGCGCAGAAGATCGTCAGCGTGGAGCCCGGCCCGGCCGGCAGCGACGTATGGGTGCACGGCGGCGGCTTCGACACGTACCACCAGGCCCGCAAGGAGCGGTTCGCCCGCTTCGAGGAGCTGCTGCGGCGCTGGGAGGAGGAGCACAAGCGGCTGAAGGCGCTCGTGCACCGGCTGCGCCAGCAGGCGGCGATCAGCCCCGACATGGCCAGCCGCTACCACGCGATGCAGACCCGGTTCCGGAAGTTCGAGGAGGCGGGACCGCCGCCGGAGCCGCCGCGTGAGCAGGACATCCGGATGCGGCTGCGCGGCGGCCGGACCGGGGTGCGCGCGGTGACCTGCGAGGGCCTGGAGCTGACCGGCCTGATGAAGCCGTTCGACCTGGAGGTCTTCTACGGGGAACGGGTCGCGGTCCTCGGCTCCAACGGGTCCGGCAAGTCGCACTTCCTGCGGCTGCTCGCGGGCGAGCCCGTCGCGCACACGGGGGAGTGGAAGCTCGGTGCGCGGGTGGTCCCCGGGCACTTCGCGCAGACCCACGCGCACCCGGAGCTGCTGGGCCGCACACTGGTCGACATCCTCTGGACCGAGCACGCGAAGGACCGGGGCGGCGCGATGTCCGTGCTGCGCCGCTACGAGCTGGAGCGGCAGGGGGACCAGGCGTTCGAGAAGCTGTCCGGCGGGCAGCAGGCCCGGTTCCAGATCCTGCTCCTGGAGCTGTCCGGCACGACCGCTCTGCTCCTGGACGAGCCGACGGACAACCTGGACCTGGAGTCGGCGGAGGCGCTGCAGGACGGTCTGGAGGCGTACGAGGGCACCGTGCTCGCGGTGACGCACGACCGGTGGTTCGCGAAGAGCTTCGACCGCTATCTGGTCTTCGGCTCGGACGGGGTCGTCCGCGAGACCACGGAGCCGGTGTGGGACGAGCGACGGGTCGAGCGGGCGCGGTAGGGGGCGCGTTTTGACCCGTCCGGGGCCGGACGGGTAGTGTCGACGTTTGTTATACGCATGGGCTGCGTCCTCGTGACGCGCCGAGTCCCTGCGTAAGTTCTCTGGAGCAGTTACCAGTGGCTCGCATACGGGCGTCGTCCCGGCATTGTGTGCCCCAGCTGCATGATCGCTTCAGAGGTGTCGTGTGTCTGGACCCCATCCACTGAAGAAGCGAAGGCTACGAAGTGCGTACGTACAGCCCCAAGCCCGGCGATGTGACCCGTCAGTGGCACATCATTGACGCGCAGGACGTCGTCCTGGGCCGTCTCGCCACCACGGCTGCGAACCTCCTGCGAGGCAAGCACAAGGCGATTTACGCCCCCCACATGGACATGGGCGACTTCGTCATCATCATCAACGCCGACAAGGTTCACCTGTCCGGCAACAAGAGGACCCAGAAGATGGCGTACCGCCACTCCGGGTTCCCGGGTGGTCTGCGCTCCGTGCGCTACGACGACCTCCTCGCGAACAACCCCGAGAAGGCCGTCGAGAAGGCCATCAAGGGCATGATCCCCAAGAACTCCCTGGGCCGCCAGATGATCTCGAAGCTGAAGGTCTACGCGGGTGACCAGCACCCGCACGCTGCGCAGCAGCCGGTTCCGTACGAGATCACCCAGGTCGCGCAGTAGTCCCGGCCTCCCCCCAAAGACATAAAGAAAGATCTGAGGAGAATCGTGGCCGAGACCACTGTTGACACCGTCGAGGGCACCGAGGGCGAGGAGACCTTCGCCGAGGTGACCACCTTCGAGTCCGAGGTCCCCGTCGAGGGTGAGTACACCTCCGAGTCGCTCGCCGGCCGCTTCGGCGACCCGCAGCCCGCCGCCGGCCTGGGCCGTCGCAAGAACGCGATCGCCCGCGTCCGGATCGTTCCGGGCACCGGCAAGTGGAAGATCAACGGTCGCACCCTCGAGAGCTACTTCCCGAACAAGGTGCACCAGCAGGAAGTCAACGAGCCCTTCAAGGTGCTCGAGCTCGACGGCCGTTACGACGTCATCGCCCGCATCGCGGGTGGCGGCGTCTCGGGTCAGGCCGGCGCCCTGCGCCTGGGCGTGGCCCGCGCGCTGAACGAGGCGGACGTGGACAACAACCGCGCGACCCTGAAGAAGGCCGGCTTCCTCTCCCGCGACGACCGTGCGGTCGAGCGCAAGAAGGCCGGTCTCAAGAAGGCCCGCAAGGCCCCGCAGTACAGCAAGCGCTAAACCGCCTGCTCATCCGCGTTACCGTTCGCCCCGGCGGCACCTCTCGTGCTGCCGGGGCGTTCGTTTATCGACATCCTCGGGCATATAACGACATAAGGCGTTCATAGGCTTGTTGGTTGCATGATCTGATCTTTTGCGTTTCGGAGCACTTTCGGAGGACACCAGTGGGACGACTCTTCGGCACGGACGGCGTGCGCGGTGTCGCCAATGCGGACCTGACGGCCGAGCTCGCGCTCGGCCTCTCGGTGGCCGCGGCACACGTACTGGCCGAGGCGGGCACCTTCGAGGGCCATCGGCCGACGGCCGTGGTGGGCCGCGACCCGCGCGCCTCCGGAGAGTTCCTGGAGGCCGCCGTGGTGGCCGGCCTGGCCAGCGCGGGCGTCGACGTCCTGCGCGTCGGCGTGCTGCCGACCCCGGCCGTGGCCTACCTGACCGGCGCACTCGGCGCCGACATCGGGGTCATGCTCTCCGCCAGCCACAACGCCATGCCGGACAACGGTGTCAAGTTCTTCGCCCGGGGCGGCCACAAGCTCGCCGACGAGCTGGAGGACCGCATCGAGACGGTGTACGAGCAGCACCGCACCGGAGAGCCGTGGACCCGCCCGACCGGGGCCGGCGTCGGCCGCGTCACGGACTACGCGGAGGGCTTCGACCGGTACGTCGCCCACCTCATCGGCGTCCTCCCGAACCGCCTCGACGGCCTGAAGGTCGTCCTGGACGAGGCGCACGGCGCCGCCGCCCGCGTCTCGCCCGAGGCGTTCGCCCGTGCCGGGGCCGAGGTCGTCACGATCGGCGCTCAGCCGGACGGGCTGAACATCAACGACGGCTGCGGCTCCACGCACCTCGCGCTGCTGCGCGCCGCCGTCGTGGAGCACGGCGCGGACCTGGGCATCGCGCACGACGGCGACGCCGACCGCTGCCTGGCCGTGGACGCGGCGGGCGAGGAGGTCGACGGCGACCAGATCCTCGCCGTGCTGGCCCTCGCCATGCGCGAGGCCGGACAGCTGCGCCGCGACACCGTGGTCGGCACCGTGATGTCGAACCTCGGCTTCAAGCTGGCCATGGAGCGCGAGGGCATCCAGCTCGTCCAGACGGCCGTCGGCGACCGCTACGTCCTGGAGTCCATGAAGGCCGAGGGCTACGCGCTGGGCGGCGAGCAGTCCGGCCACGTCATCGTCCTGGACCACGCCACGACCGGCGACGGCACCCTGACCGGCCTGATGCTCGCGGCCCGGGTCGCCGCGACGGGCCGCTCGCTCGCCGAACTGGCCGGGATCATGGAGCGCCTGCCGCAGGTCCTGGTCAACGTCCCGGACGTCGACAAGTCCCGCGTGCACACCTCGCAGGAGGTGTCCGCCGCCGTCGCGGAGGCCGAGCGCGAGCTGGGCGCCACCGGCCGCGTGCTGCTGCGCCCCTCGGGCACGGAGCCGCTGGTGCGGGTCATGGTCGAGGCGGCGGACATCGAGCAGGCCCGCACGGTGGCGAGCCGGCTCGCGGACGTCGTGAAGTCGGCCCTGGGCTGACGCTCCCGGGGGCGGGTGCGCGGTGCGCCCGCCCCTCCCGTGGCTGTTTTCAGCGCGTCGGTGCCGTGGGCTTCGTGTGGGCGCGCTGGTGGGCCCGCTGGTGACGGCGGGTCGTCCGCCACAGCGCCTTCTGCGCCAGCAGCGTCAGCGTGCCCGCCGCCACGATCCCGCCGAGGTTCGCCAGCAGCTGCTGGACGGACCCCGTCATCTGGCCGTAGTCCCGGTAGCTGAAGGCCACCGCCGCGTTGGCGGCCGCGGGCACGGTGGTCACCGAGATGGCGACCCCGATGAGCGCGCCGGACTTCGCCGAGGTCAGCGAGAGCGTCCCGGCGATGCCGGCGAGGAACGCCACGACGAACGACATCCAGTCCGGCTGCCAGACGAACGCGGTGTTGGGCCGGTCCGCCTCGATCATGTCCTCGTTGAACAGCCCGAAGACGTCCATCAGCCAGGCGAAGCCCACCGTCAGCAGCATCGCCGCGGCGAACCCGCCGATCAGCGCGATCAGCGAGCGCCCCACCAGGCGCGGGGCGCGCTGCACCAGCGCCGTCGAGATCCCGGCGAGCGGCCCGAACTCGGGGCCCACCGCCATCGCGCCCACGATCAGGATCGCGTTGTCGAGCATCACCCCGCAGGCGGCGAGCATCGTCGCCACCGCGAGGAACGCGACGTAGGTGGCGCTGAACGTCGAGTCGTCGTGCGTGGCCTCGACCAGCTCCTCCCAGAGCACCGCGTCCGACCCCTCGCCCGGCGCCTCCTCCTCCGCCCGGTCGGCGCGCGCGGAGAGCGTCAGGTCCATGTTCTCGACGGTGATCGCCCCGAACTCGTCGAGTCCGATCCGGCGCAGCTCGGCGATCAGCTCGTCGCCGGCCTCGCGCGCCACGTCGCACAGCACCACGTCGCCCACCGGGTCGCGCGAGACGCCCGGCAGCACCGCGAGGTGCGCGGTGCCGACGGTCCGCTCCAGCAGGCCCGTCACCTCGTCCGTGCGGTCGGCGGGGACGAGCAGGCGCAGATGCAGCACGGAGCAACCCTTCCGGAGTTCAGAGCTTGCGCAGGGACAGCCGCTGGACCTTGTGGTCGGGCCCCTTGCGGAGCACCAGCGTGGCACGTCCGCGGGTCGGCGCCACGTTCTCCACGAGATTCGGCCGGTTGATGGTGCGCCACATGGTGGCCGCGTACTCCATCGCCTCGGCCTCGGAGACCTGGGTGTACTTGCGGAAGTACGAGGACGGGTCCTGGAACGCCGTCTCGCGCAGCTTCCGGAAGCGGCTGAGGTACCAGGTCTCGATGTCCTCCGGCCTGGCGTCCACGTACACGCTGAAGTCGAAGTAGTCGGCGAGCCCGACCCTGGTGCGGCCGTCCTTGCCGGGCAGGGCGGGCTGGAGGACGTTCAGCCCCTCCACGATCAGGATGTCCGGGCGGCGCACGGTGAGGCGTTCGCCGGGGACGATGTCGTAGATCAGGTGGGAGTAGACCGGGGCGGTGACCTCGTCCTTGCCCGCCTTGATGTCGGCGACGAAACGGGTGAGGGCACGCCGGTCGTACGACTCCGGGAAGCCCTTGCGGGACATCAGGCCGCGCGCCTGGAGCTCCTTCATCGGCAGCAGGAAGCCGTCCGTGGTGACCAGCTCGACCCGGGGGTGCTCCGGCCAGCGGGCCAGCAGCGCCTGGAGGATGCGCGCGGTGGTGGACTTGCCCACGGCGACACTGCCCGCGACGCCTATGACGAACGGGGTGCCGCGCTGCGCGCCCTGCCCGTTGCCCGCGTCGCCGAGGAAGGTGTTGAGCGCGCCGCGCAGCCCGGAGGTGGCCTGGACGTACAGGTTCAGCAACCGCGAGAGGGGGAGGTAGACGTCCCGCACCTCGTCCAGGTCGATGACGTCGCCGAGCCCGCGCAGCCGCTCCACCTCCTCGGCGGTCAGCGGCAGCGGCGTCTTGTCGCGCAGCGCGCTCCACTCCGCCCGGGAGAGGTCGACGTACGGCGTCGCCGCGTGCTCGGCGCGTCGCGGGCTCCGTGCGGGTGAAGTGATCACGTGTTCATTGTCGCGGGAGTTCCACGGGAGCGGGGGGTGGGCTCGGTCACGTGGGGGAGAGGGCGCACCGGTGCGGGGGCGGTTACGGGGTGCTGGTAGCCTGCGCGCCCCGTCTTTCCCTGCGGATGGAAGAGGTGCGCATGAAATCAGGCAGAACCGGCGCCGTGGCCGCGCTCGCGGGGGCTCTGGCCCTCTCGGCGCTCACGGCACCGACGGCGACGGCCGCCGACACCAGTGGCACGGTGACGGAGATCGTCGTCAACGGGGGCAAGCCCATCGTGGTGGGTACCGCGGAGGTGAAGAGGGTGCCGGTCTCGTACCGGGTCAACCTTCCCGCCGGTTACAGCGCCGCTGACCCCTACACCTGGAACGCCGGGCCGTACCTGTATCACGGGACCACGGCCGTCAAGGGGGCGAGCAGCGGCGGCATCTATCCGAGCGAATACGGCTGCTACGAGGTGGCGGTGAGGACCGCGCAGTGTGCGGGCATCATGTCCGTCGATCCTCGCTACGACCTGGACTCGAACGGCGACGCGACCGCATGGACGGTCGGCTACGGAGTCGTGCTCTTCGGCAACGACAACGCCATCAAGTCCGAGAAGCACGTGGGCACGTCCGGCCGGGTCCAGGTCCGCCGTTACGCCAAGGCCACCGTCAACGCCGCGCCCGAGCCGGTGGCGAAGGGCAAGCCGATCACCGTGACCGGCACGCTGAAGCGGGCGGACTGGGTGAAGCACACGTACACCGGGGTGGCGGACGCGTCCGTCCAGCTCCAGTTCCGGCCCAAGGGCACCACCTCGTACGAGACCGTGAAGACCGTGCGGTCCAGCTCCACGGGCGCGCTGAGGGCGACGGTCACCGCGACCCTCGACGGGGACTGGCGGTGGAGCTTCGGCGGCTGGTCCACCACGGGCAGCGCGGTGTCGGCCGGTGACTACGTCGATGTGAGCGGTGCGGGCGGCCTCGTCAGGGAGATGCACGCACGGCCCTGGTGACCTGCGGTGATGCGGGCCGGGTGCGCTTCGGGGCATCCGGCCCCGATTCGTTTCGGTGCCGGTTCAGCAATCCGGAAGAAGCGGAAAAGGGCGGTTTGCCAGCAGTCTCTTCGATACGTGTGTGTTTCTCGAAGGGACCTCGTATGGATCACTCAGGAATGCCAGGAATGACGGGCATGCCCGGGATGGAGTCCACCGCGTCGACGGTGGACACCCTGGGCGCCGTCCTGTTCGTCGGCTGGGCCGTCGCGATGTGGGCCGCCGTCGCCGTGCTCGCGGTCGGCAACAGGCGGCCGGTGCGGCCGTGGGTGTACAAGGTCGCCGTGGCGCTCATCGGGATCGGTGTCATCGGCCAGATCGGCCATTTCCAGGAGCACGTGGCCCAGGCCGCGTACTGGATCGCGCACCCCTACGACCCGGCGTGGATGACGCCGTGGGGCAACAGCTTCTCCCGCGGGTTCGGACAGATCGACCCGAGCAAGCCGTCGCTCGGGATGGAGATCCTGCATCTGATCGGGAACTTCATCTTCCTCGCCGGGCTGGTCGGCATCGTGCAGATCACGCACCGGGTCGCCGGGCAGCTGAAGTCCCGCAAGTGGGCCCGGATGGGCGTCTGGATGCAGGGCATCCACGGCCTGGAGCACATCGTGCTGACCGCCTCCGTCGCGCTCGGCGCGAGCCGGGCCATCGGCCTGTCGACCTGGTTCGGCGCCATCGAGCCCGGCCCGGCGCTGGCCACGTACCGCATCTGGTGGCACTTCGTGGCCAACGCGGTCGGCACGGCCATCCTCGGGATCGCCGTCTTCCACCTGTGGAAGGAGAAGCGGGCGGTCAGGGCGAGCTACGGCCTCACGGAGGACGCCCCGGCCGTGGCGGCCCCCGCCGAGGGCGGGCCCGCGCACACCCTCGAACCGGCGGGGCGCCCCTGACCGTGGCTCCGCGCACTCCCGCCGTACGCAGAAGAGCCGGCCGGTCACCCTCGCAGGTGTCCGGCCGGCCCTGTCGCGCAGCGGGGACGGTCAGTCCGTGCCGGCCTCCATCGCCGCGCGGTCCAGCATCTCGTCCTGGTCCGAGACCTCGCCGCGCGAGGCGATGGCCTCGGCGCCGCCCTCGGGGAGCTGGCCGATCAGGCCGGTGGCGGCGGCCTGGGCCGCGCCGATGGCCGGGTTCGCGGTGCCGATCATGCCGAGGCCCGCGTACTGCTCCAGCTTGGCGCGGGAGTCCGCGATGTCCAGGTTCCGCATGGTGAGCTGGCCGATGCGGTCGACCGGGCCGAAGGCGGAGTCCTCGGTGCGCTCCATGGACAGCTTGTCCGGGTGGTAGCTGAAGGCCGGGCCCGTGGTGTCGAGGATCGAGTAGTCCTCGCCGCGCCGCAGCCGCAGGGTGACCTCGCCGGTGACGGCCGTACCGACCCAGCGCTGGATCGACTCGCGGACCATCAGCGCCTGCGGGTCCAGCCAGCGGCCCTCGTACATCAGCCGGCCGAGGCGGCGGCCCTCGTTGTGGTACTGGGCGAGGGTGTCCTCGTTGTGGATCGCGTTGACCAGGCGCTCGTACGCGGCGTGCAGCAGGGCCATGCCCGGCGCCTCGTAGATGCCCCGGCTCTTGGCCTCGATGATCCGGTTCTCGATCTGGTCGGACATGCCCAGGCCGTGGCGGCCGCCGATGGCGTTGGCCTTCAGGACCAGGTCGACGGCCGTCTCGAACTTCTCGCCGTTGATCGTGACCGGGCGGCCCTGGTCGAAGCCGATCGTGACGTCCTCGGTCTCGATCTCGACCGACGGGTCCCAGAACCGCACGCCCATGATCGGCTCGACGGTCTCTACACCGGTGTTCAGGTGCTCCAGCGTCTTGGCCTCGTGGGTGGCGCCCCAGATGTTGGCGTCCGTGGAGTACGCCTTCTCGGTGCTGTCCCGGTAGGGCAGGCCGTGGGCGACCAGCCACTCCGACATCTCCTTGCGGCCGCCGAGCTCCGTCACGAACTCCGCGTCCAGCCAGGGCTTGTAGATGCGCAGGTGCGGGTTGGCCAGCAGGCCGTAGCGGTAGAACCGCTCGATGTCGTTGCCCTTGAACGTGGAGCCGTCGCCCCAGATCTGGACGTCGTCCTCCAGCATCGCCCGGACCAGGAGCGTGCCGGTGACCGCGCGGCCCAGCGGCGTCGTGTTGAAGTACGCCCGGCCGCCCGAGCGGATGTGGAACGCCCCGCAGGTCAGCGCGGCCAGGCCCTCCTCGACGAGGGCGGCGCGGCAGTCGACCAGGCGGGCGAGCTCGGCGCCGTACGTCTTGGCGCGGCCCGGGACCGAGGCGATGTCGGGCTCGTCGTACTGGCCGATGTCGGCGGTGTAGGTGCACGGGACGGCACCCTTGTCGCGCATCCACGCGACCGCGACCGAGGTGTCGAGGCCGCCCGAGAAGGCGATGCCGACGCGTTCGCCGGTGGGCAGGGAGGTGAGGACCTTGGACATAGGAAGATTATGCATCATCTCGCATGATCATGCAACGTACGCCCGCAACCCGTCTCGCAACCCTCTCGCGGAATACCCCAGGGGGGTATACGGTTGAGGTGGTGGGTACGGGAAACCCGTCCCGTGCTACCCGAGGGAGGGAAACGCGATGGACCACGCCCACCATCACCATCACGGTCACGCCACCTGGCGGATGGCGGCGCAGGCCACCCTGCACTGCCTCACCGGCTGCGCGATCGGCGAGATCCTCGGCATGGTGATCGGCACCGCGGCCGGCCTGCACAACGGTGCGACCGTGGCCCTCTCCATCGCCCTGGCCTTCGTCTTCGGCTACGCGCTGACCATGCGCGGGGTCCTGAAGGCGGACGTGCCCCTGCGGCAGGCGCTGAAGGTGGCGCTGGCCGCCGACACGCTGTCGATCGCGGTCATGGAGCTCATCGACAACACCGTCATGGTCACCATCCCCGGGGCCATGGACGCGGGCCTGTCCGATCCGCTCTTCTGGGGCGCGCTCGCCGGCTCGCTGGCCCTCGCCTTCGTCGTCACCACACCGGTCAACCGCTGGATGATCGGACGCGGCAAGGGCCACGCCGTGGTGCACGCCTACCACTGAGGGCTCACGGGCCTACTTCCGCCAGAACAGGTGGTGCGTGACCCCGCTCGGGCTCGGCACGACGTCCAGGTGGAAGCGGTCGCGCAGGTCGTCCGGCGAGTCCCAGAGCCGCAGGCCCGTCCCGAACGTCACCGGGGACACCGCCACGTGCAGGGTGTCGACCAGACCGGCGTCCAGGAACTCCCGGACGGTCGACACCCCGCCGCCGAGCCGGACGTCCTTGCCCTGCGCGGCCTCCCGGGCCTGCGCCAGCACCTCGGCGGGCTCGCCGGACACGAAGTGGAACGTGGTGTCGGACAGCGTGAAGGAGGGGCGCGGGTGGTGCGTCAGGACGAACACCGGTGTGTGGAACGGCGGCTCGTCGCCCCACCAGCCCTGCCACTCGTGGTCCTCCCACGGCCCGCGCTGCGGACCGAACTTGTTGCGCCCCATGATCTCGGCGCCGATGTTGTGCGAGAAGTCCCGCGTCATGTAGTCGTCCAGGCCCCGGCTGCCGCCCGGGTCGGTCCGGTTCGGCCAGCTCGCCGTCGCCCCGGCCCAGGAGAACATCTGCCCCGGGTCGACATGGCCGAAGGGCCGCTCCAGGGTCTGGTTCTCCCCGCAGGCGACGCCGTCGGCGGACACGGTGAAGTTCTGGACCTTCAGCAACTGAGTCATGGGTGCTCTTCTCCCGGTGATGGGTGGCGACGCGAGGGTTGACTCCCCGGACGGGACGGACTCATCGCCGTACACCGTCCCGGTTGCTCATCCCACCGTAAGGACCGCGTTCCCCCGCACCCGGCGCGCCCGGAGGTCCGTGACGACGTCCGCCGTGCGGGACCAGTCGCGGACCGAGCCGATCTCCGGGTGCAGGCGTCCGCTCGCCACCAGCCGTACGAGAGTGCCGAGTTCATCGGCGTACGTCGTGTCCGCGCGGGTGTAGTCGAAGTGGGCGACACGGGCCTCGGCGGGGCCCTCGAAGAAGGCGAAGAAGTCCAGCGTGACCGGGGTGCGGCTCGCCTGGCCGAACCAGACCAGCAGGCCGCCCGGTGCCAGCCGGGCCAGAGCGGCCGGCAGCGAGTCGCCGCCCACCGACTCCAGCACCACGTCGTACGGGCCCTCCGCGTCCTGCGGCGCCGTCACCACGGCCTCGGCACCCAGCTCCAGCAGCCGCGCCCCGCGCTCCCGGGTCGCGCTGACCGCCGTCACCGCCGCGCCCGAGGACGCCGCCAGCTCGGTGACGTAGTGGCCGACGCCCCCGCTCGCCCCCGTGAGCAGGACACGCCGCCCCGCCACCGGGCCGGCCGCGCGCAGCAGGCGCAGCGCGGTGATCCCGGCGAGGGGGAGGGCCGCCGCCGTCACCGCGTCGACGCTGTCGGGAAGCGCGGCGATGCTGTGCGTCGGGACCGCGACGCGCTCGGCCCAGCCGTACGCGGGCGGGTGGGCGACGACGCGGGTCCCGGCGGCCGGACCGGTGCCGTCGGCCGCCGCCCGTACGACGGTGCCGGCGACGTCCTTGCCGGGCCGCCAGCCGGGCCACCGGCGGTCCAGCTGCCCGTCGAGCTGGAAGGTCTCGCCCCGGTTGACGGAGTACGCCTCCACCGCGACCAGGGCCTCGTCGGCGGCGGGGACGGGCTCGGGGGCGTCGCCGAGGTGAACGGTGCCGTCCGCTTCGGCGCCGGGAAGTTGTGCGCGCATCGCGGACTCCTCAGGCGAAGACGACGTTGTGGGCGTGGAGGGTGTCGAAGTGCTCCCGTACAGCGGCGATCCGGCCGTCCCGCACGGTGAAAACGGCCAGGCAGTGCTGGTCGTAGCGGGCGCCCTTCCGGGTCAGCCCGCGCGTCTTCCACTCCGCGAGGACCCGTTCGCCCTCCGCGAGCACGTCCAGGAACTCGATCTCCACCGACTCCGGCACCAGCCGGGCGGTCATCGTCGCCACGAACTCGTCGAAGATCTCGTCCGGGCCGGTCCAGGTGCCCGAGACGGGCAGGTCCCCGGCGAGCGTCCAGGTGACGCCGGCGTCGAAGAACGCCCTCAGCCGGTCCAGGTCGCCCGAGGCGAGCGTCTTCATGTAGTCGAGGACGACGTCCTTGGGAGCGGTGGTGCTGTTCATGGTCGTGTGGCCTTCCGTGACTGCTTCTTCCTGACGCCCGAACGCTAGGGAGTGCGGGGCGGCGCGGGGAAAGACCTGTTTCCGATCGCTCCAGAACCGTCCGGCATCACCGCTGGCCGGCGCCCACTCGTATGCTGCTCGCCATGACGGATCTGCGGCGCCTGCGCTACTTCCTGGCCGTGGCCGGGGAGCGGAACTTCACCCGCGCCGCCGAGCGGCTGCACATCGCGCAGCCCGCGCTCAGCCGCCAGATACGCGAGCTGGAGAAGGAGTTGGGCGTCCAGCTCCTCGACCGCACCACGCACTCCGTCGAACCCACCGAGGCCGGGCGGCTGTTGATGGAGCGCGGCGCGGCCCTCTGCGAAGAGGCGGACCGCCTCTGGCGCGACGTGCGCGGCTTCGCCGGCGGCGGGAGCGGCACGCTGGCCTTCGGCTACAGCATGAGTACGAGCTACGAGACGGCCCCCGCGCTGCTCGCCGCCCTGGCGGACCGGCTGCCCGGCATCACCGTCGACACCCGGCTGATGTCCACCGCCGAGATCCTGGCCGGTGTCGCCGACGGCACCCTGGACGCGGGTCTCGTCCGCTGCCCGCCACCGACGCCGGAGCTGGTGCGGACGCTCGTACGGCTGGAGCCCCAGGGCGTCCTGATGCGGGCCGGCCACCGGCTCGCGGCGCGCCCCGCCGTCGACCCGGCGGAGCTGTCCCGGGAAACGCTCCTCATCCACCCGCGCGAGGCCAACCCGGGCCACTACGACGCGATCACCGGCATCCTGGACCGGGCCGGCGCCGCGCCCCGGCTCCTGCTGCGCGCCCTGTCCTTCGACGCCGGCCACACCCCGGTCGCCCGGGGCGACGCGGTCTCGATCGTCGGGGACTCCGCCGCCCCCACCCTCCCCGCCGGCCTCGTCTGGCGCCCGCTGACCGGGGGAGCGGCCATCGAACTCCACCTGCTCACCCGGGGCCGGGGCGCGCGTCCGGTGGTCGCCCCGCTCCTGCGTACGGCGGGGGAGGTGGCGCGGGACGGGGGGTGGCTGCGGTCGCCGGGGGGCGGCGCGCAGAGCCGTGGCGCACCGGGTCACCGGGGCAGGACGGCCAGCGCCTCCACCTCGATGAACAGTTCCGGCCGGTAGAGCGCGGCGACCTGCACCGCTGTGCTGGCCGGTGGCCGCGCCACGTCGATGTGGGCGTCCCGGGCGGCCCGGACGGCGGGCAGGAACGCCACGTCGGTGACGTAGAAGTTGAGCTTGGCGACATCGGCGAAGCGCGCCCCGCCCGCTTCCAGACAGCGCCTCAGGTTCTCGAAGACCTGGCGGGCCTGGGCGGCGGGATCACCCTCCCCGACCACGTTCCCCTTCTCGTCCAGAGCGACCTGCCCCGAGATCATGACGAGCCGGCCCTCGCCCAGGACCACATGGCTGTAGCCCTGGGCCGGGGCGACCCCGTCGGGCAGGACGTGGGTCAGCATGGGCTCGTCGGGCCCGTCGTTCGCGTCGTGCACGGGAACCTCTTTTCCAGCGGCGGCTGCGAGGGCTCAACGATAGGTGCCGACAGTCGAGTTGGGTGCGGCGAGGCCGGTGCGGGGCGTCAGGGCCCTGCGTGCCGCGGTGCGGTCGCGCTTGAGCTTGCGGGCGGGCCGCGTGGACGCCTCGCTACCCCCGGAACGACCGGTACGTCAGCTGCTTCACGCGGCGCAGCAGCGGCATCGACTCCACGTGCTCGACGCCGTCCAGGCCGCCCAGGCGGTCGCTGAGATAGTGGTAGAGGTGGGCCGAGTCGCGGGTGATCACGACCGCGACCAGGTTGGACGGGCCCGTGGTGGCCGCCGCGTAGGCGACCTCGCGGTCCGTGGCCAGGGCCGTGCCGACCGCGTGCAGGGCGCGCGGGGCGGCGGTGACGTACAGCATGCTCGCGTTGCGGTAGCCGATGTGCTCGGAGTCGAATTCGACGTCCACGTACAGCGCGCCGGAGGCCACCAGGCGGGCGAGGCGGCGGCGGATCGCCGATTCGGAGAAGCCGGTCGCGCGCTGGAGTTCGGGGTAGGTGGCCCGGCCGTCCCGTTCCAGCGCGGTGACCAGGGGCTCGTCGTCGGCGGTGATGACGGCCGGGCCGGGCGGGGCCGGGGCGGCTGCCGGGGTCAGGGCGGCGGTCTCCTCGGGGGTCAGCGCCCCGCTCTTGTGCAGCCAGCCGGCCGGGCCGCCGTAGAAGCGGTGCAGCAGCTGGTGCGCGCGGATGTCCACGATGTGCGGGGTGCGCGGCAGCTTGCCGATCAGCAGGTCGTCCGCGTCGTCCCGGCTGCGGACGTTGACCGTGCACGTCACCTCCGTGCCGCCCGACGTCAGCCCGATCCACGACGTGTCGGGGCGCTTGGCCAGGGCCTCCGCGATCGGCATAGCGCCCTCCGGCGCGCACCGGACCCGCAGCAACCAGTGCTCGAACGACTCCTCGGAGGCCGCGCACCGCGGACTCCTCGGAGGCCGCGCACCGCACCCCCACCACCCGCAGCCCCGCCTCCGCCCGCAGCCGGCGGAAGCGGCGCGCGACCGTCTGGTCGGAGACGTCGAGGACGGCCGCGATCCGGCTGAAGGGCGCGCGGGCGTCCAGCTCCAGCGCGTGCAGGATGCGCAGGTCCAAGGCGTCGCCCCGGGTGGGTGATTCCACTGCCACGGACCCCCTCGATGTCGGATTCCGGCGCCGGAGCGCCACTGGCTGGGGATTCCGGCCGCCCGGTCCGATCGTACGGGGGTGGCCGCCGGTCACGCGGAATCCGTACGGGAGAAGGACGAAGGACATGCGTAAGTGGGGGCCGCTGACCGCGGTCTGTCTGGGGACGTTCATGCTGCTGCTGGACGTCACGATCGTCATCGTGGCGCTGCCCGACATGGCGGGGGCGCTCGACGCCTCGCTCTCCGATCTGCAATGGGTCATCGACGGCTACGCCCTGGCGCTGGCCGCCCTGCTCCTCGGCATAGGCGCGGCGGCCGACCGGCTCGGCAGGCGCAGGGTCCACGTCGTCGGTGTCGCGCTCTTCGCCGCCGCCTCGCTGGCCTGCGGGCTCGCCTCGTCACCGGGCCTGCTGGTGGCGGCGCGCGCCGTCCAGGGCGTGGGGGCCGCCGCGATGTTCGCGACGACGCTGCCGCTGCTGGCCTCGGTCTACCAGGGCAAGGACCGGTCCGTGGCGCTCGGGCTCTGGGGCGCGGTGGCCGGGGGCGCCGCCGCGATCGGGCCCGTGCTCGGCGGGCTGCTCGCCGAGGGGCCCGGCTGGCGGTGGATCTTCTTCGTCAATCTGCCCGTGAGCGTCGTGGCGATCTGGCTGACCCTGCGGACCGTGCCCGAGTCGCACGGGGCGCGGGACCGGCGCACCGACTGGGCGGGGACCGCCGCCTTCGCGGTGTTCGCCGGGGCCGCCACGTACGCCGTCGTGCGGGCGGGCAGCGCCGGCTGGGCGTCCGGGCAGACGCTGGCCACGTTCGCGATCGCCGCGCTCGCCCTGGTCTGCTTCGTCGTCGTGGAGCTGCGCGTCGCGCATCCGCTGCTCGACCTGTCGCTGTTCCGCACCTCCGCGTTCACCGGGGTGATGGCCGGGGCGCTGGCCTTCAACACGGCGGCCTTCGGCGTGCTGCCGTACACCTCGATCTGGCTGCAGACGGTCCTTGGGCTCAGCCCGGTCCAGGGCGGCCTGGCGGTCCTGCCGCTCGCCGCGACCTCCTTCGTGGTCGCCGCCGCCGGCGGCCGGCTGCTGCACGGGGTGCAGCCGCGCCTCACCATCGGCATCGGACTCGCCCTCATCGGCGCCGGCACCCTGGCCCAGGCGGTCCTGGGCGCGGACTCCTCCTGGCCCGCCCTGATCCCGGGCCTGGCGCTCGCGGGCATCGGTACGGGGCTGGTCTCGCCGGCCATCGCGGGCGCGGCGCTCGCGGCGGTCCCGCCGGAGCGGGCCGGGATGGCGGGCGGCGCGGTCAACACCTTCCGCCAGCTCGGTTACGCCTTCGGGGTCGCCGTGCTCGGGACGGTGCTGACCTCCCGGATGGCGGAGAGCCTGGGCGACGCGAGGTCCCACGCGCTGGCGGGCGGCGGCGCGGCGGGGCTGCGGGCCGCGGGGATGCCGGAGCACGCGCTGCGGACGGCGTTCGCCTCGGGGCTGAACACGGCCGCGGTGGTGGCGGGCGCGGTGGGCCTCGTCGCGGGCGTCGCGGTGCTGCTGCTGGTGAAGGGGGAGCGGAAGGCGCCGGACGCGCCGGAGGCCGCGGGGAGCGGTGCCGTGCCGGAGGCCGTACGGGCCGGGTGAGGGGTGGCGGCGCGTGGTGCTCAATCGGCGGGTGGGACCGGTTCTCTGCGATTATGCGAAGAACAGGGCCTTGTGACCAGGAAGGGACCACTATGTGCGGAATCGTGGGTTACGTCGGCGGGCAGTCGGCGCAGGACGTCGTCGTCGCGGGCCTCAAGCGGCTGGAGTACCGGGGCTACGACTCCGCCGGCATCGCCGTTCTCGCCGACGGCGGGCTCGCCGCCGCCAAGAAGGCCGGGAAGCTGGTCAACCTGGAGAAGGAGCTCGGCGAACACCCGGTCCCGGCCGGCACCGCCGGGATCGGGCACACCCGCTGGGCCACCCACGGCGGGCCCACCGACGCCAACGCCCACCCGCACCTCGACAACGCCGGCCGCGTCGCCGTCGTCCACAACGGGATCATCGAGAACTTCGCCGCCCTGCGCACCGAGCTCGGCGAGCGCGGCCACGACCTGGTCTCCGAGACCGACACCGAGACCGTCGCCCACCTCCTCGCCGAGGCGTACAGCCAGAGCGGGGAGCCGGCCGAGGCCATGCGCCAGGTGTGCCGCCGCCTGGAAGGGGCGTTCACCCTGGTCGCGGTCTTCGCTGACGCGCCCGACGTGGTCGTCGGCGCCCGGCGCAACTCCCCGCTCGTCGTGGGCCTCGGCGTCGACGAGTCCTTCCTCGCCTCGGACGTCGCCGCGTTCATCGAGCACACCCGGTCCGCGATCGAGCTCGGCCAGGACCAGGTCGTGGAGCTGCGCCGGGACGGCGTCCTCGTCACCGGCTTCGACGGCCGGCCCGCCGAGGTGCGCGAATACCACGTGGACTGGGACGCGTCGGCCGCCGAGAAGGGCGGGTACGCGTCCTTCATGCTCAAGGAGATCGCCGAGCAGCCGAAGGCCGTCACCGACACCCTCCTCGGCCGCATCGACCCCGAGGGCACCCTCCATCTGGACGAGGTCCGCATCACGCGCGGCGAACTGCGCGAGGTCGACAAGGTGGTGATCGTCGCCTGCGGCACCGCGTACCACGCCGGGATGATCGCCAAGTACGCCATCGAGCACTGGACCCGCATCCCCTGCGAGACAGAGCTCGCGAGCGAGTTCCGCTACCGCGACCCGATCCTGGACCCGCACACCCTGGTCGTCGCCATCTCGCAGTCCGGCGAGACCATGGACACCCTGATGGCCCTGCGGCACGCCCGCGAGCAGGGCGCGAAGGTCCTCGCCATCTGCAACACCAACGGCTCCACCATTCCGCGCGAGTCCGACGCCGTCCTCTACACCCACGCCGGGCCCGAGGTCGCCGTCGCCTCCACCAAGGCCTTCCTCACCCAGCTCGTCGCCTGCTACCTCGTCGCCCTCTACCTGGGCCAGGTGCGCGGCACCAAGTGGGGCGACGAGATCCGGACCGTGATCCGGCAGCTCTCCGAGATCAGCGGCTCGGTCGAACGGGTCCTGGAGACCATGGAGCCGGTCCGCGAGCTCGCCCGGTCCCTGGCCTCCCACGACACCGTGCTCTTCCTCGGCCGCCACGTCGGCTTCCCGGTCGCCCTGGAGGGCGCGCTGAAGCTCAAGGAACTCGCGTACATGCACGCCGAGGGGTTCGCCGCCGGTGAGCTGAAGCACGGGCCGATCGCGCTCATCGAGGACGGGCTGCCCGTCGTCGTCGTGGTCCCGTCCCCGGCCGGACGGTCCGTGCTGCACGGCAAGATCGTCTCGAACATCCAGGAGATCCGGGCCCGGGGCGCCCGCACCGTCGTCATCGCCGAGGAGGGCGACGACGAGGTCGTTCCGTACGCCGACCACCTCATCCGCATCCCCGCAACGCCTACGCTGCTTCAGCCGCTGGTCGCCACGGTGCCGTTGCAGGTCTTCGCCTGCGAACTCGCGACGGCCCGCGGGAACGAGGTGGACCAGCCGCGCAACCTGGCGAAGTCCGTCACCGTGGAGTGAGCCGAAACAGTGAGGGTGGGAACGTGATCATCGGGGTCGGGATCGACGTGGCGGAGATCGAGCGGTTCGACGCGGCGCTGGAGCGTACGCCGCAGCTCGCCGCCCGGCTCTTCGTGGAGGCGGAGCTGCTGCTGCCGAGCGGGGAGCGGCGCGGGATCGCTTCGCTGGCCGCCCGGTTCGCCGCCAAGGAGGCCCTGGCGAAGGCGCTCGGCGCGCCCGCCGGGCTGCTGTGGACCGATGCCGAGGTGTACGTGGAGGAGAGCGGGCAGCCGCGGCTGCGGGTTCGCGGCACGGTGGCGGCTCGCGCCGCCGAGCTGGGGGTGCGGAGCTGGCACGTGTCGCTCAGCCACGACGCGGGGGTCGCGTCCGCGGTGGTCATCGCGGAGGGGTGACCGGGGCGGCCGGTTCCGGCGGCTTCGGGTGCTCCGGCGTGCCGGTTCCGTCCTCAATCGCCGGACGGGCTTGATGTGGCCGGTCGTCGCTCGAATGTGACGCCTGCGTGGGGTGCTCGACCTGCGTACGTTGGAGGCATGCGTACTGCCTACAGCGTTGACACCGTACGGGCCGCCGAAGCGGCTCTCATGGCACGGCTTCCCGAAGGGGCGCTGATGCAGCGCGCCGCCGCCGGGCTCGCCGCCGCCTGTGCCGACCTGCTGCGCCGGGCCGGGCGGGTCTACGGGTCCCGCGTCGTCCTCCTCGTCGGCACCGGCGCCAACGGCGGCGACGCCCTGTACGCCGGGGCCCGGCTCGCCCGGCGCGGCGCGGGCGTGGTCGCCGTGCGGGTCACCCCGGGCCGGGCCCACGAGGGCGGCAGCGCGGCCCTGCTCGCGGCCGGGGGACACGTGGTCGACGGTGACGCGAGCACCGCCCACGAGGACTGGGCCGGGCACATCGACCTCGTCGTGGACGCCATCACCGGCATCGGCGGACGCGGCGGACTGCGCCCCGGGGCCGCCGAACTGGTCCGGAAGTACACCGCGCACGGCGCGCCCGTCGTCGCCGTCGACCTGCCCAGCGGGGTCGAGGCGGACACCGGCGAGGTGACCGGCGACGCGGTGCGCGCGGACGCCACCGTCACCTTCGGCGCGTACAAGCCCGCGCTGCTCGTGGACCCGGCCGCCGAACGGGCCGGGGCACTGCGCCTCGTGGACATCGGCCTCGGGCCCGAACTCCCCGCCGTGCCCGACCTGGAAGCGCTGCAGTACGCGGACGTGGCCGCCCTGCTGCCCGTACCGGCCGCCGAGAGCGACAAGTACCGGCGCGGGGTCGTCGGCATCGCCGCCGGATCGGCGCGCTATCCGGGCGCCGCCGTGCTCGCCGTCTCCGGGGCGCTGCGCGGCGGGGCGGGCGCGGTGCGCTACGCGGGCCCCGGCGGCGACGCGGTCATCGCCCGCCATCCGGAAGCCCTGGTCCACGGGGGCCGCCCCTCGGAGGCCGGGCGGGTGCAGGCGTGGGTCGTCGGCCCCGGGCTCGGCGACGGCACCGAGGCGGTGGAGGCCGTCTCCGACGTGCTGGCCACCGAGGTGCCGGTGCTGGTCGACGCGGACGGGCTGCGGCTGCTCGACCCGGACGTGGTGCGCGGCCGCACCGCGCCCACCGTCCTCACCCCGCACGCCGGGGAGGCCGCCGCGCTGCTCGGCGTGGCGCGCGAGGAGGTCGAGGCGGGGCGGCTCGCCGCCGTCCGGGAGCTGGCCGGGCGGTTCGGCGCCACGGTGCTGCTCAAGGGCTCGACCACCCTGATCGCTACGGACGCCCCGCACACCCCGGTCCGGGTCAACCCGACCGGCACCCCGTGGCTGGCCACCGCGGGCAGCGGCGACGTGCTCTCCGGCCTCACCGGCTCCCTGCTCGCCGCCGGACTCGCCCCGCTCGACGCCGCCTCCGCCGGGGCCTACCTGCACGGGCTCGCCGCCCGGCGCGCCGCCGACGGCTCCCCGCTCGCCGCGATGGACGTCGCCGACGCGATCCCCGGGGCGTGGCGGGACGTCCGGGCCTGAGCGAAGCTGAGGGGAGCCCGACCGTCCGAGGAGAGGTGACCGGCCGTGAGCAGCTGCGGTGACGTGCGCGTACGCCGGGTGTACGACGGGGTGGAGGAGGGCGACGGCACCCGCGTCCTGGTGGACCGGCTGTGGCCGCGCGGGGTGTCCAAGGAGAAGGCCGCGATCGACCGCTGGCTCAAGGACCTCACCCCGTCCGACGAGCTGCGCTCCTGGTACCACGAGGACCGCTCCGCCACCCGCTACGACGCCTTCGTCGAGCGCTACCGCGCGGAACTCGCCGGTCCGGCCGAGTCGGCGGCCGTGGACGAGCTGGCCGGGCTGGTCCGCGAGGGCGGCCCGGTGACGCTCGTGACGGCGGTCAAGGACGTCGAGCACAGCCACGTACCGGTCCTCGCCGACCATCTGGAACACGAGCTGCGCCACCGCTGACGCGCCCCGCCGGACCGGCCCGCGCGGGCGGCTCTGAGAGACTGGGCGCGATATGAACGAGACAGCGTCCTTGCGAGCCCGTGCCGAGATCGACCTCGCCGCACTCCGCGCCAACGTGCGCGTCCTGCGTGCCCGGGCGGCCGGGGCGCAACTCATGGCCGTGGTCAAGGCCGACGCCTACGGGCACGGCGCGGTCCCCTGCGCACGCGCCGCACGGGAGGCGGGCGCCGCCTGGCTGGGCACCGCGACCCCGCAGGAGGCGCTGGCCCTGCGCGCGGCCGGGCTCGACGGCCCGATGCTGTGCTGGCTCTGGACGCCGGGCGGGCCCTGGCGCGAGGCGATCGAGGCCGACGTCGACGTGTCGGTCAGCGGGATGTGGGCGCTGGACGAGGTCACCGAGGCCGCCGCGGCGGCGGGCAGGACCGCCCGGATCCACCTCAAGGCAGACACCGGACTCGGCCGGGCCGGGTGCCAGCCCGCCGACTGGCCCGGGCTGGTCGCCGCCGCCCGCACCGCCGAGCGCGCGGGCACCGTCCGCGTCACCGGCCTCTGGTCCCACTTCGCCTGCGCCGACGAGCCGGGCCACCCTTCGATCACCGCCCAGCTCGACACCTTCCGCGACATGGTGGCGTACGCCGAGAAGGCCGGTGTCGAGCCCGAGGTGCGGCACATCGCCAACTCCCCGGCGACCCTGACCGTCCCCGAGTCCCACTTCGACCTGGTGCGGACCGGGATCGCGATGTACGGCATCTCGCCCAGCCCGGAGCTGGGCACCTCCGCCGACTTCGGGCTGCGCCCCGTGATGACGCTCGCCGCGTCCGTCGCCCTGGTCAAGCAGGTCCCGGCCGGCCACGGCATCAGCTACGGCCACCACTACACGACGCCCCGCGAGACCACCCTCGGCCTGGTGCCCCTCGGTTACGCCGACGGCATCCCGCGCCACGCGTCCGGCCGGGGCCCGGTCCTGGTCGGCGGGGTGCGGCGGACCGTCGCCGGCCGGGTCGCCATGGACCAGTTCGTCGTGGACCTGGACGGCGACGAGGTGGCGGCGGGCAGCGAGGCGGTGCTGTTCGGGCCCGGCGACCGGGGCGAGCCGAGCGCCGAGGACTGGGCGGAGGCCGCCGGCACCATCGCGTACGAGATCGTCACCCGGATCGGCGGCCGGGTGCCGCGCGTCCATCTGGGCGCCGGGACGGACTGACACGACCCACGAGGAGCGGGGCACGGGTGAGCGACATCAGCACGGGCGACGTGATGGCGACGGCGGCCGCCTCGGGGGCCGGCTGGCGCCGGGCGGGCATCGCCGGTGCCGCCATAGGCGTGCTCGCCGCCGGGGCCGCGGCCGGGGTCGCCGTGGAGCGGCTGACCGTCGGCCGGGGCATGCGCAAGCGCGCCCGCCTCGCCCTGGACGCCACCGGCCCGTACGGCTCGCTGCGCGGGGCGCCCGGCCGGGCCACCGCCGACGACGGCACCCAGCTGTACTACGAGGTGGACGAGGCCGGTACGCCCGAGGACCCCGCCCCCACGGGCTCCCGCAGGCGCCGCCTCTTCGGACGCAAGGCGCCCGCCCCCGTCACCGTCGTCTTCAGCCACGGCTACTGCCTGGGCCAGGACTCCTGGCACTTCCAGCGCGCCGCCCTGCGCGGCATCGTGCGCACCGTCCACTGGGACCAGCGCAGCCACGGCCGCTCCGAGCGCGGCCGGGCCCAGGCCCGCGCCGGGGGCGGGGTGCCCGTCGGCATCGACCAGCTCGGCCGCGACCTCAAGGCCGTCATCGACGCCGCCGCCCCCGAGGGCCCGCTCGTCCTCGTCGGCCACTCGATGGGCGGCATGACGATCATGGCGCTCGCCGACCAGTACCCGGAGCTGCTCCGCGACCGGGTCGTCGCCGTCGCCTTCGTCGGCACGTCGAGCGGGAAGCTCGACGAGGTCAGCTTCGGGCTGCCCGTGATGGGCGTCAACGTCGTGCGGCGCGTCCTCCCCGGAGTGCTGCGGGCGCTCGGCTCGCAGGCGGAGCTGGTGGAGCGGGGGCGCCGGGCGACCGCCGACCTGTTCGCCGGGCTGATCAAGCGGTACTCCTTCGGCTCCCGGGACGTGGACCCGGCCGTCGCGCGGTTCGCGGAACGGCTCATCGAGTCCACCCCGATCGACGTGGTCGCCGAGTTCTACCCGGCCTTCGCGGAGCACGACAAGAGCGCGGCCCTGCCCCTCTTCCGCGACATCCCGGTCCTCGTCCTGGCCGGTGACAAGGACCTCGTGACGCCCAGCTCGCACAGCGAGGCCATCGCGGACCTGCTGCCCGACGCGGAACTCGTCATCGTGCCGGACGCCGGGCACCTGGTGATGCTGGAGCACCCCGAGACCGTGACCGACCGGCTCGCGGACCTGCTGGTGCGGGCCGGGGCCGTACCGGAGTCCTCTAACGTTGGCGGGCATGGAACCGCAGAACAGCCCGGCGGCCACTGAGGCCACCGCGTACGGACATGTCCCCGGCGCCGTCAGCGTGCGCCTCGCCCTCGAATCCCCCGAACAGATGCGGGCCCTGGGCCGCCGGCTCGCCGCCGCGCTGCGCCCCGGCGACCTCGTGATGCTCACCGGTGAGCTGGGCGCCGGCAAGACGACCCTGACCCGGGGGCTCGGCGAGGGCCTGGGGGTGCGGGGCGCGGTGACGTCCCCCACGTTCGTGATCGCCCGCGTCCACCCGTCGCTCTCCGGGGGGCCCGCGCTGGTCCACGTCGACGCGTACCGGCTGGGCGGCGGTCTGGACGAGATGGAGGACCTGGACCTCGACGTCTCGCTGCCGGAGTCCGTGGTGGTCGTGGAGTGGGGCGACGGCAAGGTCGAGGAGCTTTCGGACGACCGGCTCCAGGTGTACATCGACCGCGCGGTGGGGGACACCGACGACGAGCGCCGCACGGTGACCCTGGTGGGCGTCGGGGCGCGCTGGGCCGGGCTGCGCAACGAGTCCTGGGCGCCCTGGGGCTGAGCGGACCCACGGTTTCCGACGCGGTGTCGGCAAAATGTTGCGCGGGACGGGGCGGGCATGGTGACATGGAGGACGAGAGCGTAGTTAGGTCTACCTAACCACGCCCCACCGGAGCCGGAGCCCCAGGAGGCGCCATGCCGACATCCGACCGAAAGACCGGCCCGCCGCGAGCGGCGGTGCCGACGAGCACCCTGCTGGCCGCGACGGCGGCGGCAACCGCGGTATCAACCCCTCCGCCCGCACGGCAAAATCCGGACGGGCGGCAAAATCAAGCCCGTCCGGCGATTGAGGACATCCTTGACGCGGGCCGACGACGGCCCGCACAGTCAAGCCCGTCCGGCGATTGAGGACGCCCCCGGCTACGGGACCACGACCACCTTCGCCCCCACCGTGGCGAACCGCCACACCGCGTCCCCGTCGGCCCGGGACATCCGTACGCCCCCCGCCTTCACCGTGGGGTCCGGCTCCTCCATCGACCCGTCCTGCGCGGCGCTGAAGCCGATCGTCACGTCGTTCACGGTGGCGAACCGCACGACGTGCTCGATCGGCACCCCGTCCGACCCCTTCACGCTGCCCGACCGCGAGGTCACCGCGTAGGTGCCCGGCACGGCGCTCACCGAGCTGGGCATCACCTTGAACGTCCGGGACGCCTTGCCCTTCGCGTCCACCAGCCACACCCGGCGGTCCTTCAGCGCGTATACGACCCGCATGCCGCTGCCGGACTCGGCGGGAACGGCCAGCGGGTCCTTCTTCGGCTTCGCCTTGCCGTGCTCCCCGGCCGGGGCCGACGCCGAGGCGCTGCTCGACGCCTTCGGCTTCGCCGCCAGGTCGTCCGGCACATGCGCGGAAGCCTGGTACGCCAGGAAGCCGACCACCGCGACGGCCGCCGCGGTGAGCGCGGCCACGATTCCCGAGCTGCCCCTTGCCACCGTGCGTGCCTCTTTCGCTGTCGTGTGCCGTAAGGCGCGAACCGTAAGTCGTACGCGGACCGTAAGTCGTACAAGCGTTTACACGTACTCCGCGTATACCCGGTGACGGTAGCAGCCGGGGCCGCCCGGGCCGGGATGCCGTACGGGGCGCGGGGCGGGCCGCGCCGGAGCCGTAGGCTGTTTGCGTGCTCTTGCTCGCAATGGATACCGCCACTCCCGCCGTCACCGTCGCCCTGCACGACGGGACCCGCGTCGTCGCCGAGTCCGTCCAGGTCGACGCCCGCAGGCACGGGGAGCTGCTGCTGCCCGCCGTCGACCGGGTCCTCGCCGACGCCGGGGTGAAACTCGACGCCGTGACGGACGTCGTCGTGGGCGTCGGCCCCGGCCCGTACACCGGACTGCGCGTCGGCCTGGTGACGGCCGCCACCTTCGGCTCGGCGCTCTCCGTGCCCGTGCACGGCCTGTGCACCCTGGACGGCCTCGCGTACGCCGCCGGGCGCTCCGGACTCGACGGTCCGTTCGCCGTAGCCACGGACGCCCGCCGCAAGGAGGTCTACTGGGCGCGGTACGAGGACGCCCGCACCCGGACCGCGGGGCCCTCGGTCGACCGGCCCGCCGACATTGCGGACCAGCTCGCGGGCCTCCCGGTCGTCGGCGCGGGCGCGGTGCTCTATCCGGAGGCGTTCCCGGACGCGCGCGGCCCGGAACACCTCGCTGCGGGCGCCCTCGCGGGCCTCGCCGCCGAACGCCTCGCGGCCGGCGAGGAGCTGCTGCCGCCGCAGCCGCTCTACCTCCGCAGGCCCGACGCGCAGGTCCCGAAGAACTACAAGGTGGTCACCCCGAAGTGACCGTCACGACCGCGGTGCTGCGCGAGATGCGCTGGTGGGACATCGACCCCGTGCTCGCCCTGGAGCACGAGCTGTTCCCGGAGGACGCCTGGTCGGCGGGCATGTTCTGGTCCGAGCTGGCCCACGCGCGCGGCCCGGCGGCCACCCGCCGCTACGTCGTCGCCGAGGAGCCGGGCACCGGCCGGATCGTCGGATACGCGGGCCTCGCGGCCGCCGGTGACCTCGCCGACGTACAGACGATCGCGGTCGCCCGCGACCACTGGGGCGGCGGGCTCGGCTCCGAGCTGCTGACCGACCTGCTCCGGCACGCCACGGCCTTCGAGTGCGCCGAGGTGCTGCTGGAGGTCCGCGTCGACAACACCCGCGCCCAGAAGCTCTACGAACGCTTCGGCTTCGAACCGATCGGCTTCCGCCGCGGCTACTACCAGCCGGGCAACATCGACGCGCTCGTCATGCGCCTCCACGTACACGAAGAAGCAGAAGAAAACGGGACCCACTGATGGCTGACGAACCCCTCGTACTCGGCATCGAGACCTCCTGCGACGAAACCGGGGTCGGCATCGTCCGGGGGACCACGCTCCTCGCGGACGCCGTCGCCTCCAGCGTCGACACCCACGCCCGCTTCGGCGGCGTCGTCCCCGAGATCGCCTCCCGCGCCCACCTGGAGGCGATGGTCCCCACCATCGAGCGCGCCTTGAAGGAGGCCGGGGTCAGCGGCCGCGACCTCGACGGCATCGCGGTCACCGCCGGACCCGGCCTCGCGGGCGCCCTGCTCGTCGGCGTCTCCGCCGCCAAGGCGTACGCGTACGCGCTGAACAAGCCGCTGTACGGGGTCAACCACCTGGCCTCCCACATCTGCGTCGACCAGCTGGAGCACGGCCCGCTGCCCGAGCCCACCATGGCGCTCCTGGTCAGCGGCGGGCACTCCTCGCTGCTGCTCGCGCCGGACATCACCAACGACGTGCGGCCGCTCGGCGCGACCATCGACGACGCGGCGGGCGAGGCGTTCGACAAGATCGCCCGGGTCCTCGACCTCGGCTTCCCCGGCGGCCCGGTCATCGACCGCCTCGCCCGCGAGGGCGACCCGGCCGCCATCGCCTTCCCGCGCGGGCTCACCGGCTCGCGCGACCCCGCGTACGACTTCTCGTTCTCCGGCCTGAAGACCTCCGTCGCCCGCTGGATCGAGGCCAAGCGGGCGGCCGGCGAGGACGTGCCGGTCCGGGACGTGGCCGCGTCCTTCCAGGAGGCCGTGGTCGACGTGCTCACCCGCAAGGCCGTCCGCGCCTGCAAGGACGAGGGCGTCGACCACCTGATGATCGGCGGCGGCGTCGCGGCCAACTCCCGGCTGCGCGCGCTCGCCGAGGAGCGGTGCGAGCGGGCCGGCATCCGGCTGCGCGTGCCCCGCCCCAAGCTGTGCACCGACAACGGGGCGATGGTCGCCGCGCTCGGCGCCGAGATGGTCGCCCGCAACCGGCCCGCCTCCGACCTGGAGCTGTCCGCCGACTCCTCGCTCCCCGTCACCGAGACCCACGTCCCGGGCGCCCACACGCACGACCACGACCACGTGCACGAGATCAGCAAGGACAACCTCTACTCATGAGCGCCCCGGTCACCGCCCTGATGTGGGAGGCCCGCGCCGCCGAGGGCCGGGGCGGCGAGCTGGCGGAGTGGGCCCGCGCCCGCGCCGCCGGGCTGCCCCGCCCCCCGCTCCGCAGCGAGCTGCTGCGTGCCCCGCAGGACCGGGTCCTCGTGATCACCTGGTGGCGGGGCTCGTACGCCGACGAGCTGCCGGAGCTGCCCGAGCCCGATCCGGGCCTCGTCACCCGGCCGGTCCACCGCTGGCGCTTCGAATCGCTGGGGGACCCGGCAGGTCGATGAGTTCCGGACGCTTCCGCGGTCTACCCTTCACGGCACTTTGCCCCTGTACGTGAGGAGAGGACCATGCAGAAGGTCACCACGTTCCTGTGGTTCCCGAAGGACCTGATCGAGGAAGCGGCCGACTACTACGTCTCCGTCATCGGCGGCGACTCGCGCGTCCTGGAGACCACCCGCTGGACCGCCGCGAGCCCCGGCGAGGCCGGAAAGGCGATGACCGTGAGGTTCCAGCTGGACGGCGCGGAGTACGTCGCGTTCGACGGCGGGCCCGAGTTCACCTTCAACGAGGCCGCCTCGCTCTCCGTCGAGTGCGACTCGCAGGAGGAGGTGGACCGGCTGTGGGACGAGCTCACCTCCGGCGGCGGGCAGGAGATCCAGTGCGGCTGGCTCAAGGACAAGTACGGCCTCTTCTGGCAGATCGTCCCGCCGGGCCTCGGTGAGGCCCTGGGCGACCCGGACCCGGAGAAGGCCGCCCGCGCGATGAAGGCCATGCTCGGCATGAAGCGCCTGGACATCGAGGCCATCCGCAACGCCTGATCCCCGCCCGGCAATTGGGGCCAGGGGTGCTCGATAGGGTCGGCCCCATGTCGCCCCGCTTCGTGCTGCCGCCGCCCCCGCCGCCCGTGGAGATACGTTCCTGGCCCGACCGGGACGCGCTGCTCGCCGACCGGTCCTTCCTGCTCGGCGTGCTGGTCAAGGCGCACACCGGACCGGGCCGGCTCGGGATGCTGTGGCTGTGGGGGGCGCTCGGCGCGATCGGCTGGTCGTTCATCGGGACGGCGATCATCACCTTCGAGGAGTCGTACGACTTCATCAGCGCGATCCTGGGCGTGGTGCTGCTCGCGATGGGCGCCGCCGCCCTGATCCCGGCGGTGATCCTGCTCGTGTCCGGACTGCGCCGGGACGTGGCGCTGCGCCGGCTGCTCACGCAGTGGGGCGAGCTGGACCGCGACCCCGCCCGCGACGCCGGACTCCGGCTCCCCGGCACGACGCTGGGGTGGCTGCTGCCCTCCTTCGCGCTCGGCGCGCTGGGCCTCTACCTCTGCGTCGTCGTGCCCGCGGGGGCGGTCCGGGGCGAGGACACGTACGGGCTGATGGCGCTGATCATGGGGCTCGGGCTGCTGGCCTGGCTCGTCGGGCTCGTCGGCGTCTTCAAGGCGTTCTGGCACCGGCGCTGGATCGTGCGGACGCTGGCCGGGGCGAGCGCACCGCCCCCGCCGGTCGCGCAGGGCGGCGGCGCCCACCGCTGAAGGCCTTTCGGCCGCCCCGGTGTGAGCCAGCCGGGGGACCGCGCGCGCCCGGCGGCGGTGTCGGAGCCGATGCCCCGTCACGTACTGGCAGGATCCGGCGCCATGCAGCCAGTACGACAAAAGGACAAATTGGCCATGAATGGGCGTGAAACGGGTGCAGTGACGGGCGTGCGGCGGCGAGGGCGGGACCGCCTGCGGCGCAGACCGGGTTACGCGGTTCTCGCCGCGCTCCTGGTCGCCGCCGCCGCGTCCGGCTGCGCGGCCGGGGGCGACACGGACACCGCCGCCCGGAGCGCGAAGCTCCAGGCCGGCCAGGCCGGTCAGGCGGGCCCGCAGGCGGAACCGGCGGCCGGGGCGCTCGGCACCCGCGCGGCGCAGGCGGAGCGGGCGAAGCTGGCCCAGGCGGCCCGTGCGGTCGCCGCCAAGAAGTGGGGCCTGGCGAGCACGCCGCTCGCGGCGCCCGTGCCGCCCGCGAAGAAGCCGCACATCACGACCCGCAAGGGCTTCGAGGTCTCCGGCCAGGACGACTCGCTGCCGCCGGTCTTCACCCGGGTCCCCACCACGGACAAGGTCGTCTTCCTGACCATGGACGACGGGGACGACAAGGACCCCGAGCTGCTGAAGATGATGTCGGAGCTGAACATCCCGTACAGCGCCTTCCTCACCGACTATCTGGTGCGCGACGACTACACGTACTTCAAGGACGCCCAGTCGCGCGGGACCGTGCTCGGCAACCACACGCTCAACCACCGCTACCTGCCGGGCCTCTCCCACGACGAGCAGAAGCGCGAGATCTGCGACCAGCAGGACATCCTGCAGGAGCAGTTCGGCAAGCGGCCCCGGCTCTTCCGGCCGCCGTACGGCAACTACAACACCGACACGCTGAAGGTCGCCAAGTCCTGCGGCATCACCGCCGTGCCGCTGTGGGAGGCGGAGGCGTTCCCCGACCACATGGAGTGGCGCGAGGAGGACCGGAAGCTGCACCCCGGCGACATCATCCTCACGCACTTCCGCGGCAAGGCGGACTGGAAGGGGAGCATGCCCGACCTGATCCGCTCCGTCATGAAGGTCATCACGGACCAGGGCTACTCCGTCGCCCGCCTGGAGGACTACGTATAGGAGGCGGCGTACGCGCGGGCGGCCCCGGGCTCCCGGTGCGCGTCCTCGCGGGCGCTGTGCCAGGCCGTCAGCGTGAGGACCAGCAGCAGGCACGCGCCGGTCAGCTGGACGACCCCCGCGATCGGCAGCCCGTGGCGCAGCAGCACCACGCCGATCAGGCAGGCCACCGCCGTGATGGCCGCCAGGACGAGAGTGCCGGACCAGTCCGTCCCGGGCGGTCCGGCCTCCGCCATGTCCGGGTTCGGCGGCCGGGGGTCGGAGCCCGTGTACGCATAGAAGAGGACCCCGCTGACCACCGCCTCCAGCGCGATGAGCAGCAGGCCGAGCACCGCGTCGAGGCAGCCGGTCAGCACCGGGCCGGGGCGCGAGGGGGCCGGGCGGCCGGAGGTTCGTATGCGCATGCCCCCACCGTCCACCGGAACGGTCCGGGCGGCCCCGGCGTTGTCCCTACGGTGTCCGGAACGTTGCCCGGCCGCAGCCGTACGGCCCCCGGGTACGCCACGAGGGGCGTGAATTGGCACTCCGCTTGACCGAGTGCTAATCACGGTCATAGTCTCAGTGCTGGCACTCCCCACTGGAGAGTGCCAGCAGTACTGTGCGACCGGCAGGTCCGGCACCCGCGACGACGGGCTCACCTGGTCGCCACCCCAAAGACTGTTAAACCCCGTGAGATCTCCGAAGGGGGAGACCGGATCGTGTCGACCGCCAGCTCCAAGGTTGCGATCAAGCCGCTCGAGGACCGCATCGTGGTCCAGCCGCTCGACGCCGAGCAGACCACGGCCTCCGGCCTGGTTATCCCGGACACCGCCAAGGAGAAGCCCCAGGAGGGCGTCGTCCTGGCCGTGGGCCCGGGCCGCTTCGAGAACGGCGAGCGCCTGCCGCTCGACGTCAAGACCGGCGATGTCGTGCTGTACAGCAAGTACGGCGGCACCGAGGTGAAGTACAACGGCGAGGAGTACCTCGTCCTCTCGGCGCGCGACGTCCTCGCGATCATCGAGAAGTAATTCACCCACGTTTGCTTCTGTTCTGCGCCCCTGGCCCCCTGCGAACTAACCAGCCGGGCGGCAGGGGCGCAGTTCTTTGTTTTGAGAGGAACAGTTCAGCTCCATGGCGAAGATCCTGAAGTTCGACGAGGACGCCCGTCGCGCCCTTGAGCGCGGCGTCAACAAGCTTGCCGACACGGTCAAGGTGACGATCGGCCCCAAGGGCCGCAACGTCGTCATCGACAAGAAGTTCGGTGCCCCCACCATCACCAACGACGGTGTCACCATCGCGCGCGAGGTCGAGCTGGACGACCCGTACGAGAACCTCGGTGCCCAGCTGGTGAAGGAGGTCGCCACCAAGACCAACGACGTCGCGGGTGACGGCACCACCACCGCCACCGTCCTCGCCCAGGCGCTCGTCCGCGAGGGGCTGCGCAACGTCGCCGCCGGCGCCTCCCCGGCCGCCCTGAAGAAGGGCATCGACGCCGCGGTCAAGGCCGTGTCCGAGGAGCTCCTCGCGACCGCCCGCCCGATCGACGACAAGTCCGACATCGCCGCCGTCGCCGCGCTCTCCGCGCAGGACCCGCAGGTCGGCGAGCTCATCGCGGACGCGATGGACAAGGTCGGCAAGGACGGTGTCATCACCGTCGAGGAGTCCAACACCTTCGGCCTGGACCTCGACTTCACCGAGGGCATGGCCTTCGACAAGGGCTACCTGTCCCCGTACATGGTGACCGACCAGGAGCGCATGGAGGCCGTCCTCGACGACCCGTACATCCTGATCCACCAGGGCAAGATCGGCTCGATCCAGGAGCTGCTGCCGCTCCTCGAGAAGGTCATCCAGGCCGGTGGCTCCAAGCCGCTGCTGATCATCGCCGAGGACGTCGAGGGCGAGGCCCTGTCGACCCTGGTCGTCAACAAGATCCGCGGCACGTTCAACGCCGTCGCCGTCAAGGCGCCGGGCTTCGGTGACCGCCGCAAGGCCATGCTCGGCGACATCGCCACCCTCACCGGTGCGACCGTCATCGCCGAGGAGGTCGGCCTCAAGCTCGACCAGGCCGGTCTGGACGTGCTGGGCACCGCCCGCCGCGTGACCGTCACCAAGGACGACACCACCATCGTCGACGGTGGCGGCAAGTCCGACGAGGTCGCCGGCCGCGTCAACCAGATCAAGGCCGAGATCGAGGCCACGGACTCCGACTGGGACCGCGAGAAGCTTCAGGAGCGCCTGGCGAAGCTGGCCGGCGGGGTCTGCGTGATCCGCGTCGGTGCCGCCACCGAGGTCGAGCTCAAGGAGAAGAAGCACCGTCTGGAGGACGCCATCTCCGCGACCCGCGCCGCGGTCGAGGAGGGCATCGTCTCCGGTGGTGGCTCCGCCATCGTCCACGCCGTCAAGGTCCTCGAGGGCAACCTCGGCAAGACCGGCGACGAGGCCACCGGTGTCGCGGTCGTCCGCCGCGCCGCCGTCGAGCCGCTGCGCTGGATCGCCGAGAACGCCGGCCTCGAGGGCTACGTCATCACCTCGAAGGTCTCCGAGCTCGACAAGGGCCAGGGCTTCAACGCCGCGACCGGCGAGTACGGCGACCTGGTGAAGGCCGGCGTCATCGACCCGGTCAAGGTCACCCGCTCCGCCCTGGAGAACGCCGCGTCCATCGCGTCGCTGCTGCTCACGACCGAGACCCTGGTCGTCGAGAAGCCGGCCGAGGAGGAGCCGGAGGCCGCGGGCCACGGCCACGGTCACTCGCACTGACGCGTAGCGCTCCGCGCAAGCGGAAGGCCCGGTCCCCATGTGGGGCCGGGCCTCTCTGTTTGCGCGGGGGCGCTGCCCCCGGACCCCCGCTCCTCAAGCGCCGGAGGGGCTGGATTTCAGGCCGACCGGTCCAGCGCCGACGGATGCACCGGGTCCGCGAACGGCCGGCCCTGCGCGTACCGTTCCAGCTCGTCCAGGGCGTGGTCGGTCATGCGGTGCAGCTCGTTGCCGAGGGAGCCGGCCACGTGCGGGGTCAGGAGGACGTTCGGCAGGTCGTACAACGGGGAGTCGGCGGGAGGCAGTTCGGGGTCCGTCACGTCGAGTACGGCGTGCAGGCGGCCCGGGACCAGTTCCCGCAGCAGGGCCGCCTCGTCGAGCAGGGAGCCCCGGGCCGTGTTGATCAGCGTCGAGCCGGTCCGCATCAGCGCCAGCTGGCGGGCGCCGATCATGTGGTGGGTCTCGGGGAGCTGGGGGGCGTGCACGGAGACGACGTCGGCGCGGGCGCACAGCTCGTCCAGGGCGACCGGCTCGACGCCCAGGCGGGCCGCCTCGGACGCGGTGACGAAGGGGTCGTACAGCAGGACCGCCAGGTCGAAGGGGCGCAGCAGCTCGATGACGCGGCGGCCGATGCGGGAGGCGCCGACGATGCCCACCGTGCGGCGGTAGTTGCCGGCCCCGTCCAGCTCGGCGCGCCAGTCGTGGTCGGCGCGGACCTCGCGGTAGACGTGGGCGGAGTGCGGGACGCGCTTGTTGGCCAGCAGGATCGTGGCCAGGGTGTATTCGGCCACCGGCAGCGCGTTGGCCCCGGCCGCCGACGAGACGGCGAGGCCGCGCTCCCAGCAGGCGTCGGTGATGTGGTGCTTGACGGAGCCGGCCGCGTGGACGACCGCCTTGAGCCGGGGCGCGGCGGCCAGGACCCGGGGGGTGAGCCGGGTGGCGCCCCAGCAGGTGAACAGGACGTCGGCCTCGGCGAGCGCGGCGGCGACGCGGGGGTCCGGGTCGGCCAGGTCGTGGGCGACGAGGGCCGGGTCCGTACGGGCGAGGGCGGCGAGCCGGACGCGGTGGCGCGGCTCGAAGAGGCGCTCGTAGATGTTCGGGCCCATCGCGAGCAGGACGGACGGCCGGGGATCGGTGGTGGGCTGCATGGGGTGAACGACTCCCTCGTGGTGGGCGCTACTTGACGCTGCCGGCGGTGAGTCCGGCCTTCCAGTGCCGTTGCAGGGAGACGAAGGCGACGATCAGCGGGATGACGGCGAGCAGGGACCCGGTGACGACGAGCGGGTAGAAGCCCGGCTCGCTGTGGGTGTTGGTGTTCCAGGAGTACAGGCCGAGGCTCAGCGGGAAGAGCTCGCGGTCGGAGAGCATCACCAGCGGAAGGAAGAAGTTGTTCCAGATCGCGGTGAACTGGAAGAGGAAGACGGTGACGAACCCCGGCATCATCATCGGCAGCCCGATGGAGAAGAAGGTGCGCAGCTCGCCCGCCCCGTCGATGCGCGCGGCCTCCAGCGCCTCGCCGGGGATGTATCCGGCGGAGAACACCCGGGCGAGATAGACGCCGAACGGGTTCACCAGTACGGGGATGAGCACCGACCAGTACGTGTTGACGAGCCCGAGCTTGCTGGCCAGCAGGTACATCGGCAGGGCCAGCGCGGTCGTGGGCACGAGCACCCCGAGCAGGACGAGCCCGAACAGCTTCTCCTTGCCCCGGAACTCGTACTTGTCGAAGGCGTAACCGGCCGCGACGCAGATCAGCGAGCAGACCGCGGCGCCCACTCCCGCGTACAGCAGGCTGTTCCCGTACCACCGGAAGTAGACGCCGTCCCCGTACGAGGCGATGTCGGAGAGGTTCTTCGAGAGGTCGAAGCCCTCGAAGGAGAAGGTGTCCCCGGCGAGCAGCGAGCCGGTGTCCTTGGTGGCGGCGGTGACCAGCCAGACGAGCGGGAAGAGCATGTAGAGGACGGCCAGGAGCAGCGCTCCGTTGACGGCCGCCTTGGACAGCCAGGGGTTCTTGCGGGTCGTGGTGCTCATGCGTGCGCGCCCTTCCGGCCGGTGAGGCGGGTGACGACGAAGGACAGCAGCGCCGCGGTGAGCGCCAGGAGCACGGAGGCGGCGGCCGCGAGCCCGAAGTCGTTGCGGGCGAAGGCCGCGGTGTAGGCGTACATGTTCGGTGTCCAGGAGGAGGAGACGGCGGACCCGGAGCCGGTGTTGAGGATCAGCGGCTCGGTGAAGAGCTGGAGCGAGCCGATGATCGTGAAGAGCACGACCATCACGACCGAGGACCGGATCAGCGGGAGCTTGATGCTGAACGCGATGCGCCCGCCGCTCGCCCCGTCCACCGTGGCCGCTTCGAGCACCGAGCGGTCGATGGCCTGAAGGGCGGCGTAGAAGATCACCATGTTGTAGCCGAGCCATTCCCACAGCGCGATGTTCACGACGGAGGGCAGCGCGCCGCCCGGCGAGAAGAAGTCGAAGCCGATGCCGCCGGAGTGCATCGCGGAGACGACGGGGCTGAGGCCCGGCGTGTAGAGGTACAGCCAGATCATCGCGGCGATGATGCCCGGCACGGCGTGCGGCAGGAACAGCGCGAGCTGGAAGAAGCGCCGGGCGCGGGCGAGCGCCGAGTCGAGCAGCAGGGCGAGCCCGAGGGCGCCGCCGACCATCAGCGGGATGTAGACGGCGCAGTAGCCGAGGAGGACGAGGAAGCCGTCGCGGAAGACCCGGTCACCCAGCGCCGCCGTGTAGTTGCCGAGCCCGGTGAAGACCGTCTCGGAGCCGCCGAAGCCGAGCCCCGACTGCTGTTCGGTGAAGAGGCTGAGCCAGACCGCGTAACCGATCGGGATCAGCATCACGGCGGTGAACAGGACGAAGAACGGGGTCAGCAGGATCGCGGCGGCGCGGGTGCGGGCTTTCATCCGGTCAGCCCTCGACCTTCAGTCCGCGCTTGGACAGCTCCGCGACGGTCGCGTCGTGGGCGGCCTTCACGGCGTCGGGGATGGTGGTGCCGCCTCCGGCGAGCTTGCCGAAGCGGTCCTTGAGCGTGGTGTTGGTGGTGCCCATCGCGGGGCCCCAGGTCCAGCCCTGCTTGATGGCGGCGCCGCCGTCCTCGAAGACCTGGTAGATGTCCTGGCCGCCGTAGAACTTGGTGTCGAACGCCTTCTTGGCCGCCGGGCGCAGGGCGAGCGCGGCCGGGAAGGCACTGGAGGTGCCGGAGGAGATGCGGGCCTCGATGCCCTCCTCCGTGGTGGTCATCCAGGTCGCGAACTCGACGGCGGCCGCGGCCTTCTCGCTGTTCTTCGGCACGGCGAAGGTGGTCCCGCCGAGCATGCCGCCCGCGGGCTCGCCGTCCCAGGTCGGGATCGGGGCGACGGCCCACTTGCCGCTCTGCTCGGGCAGCGTGGAGCCGAGGACGCCGCCGCCCCAGGAGGCGCCGAGGTAGCCGATGGTGCCGCCGGTCTTCAGGGAGTTGGTCCAGGCGGGCGAGAAGGAGGCGTCGGAGCGGACCAGGCCGTCCTTCACCAGGCCCTGCCAGTAGTCGGCGACCTTGGTGGTGGCGGCGTCGGTGGTGTCGACCTTCCAGGTGTCGCCCTCGGCCTTGAACCACTGGGCGCCGGCCTGCCAGACCATCGCCTCGAAGGTGGTCGGGTCGTCCGGGAAGAAGGTGCCGATGCGGGCCTTGGAGTCGGCCTTCTTCACCTTCTCGGCGGCGGACCTGAACTCGTCCCAGGTCTTGGGGACGTCGATGCCGTACTTCGTGAAGAGGTCCTTGCGGTAGAAGAACGCCTGCGGTGCGGCGTCGAAGGGCACCGCCCAGCTCTTGCCGCCGAGCGTGGTCTGCTCGATCGCCTGCGGGAGGAACTTCTTCTTGACGTCGTCGGTGAGGTACTTGCCGATGTCCTGGAAGCCGCCCTGGCTGACGTACTCGGGGAGCTGCGGGTACTCGACGGAGACCAGGTCCGGGGCGTTGCCCGCCTTGATCGCGTTGGAGATCTTGGCGTAGCCGCCGGCGTTCCCGGACGGGGTCTCCTCGAACTTCACACGGATGTTCTTGTGCGAGGCGTTGAACGCGTCCACGACCTCCTTGGTGCCCTTGGCCCAGCCCCAGAAGGTGATGGTCACGGGCTTGGCGGCGCTGCCGGTGCCGCCGCCCTCGCCGTCGTCCCCGCTCCCGCCGCAGGCAGTGACGACGGCGAGGGCGGTGACGGCTCCGGCTATGGAAAGAGTCGTTCTGCTCCAACTGCGGTTCACGGCGGGCTCCTGAGTCGACGGTGACAGGGACGTTGGGCGTGATCCTTGGTCCACCGATGACCGAAGTCAAGAGCGAAAGATTGATTGATCGAGAAAAGATCAGAAAGTTATCGAGCGGTCGACGCCCGGACCCGCAGCCGCGGCAGCAGCGCCAGATGCCGTCCCGGCTCGTCGGCGTCCGGCCCCGAACCGTCCCGCCCGGCCCCGAGCCGCCCGGTCAGCAGCTCCGTCGCGTACCGCCCGACGTGCCGCTTGGGCGGGCTGACCGCGGTGAGCGGGATGTCGCCCAGCGCCGCCACCTCGTCGTCGTACGCGATCACCGCCAGGTCCTCCGGCACCCGCACGCCCAGCTCGGACAGGCGCTGCACCAGGTGGATCGCGTCCACGTCGTTGTGCACCAGCGCCGCCGTGGCCCGGCCGGAGCCCACCGCCTCGCGCACCTCGCGCACCGCCTCCTCGAAGCGGGCCGGGTCCACCTCGGGCCCGGACGTCCCGATCATCGCGGGCGCGCCCTCGGCGAGCCCCAGCACCGCGAGCGCGTCCTCGTAGCCGGAGCGCACCGCGAGTGCGGTCGGGCTGTCGGCGCGGGCCACCAGGAGGGGGGTGCCGTGACCGAGGCCGATCAGATGGCGCACCGCGAGCAGCACCCCGTGCCGGTGGTCGGAGCAGACCCGGTCCAGACCGTCCAGCGGGGACCCGGGCGCTGGGGTGCGCTCCAGGAGCACGGCGGGCACCGGAAGGCCGGCCATCCAGTCCCCGTACGCCGCCTGGTCCTCGGCGCCCCGCCAGCCCGGGGCGATGAGCAGCCCCTCCGCCCCGGCGGCGAGCAGCCCCTCGGCGCGCGCCCGGTCCCCCTCCGGCCGGTAGTCGGAGATCCGCAGCACCAGGCGGCCCCCGGCGCGGGCGGCCGCCTCGTGCGCGCCCCGGATGACCTCCGCGAAGTAGTACGTCGCCGAGGGCGCGATCAGCCCGAGCACCGGGCCGGCACCGGGTCCGGGACCGGCGGGGGACGCGGCGTCCCGGGGCCAGGAGACCGAGCCGTGGACCCGGTCCAGCAGGCCGCGCTCGGCCAGCGCCTCGGCGTCGCGGCGGGCCGTGACGGGGGAGACCCCCAGCAGGCCGGCCAGGTCGGAGACACGGGCCGAGCCGCGCTCCCGCACCAGGGCCAGAAGTCGGTCGTGACGTTCAGCTGCACTCTCGCGCACGGCGGCAGTCCCCTTGTAAATCGCGATGTGGTGGCTCGGCTCGCCAGACCCTAATCCACTTTGATCGATCGACGGAAGTTTCGATCATTCGCTACGCCAAACCTTGACGTTCGATCAATCAGCGGTTCAGGATTCCCGGCGACGCCGAAGTCCGCCTCCCCTGGGAGCATCATGCCCACGACGAGTCCGTACACGGGGTACACCCGTGCCGATTGGGAGCGCACGGCCGACCGGCTCCTGCTCGCCGTACGCCCCCACGCCTCGCCCCGCCACGGCCTCATCGGCCTCCCCGGCCCCCGGCCGAGCTGGTCCGGGCCCCTCTCCGACGGCCTCGAAGGCTACGCCCGCACCTGGCTGCTCGCCGCGCTGCGGACCGCCGGGGCGGGCGGCGAGGACCCGCACGGCTTCCTCGGGCGGTACGCCGAAGGGCTCGCCGCCGGTACGTCGGACCCGGCGGGCAGCCCCGACGCCTGGCCCCGCATCGCGGACGTCCCCCAGGCCATCGTGGAATCCGCGTCCATCGCCCTGGGCCTGCGCCTCACCCGCCCCTGGCTCTGGGACGCCTTGGACGACGCCACCCGGCAGCGCGCCGTCGACTGGCTCCTCCCCGCCCTCGGCGCACCCCCGGTGAACAACAACTGGTGGTTCTTCGGCCTCACCGTCGCCGGTTTCCTCCAGGACGCCGGCATCGAGACCGACCGCGCCGGGCGGACCATCGACCGCGCGCTGGAGCACGTCGAGGACTGGTACCTGGGCGACGGCTGGTACAGCGACGGCCCGAACCGCTCCTTCGACCACTACAACGCCTGGGCGATGCACTTCTACCCCGTCCTGCACGCCCACCTGGCGGGCGACCGGGACCTCCTGGACCGCTACGGCCCCCGCCTGCACCGCCACCTGGACGACTACGGCCGCATGTTCGGCGCGGACGGCGCACCCATGCCGTTCGGCCGCTCCCTCATCTACCGCTTCGCCGCCGCGGCCGCCCCCTGGCTCGGCGCGATGACCGGCCACACCCCGCTCACCCCGGGCGCGACCCGCCGCCTCGCCTCCGGCACCCTCCGCCACTTCCTGGACCACGGCGCCGTCGACCGGGACGGCCTCCTCACCCTCGGCTGGCACCGCCCGTACGCGCCCATGCTCCAGAGCTACTCGGGCCCCGCCTCCCCGTACTGGGCCGCCAAGGGCTTCCTCGGACTCCTGATGCCCCCGGACCACCCCGTCTGGACGGACCCCGAGGAGCCGCTGCCCGCCGAGACCGCGGACGCCGTGACCGTCCTCGGCCCGACCGGGATGCTCCTCCAGTCCACCGCGGCGGACGGCCTCGTCCGGCTCCACAACCACGGTTCGAACCACGTGGGCGACGAGGAGGACCCCGGCTACGCCCGCTTCGCGTACTCCACCCGGACCGGCCCCACGCACGGGGACGCCGCACGCGACAACCACTTCGCGCTCCTCCCCGACGGGACGGCGACCGCCCGCCGCACCGCCGACCCGCTCGGCCCCGCCGCCTCCGCGCACACCCCGCTCCCCGGCGTCCGCGTCGTCTCCGCCACCCTCGCCCACGGCCGCGCCGAGGTCCGCGCGCACCTGGTCATCGGCGCGCCCGAGGGCACGCCCGTCCGCCAGACGGGGTGGGCGACGGGCGACCCCGGACTCACCGCCCAGCTCCACCCGGTCCACGGCTACGAGGGCGGGGTCCGCGAACTGCCCGGCGGGGACACCATGTTCGACGAGACCTCCGAACTCCTCGCCGTGGACGGCGTCACGGCCGGACCCCGGTCCCTCTTCGTCGCGCTCGCCTCGCTCACCGGCGAGGCGGACCCGGCCCCCGTCGACGCCCTCGCGGCCATCCGCGTACCGAGCCCCCACGAGATCCATGTGACCTGGCACGACGGCACCACCGCCGTACTCCACCTTCCGGAGGAATCAGAGGAATCATGAGCCGCCGACGCACCCTTCTCGCGACCGCAGCACTCACCGCCCTCGCCGCCACCGCACTGGCAGCCCCGGCCCAGGCCGCCCACCACCGGCCCGGCACCTTCCACGTCGACTGCGCGGCCACCGCCCCCGGCGACGGCTCCCGCCACCACCCGTGGACCGGCCTCGCCGACGCCAACGCCCACACCTTCGGCCCCGGCGACCGCCTCCTCTTCCACCGCGGCTCCACCTGCACCGGCACGCTCGCGCCCCGGGGAGCGGGCTCGGCCTCGGCGCCGGTGACCATCTCCGATTACGGCAGCGCCCACGCCTCCCGCGCGGTGATCGACGGCGCCGGAGCGCACGACGCGATCCTCCTCGCCGACACCCAGCACTACCGCGTGTCCGACCTGGAGATCACCAACGCCGCCGACCCCGGCACCGAGCGCAACGGCATCCGGCTGCGCCTCACCGACTACGGCACCGCGCGCGGCTTCGAGCTCGACCACCTCTACATCCACGACGTACGCGGCGGCGACTCCAAGACCCTCACCGGGTCCAGCGCCATCCACATCGCCGTCGAGGGCACGACCCGCGCCAGCAGCTACGACGGCCTCGACATCCACCACAACCTCATCGAGGACGTCGACCGCGAGGGCGTCTACTTCAAGTCGACCTACTCCAAGCGCGACCTGGTCGGCAACCAGCAGGACCCCGCCGCCTACCCCGGCGACTGGACGCCCTCCACGCACGTCCGGATCTCGTACAACACCCTGCGGTCCATCGGCGGCGACGGCATGAAGCTCGACACCACCGCCGGTGCCCGTGTCGACCACAACCGGGTCGACGGCTTCCAGCTGCGCTCGCCCTCCGCCAACGCGGGCATCTGGACCTTCAACACCGACGACACCACCATCGAGTACAACGAGGTGTCGGGCGGCGGGAACACCCACGACGGCATGTCCTTCGACGCCGACGGCGCCTCGCGGCACACGGTCTTCCAGTACAACTACAGCCACGACAACAAGGGCGGCTTCCTGCTGGTCTGCCCGTACAGCGGTGCCAGGACCGTCGACACCGTCGCCCGCTACAACGTGAGCCGCAACGACGGCGAGCGGCTGCTCCAGAACTGCTGGGGCCCGATCCTCAACACCCAGGTCTACAACAACACCTTCGTCAACTCGAAGGACACCGTGCCGAAGTACCTGGTCCAGGACGACAACAGCAGCCCCGGCACCACCGTCCACGAGCAGCACATCACCAACAACCTCTTCGTGAGCGAAGGCACCGGCGGCTACGGCTTCACCAGCCCGACCCCCGGCCTGGCCTTCGACCACAACGCCTTCCACGGCGCCGAGATGACCCGCCCGAACCCGGGCGGCATCACCGCCGACCCGCTGCTGCGGGACGACTTCCGGCTCGGCGCAGGCTCCCCGGCCCTCGCCGCCGGAGCGGTCGTCGCGGACAACGGCGGCAAGGACTACTTCGGCAACCGCCTGAAGCCCGGCGCCCCCAACATCGGCGCCTACGCGGGGCCCGGCGTGAAGTAGGGCCCAAAGGAAAGGCCCTACTGCGGCCCGTACTTGCGGCCTGTTCGCGAGGTCAGCCCTCCGAGCAGGCCGCGCGGGGCCAGCTTCACCGCGCCCATCAGCACCTTGTAGCGCGGGTCCGGGATCGACACCGATTTCCCGCGCGCCAGGTCCGCGAGCGCCGCCGTCACCAGCTTGTCCGCGTCCAGCCACATCCAGCCCGGGATGTTGTCCGTGCCCATCCCGGCCCGCTGGTGGAACTCCGTACGCACGAAGCCCGGGCACAGCGCCATCAGCCGCACCCCGGACCCGGCCAGGTCCTTCGCCGCGCCCTGGCTGAACTGCACGACCCACGCCTTCGAGGCGCCGTACGTGCCGCGCGGGACGAACGCCGCGACGGAGGCAACGTTGACGATGCCGCCCCGGCCGCGCTCCCGCATCGGGGCCGCCGCGGCCGAGGTCAGCCGCAGCACCGCCTCGCAGTGCACCTTCAGCATCGACAGCTCGTCGGCCATCGGGACCTCCAGATAGCGCCCCTTGTTGCCGAAGCCCGCGTTGTTCACCAGCAGGTCCACCGGGTGCCGGGCGTCCCCGAGGCGCTCCTCGACCGCGCGGATGCCCAGGTCCTCGGACAGGTCGGCCCGCAGCACCTCCGCCTCGATGCCGTGCCGGTCGTGCAGCTCGGTCGCCTGCTCGCGCAGCCGCTCCGCGTCCCGGGCCACCAGGACCAGGTCGTACCCGTCGGCGGCGAGCCGCCGGGCGAAGGCGGCACCGATACCCGCCGTCGCGCCCGTGATCAGTGCAGTCGTCATACGCGGCACGGTAGAGCATCCAGAAACGGCGCCTCCCGGCGCTCCCGCGGGCTCAGGACGCGGTGAGCTCCGCCGCGTACGCGCGCGCCTTGCGCAGCGTCGACGGAGTCAGCGCCTCGCCGGCCGGGAGGAGCAGCGGCAGCAGGTCGCGCCGGGTGGTGACGGCCCGGAACTGGAGCTCCACCGTCACCTCGTGGTCCGGCCGGTGCACGATCTCGACCGGGTCGCCCGCCCGGACGGACCCCGGCACGACCACCCGCAGATACGCCCCGGGCGCCGCCGCCCGCGTGAACCGCTTCACCCAGCGGGCCTCGCCGAGGTGTCCCTGGAACGTGCGGCACGGGATGCGGCCCGACGCGACCTCCAGCACCAGCTCCGTGCCGATCCGCCAGCGCTCGCCGATCAGCGCCTCGCCGACCCGCAGCCCCGCCGTGGTCAGGTTCTCGCCGAACGAGCCGTTGGGCAGCGGGCGGCCCAGCTCCCGTTCCCAGGCATCCAGGTCCTCGCGCGCGAATGCGTACACCGCTTGGTCGGAACCGCCGTGGTGGCGCAGGTCGCACACCGCGTCCCCGGCGACCCCGCTGCCGCCCTCGCCCCTGGGCCCGGGGTCCGACACCAGCACCGGCCCCTCCACGGGGTGCTTGTCGATCCCGGTCATGCCGCCCGGGGCGTCGGTGTAGGACGCCGCCGTGGGGCGCCCCGCGTTCACGGTCAGCACAGTCATCGCGGTCATACCGGAACGGTATCCAAGCCCACCCCAAAGCCGCGCGTGAATATCCCGCGATCGCCCCAAGCGTTGCTTATGCTGGAAGGGTGATCGAAGCCCGCCACCTCCGCGTCCTGCGCGCCGTCGCCTCCACCGGCTCCTTCTCCGCCGCCGCCCGGGAGCTGGGCTGCACCCAGCCCGCTGTCAGCCAGCAGATGAAGGCCCTGGAGTCCTCCGCCGGGACCACGCTGCTCATCCGGACCGGCCGCGAGATGCGTCTGACCCAGGCGGGCGAGGCACTGGTGCGGCACGCGTCGGGCATCCTCGCCGGGCTCACCGCCGCCGAGGAGGAGGTCGCCGCGATCGCCGGGCTCCGGGCCGGGCGGGTCCGGCTCGTCTCGTTCCCGAGCGGCAGCTCCTCGCTTGTCCCGGGCGCCCTCGCCGCCCTGCGCGCCGCCCACCCCGGGACCCGGGTCTCCCTCGTGGAGGCCGAGCCGCCCCGGTCGGTGGAGATGCTGCGCGACGGCGACTGCGACATCGCGCTCGCCTTCCGCTACGGGGAGCCGGGCGCCGAATGGGACGACCTGGTGGTCCGCCCCCTGCTCACCGACCGGCTCACGGGCCTGGTCCCCGAAGGGCACCCGCTGGCGGACCGGGACGAGGTCGGCATCGCGGAGCTGGCCGGGGAGTCCTGGATCGCGGGGTGCCCCCGGTGCCGCAGGCAGCTGGTGGAGGTGTGCGAGGAGTCCGGATTCACCCCGCGCATCGACTTCGCCACCGACGACTACCCCGCGGTGATCGGCCTGGTCGGCGCGGGCCTGGGGGTCGCCGTACTGCCCGCCCTGGCCATCGAGTCGGTACGCCCGAGGGGAGCCAGGACCCTCACGGTGGCACCGGCCATCGAACGCGAGATCGTCGCCCTGACCCTGCCCGACCTGGCAAGGGTCCCGGCGGTGGCGGCCACCCTGGACCATCTGGCACTGGCCTCTTCCGGCGCCACCTCAAGCCCCGCCGGCGTTTGAGGCGCGGGGGCCCGGGGGCGGAGCCCCAGGTTTCGGGAAGGGGCGGGGTGGGGTGCAGAAACGTTTTTCCCCCGATGCGCGCAGCGAAGGTCACCCCTGCCCCGGCGGCGACGCCGGCGCCGCGGCCGTGATCAGCCGATTGCGCGCACGCCCCATCAACTCCTCGCGCTCGTCCTCGGTGAGCCCGCCCCACACCCCGTAGGGCTCGCGGACGGCCAAGGCGTGCGCCGCGCACTCCGCGCGTACGGGGCACCGCATGCAGACCTCCTTCGCGGAGGTCTCACGCGCGCTCCGAGCCGCTCCGCGTTCCCCCTCGGGATGGAAGAAGAGGGAGCTGTCGACCCCGCGGCAGGCCGCCAGCAGCTGCCAGTCCCACAGATCGGCGTTGGGTCCGGGAAGTCGGGAGAAATCGGCCATTGCTTGTCCCCTCGAAACCGTGCTGAGTCGGAAACGTCGTGTTCGTCGTGGGTGGGTGCTCGTCGATGACCGCGTACAAGACCGTACATCTACGGTGTTAGTAGATGTAAATATGACTGATTGCGAATCTAGCCACAGACACCACCAAAAGGGAAGAAATCCCGCTAAATGGGGCACGGAGCCGCCAAAAGTTTCGGTTGACAACTGGACGACCCGTGGCGCTCTCCTCCGTGAGCGCTTACTCACGTAGAGTGCCGAACTCGGTCTTCCGACCCGTAACTCTTTCGAGTGACCATCGTTGAGAGTGCGGAGGCGGTTGGCAGAAAGAGCGATCGGGCAGATGTCCGAGAGCGTCAACCGCACAGGTGACGACTTGTAACAGCCTGGAGGCTCAAGGTGACGCGCATCAGCTGCGGAGGGCGGTCATGACTTCCGTCCTCGTCTGCGACGACTCCCCGCTTGCCCGAGAAGCGCTCCGTCGCGCGGTCGCGACCGTGCCCGGCGTCGAGCGGGTGACGACGGCCGCCAACGGCGAGGAAGTCCTCCGCCGCTGGGGCGCCGACCGTTCGGATCTGATTCTCATGGACGTACGCATGCCCGGGCTCGGGGGGGTGGAGACGGTCCGCCGGCTGCTCTCCGCCGACCCGGGCGCCCGGATCATCATGCTGACCGTCGCCGAGGACCTGGATGGCGTCGCGCTCGCGGTCGCCGCCGGTGCCCGCGGCTATCTGCACAAGGACGCCTCCCGGGCCGAGCTCCGGGCGACCGTCACCCAGGCGCTGGCCGACCCGACGTGGCGGCTCGCCCCGCGTCGGCTGCGGTCGGCCGAGATGGGTGCGGCGCCCACGCTCACGGCGCGCGAGATCCAGGTGCTGGAGGGGATGAGCCACGGCCGCTCCAACGCGGAGATCGGCCGCGAGCTGTTCCTCTCCGAGGACACGGTGAAGACGCACGCCCGGCGGCTCTTCAAGAAGCTCGGCGCCTCGGACCGCGCCCACGCGGTGGCCCTGGGCTTCCGGTGGGGCCTGGTGCGCTGACAGTCGGCCCGGGCCCGCGGGCCCGGACAGGGGTGCGGCGCGAGCCGCCGTACCCCGCCGATCCGGCGGTATGTGACGCTTCCCGGCCGATGCCGCATCCTTGAGACGTGGAGTTCCTCGGGAACGATTCGGTCGAGCGGAAGGGGAGGGCGCAGGACATGACTTCCGGCGCACCCGCTCATAACGCTTCGGTGCACAACTACGGACGCGGTGCCGCGGATGAAGCGGGGCCGGGGCACCATGGTTCGATGCGCGACGACGGGACGACGGTGATCGGTGCCCTGGTGCACCGCGCCGTCGAGGGCGACGCGCAGGCCACTCACGACCTGCTGGCCCACGTCCACCCGCTCGCCCTGCGCTACTGCCGGTCCCGGCTGAACCGGCTGCCCGGTGACGCCCGCCACTTCGTGGAGGACCTGGCGCAGGAGGTCTGCGTCGCCGTCCTGATGGCGCTGCCGCGCTACAAGGACACGGGCAGGCCCTTCGAAGCCTTCGTCTTCGCCATCGCCGGTCACAAGGTGGCCGACCTCCAGCGCGCCGCGATGCGGCATCCCGGCTCGACGGCCGTGCCCTCCGACGAGATGCCGGAGCGTCCCGACGACTCGCTCGGGCCCGAGGAGCGCGCGCTCCTCAGCAGCGACGCCGCCTGGGCCAAGAAGCTCCTGGCCAACCTTCCGGAGAACCAGCGCGAACTGCTCGTGCTGCGCGTCGCCGTCGGGCTGACCGCCGAGGAGACCGGCCAGATGCTCGGCATGTCCCCGGGCGCCGTCCGGGTCGCCCAGCACCGGGCGCTGAGCCGCCTCCGGGCCCTCGCGGAACAGTGAGCCCGGCGGTGGGTTGGGCCCCTCGGAGACGTGGGCCACAACCGTAGGAAGCTACAGAACCTGCGGGTGATCTTGCTCGTGGAATGAGACGCCTCCCGAGGCCGTTAGCATGGACATCCGCACCGATCAAGGCCATTTGGGGAAGGTGTCATGACTGCAAACGTCGACGGAGTGCCCGAGAAATTCGCGACGCTCGGGCTGACATACGACGACGTGCTGCTGCTGCCGGGCGCATCCGAAGTGCTGCCCAACGCGGTCGACACCTCGACGCTCATCTCGCGCAACGTCCGCGTCAACATCCCGCTGCTGTCCGCCGCCATGGACAAGGTCACCGAGGCCCGCATGGCCATCGCGATGGCCCGGCAGGGCGGCGTCGGCGTGCTGCACCGCAACCTCTCGGTCGAGGACCAGGTCAACCAGGTCGACCTGGTCAAGCGGTCCGAGTCCGGCATGGTCACCGACCCGATCACGGTCGGCCCCGACGCCACGCTCGCCGAGGCGGACGCGCTCTGCGCCAAGTTCCGCATCAGCGGCGTCCCGGTCACCGACCAGGCGGGCAAGCTGCTCGGCATCGTCACCAACCGCGACATGGCCTTCGAGTCGGACCGCTCCCGCCAGGTGCGCGAGGTCATGACGCCCATGCCGCTCGTCACCGGCAAGGTCGGCATCTCCGGCGTGGACGCCATGGAGCTGCTGCGTCGCCACAAGATCGAGAAGCTGCCGCTGGTGGACGAGGCGGGTCTCCTCAAGGGCCTGATCACGGTCAAGGACTTCAAGAAGGCCGAGCAGTACCCGAACGCGGCCAAGGACGCCGACGGCCGGCTGCTCGTCGGCGCCGCCGTGGGCGCCAGCCCCGAGGCGCTGGACCGCGCCCAGGCGCTGGCTGAGGCGGGCGTCGACTTCCTCATCGTGGACACCTCGCACGGCCACAACAGCAACGCGCTCAACTGGATGGCCAAGATCAAGTCGGCCGTGAGCGTCGACGTGATCGGCGGCAACGTGGCGACCCGCGACGGCGCCCAGGCCCTGATCGACGCCGGTGTCGACGGCGTCAAGGTCGGCGTCGGCCCCGGCTCCATCTGTACGACCCGCGTCGTCGCCGGCATCGGCGTCCCGCAGGTCACCGCGATCTACGAGGCCGCGCTGGCCGCCCGCGCCGCGGGCGTCCCGGTCATCGGTGACGGCGGGCTGCAGTATTCGGGCGACATCGGCAAGGCGCTCGCCGCCGGCGCCGACAGCGTGATGCTGGGCTCGCTCCTCGCGGGCTGCGAGGAGTCCCCGGGCGAGCTGATGTTCATCAACGGCAAGCAGTTCAAGTCGTACCGCGGCATGGGCTCGCTGGGCGCGATGCAGTCCCGCGGCCAGGGCCGCTCCTACTCCAAGGACCGGTACTTCCAGGCCGAGGTCGCCTCGGACGACAAGCTCGTCCCCGAGGGCATCGAGGGCCAGGTGCCCTACCGCGGCCCCCTCGCCAACGTGCTGCACCAGCTGGTCGGCGGCCTCCGCCAGACCATGGGCTACGTGGGCGCCGCGACCGTGGGCGAGATGGAGAGCAAGGGCCGCTTCGTGCGGATCACCTCGGCGGGCCTCAAGGAGAGCCACCCGCACGACATCCAGATGACGGTCGAAGCACCGAACTACAGCAAGAAGTAACGCGCCACGCGAGCACGAGGGGCGGCCCGGGGGTTCCCGGACCGCCCCTCCGGCGCGTGTCGGGGATACTGGACAGCGCAGACGCAGAGGGAAAGGCCACATCATCGTGACTGAGATCGAGATCGGGCGCGGCAAGCGCGGCCGCCGGGCATACGCATTCGACGACATCGCCGTCGTCCCGAGCCGCCGGACCCGCGACCCGAAGGAGGTCTCGATCGCCTGGCAGATCGACGCCTACCGCTTCGAGCTGCCGTTCCTGGCCGCCCCCATGGACTCCGTGGTGTCCCCGCAGCACGCCATCCGCATCGGCGAGCTCGGCGGCCTCGGCGTCCTCAACCTGGAAGGGCTGTGGACGCGGCACGAGGACCCGCAGCCGCTGCTCGACGAGATCGCCGAGATGCCCGTCGAGACCGCGACCCGCCGCCTCCAGGAGATCTACTCCGCGCCGATCCAGGAAGAGCTGATCGGGCAGCGCATCAAGGAGGTGCGCGACTCCGGCGTCGTCACCGCCGCCGCGCTCTCCCCGCAGCGCACCGCGCAGTTCTCCAAGGCCGTGGTCGACGCGGGCGTGGACATCTTCGTCATCCGCGGCACCACGGTCTCCGCCGAGCACGTCTCGGGCGCGGCCGAGCCGCTGAACCTGAAGCAGTTCATCTACGAGCTGGACGTCCCGGTGATCGTCGGCGGCTGCGCCACGTACACGGCCGCCCTGCACCTGATGCGGACCGGCGCGGCCGGTGTCCTCGTCGGCTTCGGCGGCGGCGCCGCGCACACCACGCGCAACGTGTTCGGCATCCAGGTCCCGATGGCGACCGCCGTCGCGGACGTGGCCGGTGCCCGCCGCGACTACATGGACGAGTCCGGCGGCCGTTACGTGCACGTCATCGCGGACGGCGGTGTCGGCTGGTCCGGCGACCTGCCGAAGGCCATCGCCTGCGGCGCGGACGCCGTGATGATGGGCTCCCCGCTGGCCCGCGCGACGGACGCGCCGGGCCGCGGCCGGCACTGGGGCATGGAGGCCGTCCACGAGGACGTGCCGCGCGGGAAGCTGGTGGACCTGGGCTCGGTCGGGACGACCGAGGAGGTCCTGACCGGTCCCTCGCACACCCCGGACGGCTCGATGAACATCTTCGGCGCGCTGCGCCGCGCGATGGCCACCACGGGCTACAGCGACCTCAAGGAGTTCCAGCGCGTCGAGGTGACGGTCGCGGACTCCCAGCACCGCCGCTGAGTCTCCCCGTACGCACGCCGGAGGGCCCGGACCGCAGCCGCGGTCCGGGCCCTCCGGGTCTTCGTTACGCGCCCTTCTTCGCACCGGCGACGGCGCCGACGGCGCCGAGGGCCAGGAAGAGGTACGTCTTGAAGTCGGCCGCCTCGCTGTACGCGTCCGTGAGGGCGCCGAAGTGGTCGAAGAAGATGCTGGTCGCCGACTCGTGCGCGAGGTCCGAGAGCGCGATCGAGATGCCCGCGAGCTGACCGATGTACACGGCGCCGATGGAGAGCAGGACGCTGACGACGGTCACGGCGGGGTTGCCGCCGCCGAGCTTGCTCGCGGCGAAGCCGACGAGGAAGCCGACGCCGATGGCGAGGTAGCCGATCTCGTGCTCGAAGTTGCCCAGGATGAGGCCGTAGACGAGCGCACCGACGACGGCCGCGACCACGCCCGCGCCGAGGCCGAGCGCGATGTTGTTACGGGCCGGCGGGGCCGGGGTGAACGGGGCGGGGCCGCCGCCGAACGGGGCGCCGGGCTGCTGGCCGCCGAACGGGTTGCCACCCTGGGGCTGGCCGCCGTAGGGCTGGTTCGGCGGTGGTACGGACTGGCTCATGCTGGGTTCTCCCCCTGGGGACGTCTGCGCAACTGTGTGCGAGGAATGACGCCGCAGGCTAGCAGCCGGTTCCGACATCGGCCCACCGGAATCCTTGGGGGAACTGGGCTGAGGGCCCGTCATCAGAGCCGGTGGGCGGCTCCGGCGGGGGTCGCGCCACGGGTGTCCAGAAGGAGTTGCGCCTTCACGGCGAGGCCCTGGAGGTCGTACGTACGGTGGTGCTGGAGCAGCACCGTGAGGTCCGCGCCCGCGGCCGCCTCGTAGAGCGAATCGGCGCGGGGGACGGGGAGTTGGCGGACGCGCCAGTCCAGGACGTGCGGGTCGTGGAAGCCGATCTGGGCGCCCATGTCCATCAGCCGGGTGGCGATCTCGCGGGCGGGCGACGCCTCCTGGTCGGCGAGGTCCGGCTTGTAGGTGACGCCCAGCAGAAGAATTCTGGCGCCGCGCACCGCCTTCCCGTGCTCGTTGAGGAGGGTGGCGCAGCGCTGGATCACGTACTGCGGCATCCGCTCGTTGATCTCCTGCGCCAGCGAGACCATCCGCAGCGGGGGGCCGGGGGTGCGGTGGTGGTACGGGAGGTGGCCCGGGTCGACCGGGGCGCCGTGACCGCCGACGCCGGGGCCGGGGCGGAAGGGCTGGAAGCCGAAGGGCTTGGTCTCGGCGCACCGGATGACGTCCCAGAGGTCGACACCCAGATCGTGGCAGAGCACCGCCATCTCGTTGACCAGGGCGATGTTGACGTACCGGAAGTTGGTCTCCAGCACCTTCGTCATCTCGGCCTCGCGGGTGCCCCGGGCCCGGACCACCTTGTCGGTGAGGCGGCCGTAGAAGGCGGCGGCGGATTCGGTGCAGGCGGGGGTGAGGCCGCCGATGACCTTGGGCGTGTTGGCGTAGACGTGGCTGCGGTTTCCCGGGTCGAGCCGGCTGGGGGAGTGCGCGAGGTGGAAGTCGCGCCCGCCGCGCAGGCCCGAGCCCTCCTCCAGGATGGGGAGCAGGAAGTCCTCCGTGGTGCCGGGGGGCACGGCCGATTCCAGGAGCACGGTGGTGTGCGGGCGCAGCCGGGCGGCCAGGGCGCGAGCCGCGTCGGCGACGGCGCTCAGGTCCAGGGTGCGGTCGGGGCCGAGCGGGGTCGGCGCGCAGATCACGGCGGTGCGGACCCGGCCCAGCTCGGCCTGGTCGGTGGTGGGCCGGAAGCCCAGCGAGAGCATGCGGCGGATGTCGGACGCCGGCAGCGATCCCTCGACCGGCGCACGGCCCGCCGCGACCTCCGCGAAGGCCCGGGGATCGGTGTCGTAGCCGATGGTCTGGATACCGGCGTGGACGGCGGTCTGGGCCAGGGGCAGGCCGAGGTGACCGAGTCCGATGACGGCGAGGTCTGCAGGCACTGGGTGGGCCGTCCTTCCCTTAAGACCAGGAGGCTGAAAGCGCAACCGCTGTGGACAGCGCTATGTCAGGTTAGGCGTAAATATGACCGACATGTCGCATTGTGTGGCCCTTGTCGCCGGGGTGTTGTCCACAGGCGGTGGCTGAACTCGCGCGGCGCGGACAGAATCGATCTGTGGGCACGGGCGCCGAACGCATGGTCGGGGCCGCGTTCCGTGCCGGACCCCGAGCAACCGGGAGGCAGCGGTGAGGACAGCGACACTGGGACCCGCGGAGCGCGCCGAGGCGCTCGCCGCCATGGCCGAGCGCGAACTGGACGTGCTCGTCGTGGGAGCGGGTGTGGTCGGCGCCGGGACGGCGCTGGACGCGGTCACCAGAGGGCTCTCGACCGGTCTGGTCGAGGCGCGCGACTGGGCGTCCGGCACGTCGAGCAGGTCGAGCAAGCTGATTCACGGCGGCCTGCGCTATCTGGAGATGCTCGACTTCGCCCTGGTCAGGGAGGCGCTGAAGGAGCGCGGACTGCTCCTGGAACGGCTCGCCCCGCATCTGGTGAAGCCGGTGCCCTTCCTCTACCCCTTGCAGCACAAGGGCTGGGAGCGGCTGTACGCCGGTTCCGGCGTCGCGCTGTACGACGCGATGTCGGTCTCCTCCGGGCACGGCCGGGGCCTGCCCGTGCACCGCCACCTCTCGCGCCGCCGGGCCCTGCGCGTCGCCCCGGCCCTGAAGCGGGACGCCCTGGTGGGGGCCCTGCAGTACTACGACGCCCAGATGGACGACGCCCGCTATGTCGCCACGCTGGTGCGCACCGCCTCCGCGTACGGCGCCCACGTGGCGAACCGGGCGCGGGTGACCGGCTTCCTCCGGGAGGGCGAGCGCGTCGTCGGCGCCCGCGTGGAGGACGTCGAGGCGGGCGGCGAGTACGAGGTCAGGGCCAAACAGGTGGTCAACGCGACCGGGGTCTGGACGGACGACACCCAGTCGCTGATCGGGGAGCGCGGCCAGTTCCACGTACGGGCCTCCAAGGGCATCCACCTGGTCGTCCCCAAGGACCGCATCCACTCCTCGACCGGCCTGATCCTGCGCACCGAGAAGTCCGTGCTCTTCGTCATCCCCTGGGGCCGGCACTGGATCGTCGGCACCACGGACACCGACTGGGACCTGGACAAGGCGCACCCGGCCGCCTCCAGCGCCGACATCGACTACCTCCTCGAGCATGTGAACGCGGTCCTGTCGACGCCCCTGACCAGGGACGACGTCGAAGGTGTGTACGCGGGCCTGCGGCCCCTGCTGGCCGGTGAGTCGGACGCCACCAGCAAGCTGTCGCGCGAGCACACCGTCGCCCACCCGGTGCCGGGCCTCGTCGTCGTCGCGGGCGGCAAGTACACGACGTACCGGGTGATGGCGAAGGACGCCGTGGACGAGGCGGTGCACGGCCTCGACCAGCGGGTCGCCGACTGCGTCACCGAGGACGTCCCGCTGCTGGGTGCCGAGGGCTACCGCGCCCTGTGGAACGCGCGCGCCAGGATCGCCGCCCGCACCGGCCTCCACGTCGCCCGGGTGGAGCACCTGCTCAACCGGTACGGCTCGATGACCGAGGAGATCCTCGAACTGATCGTCGCCGACCCGGCGCTGGGCGATCCGCTGCCGGCCGCCGACGACTATCTGAAGGCCGAGATCGTGTACGCCGCCTCGCACGAGGGCGCGCGCCATCTGGACGACGTGCTGACCCGGCGCACCCGGATCTCCATCGAGACCTTCGACCGGGGCACCCGCTCCGCCAGGCTCTGCGCCGAACTGATGGCACCCGTCCTCGGCTGGGACGCCGGGCGGATCGACCGGGAGACCGAGCACTACGAGAAGCGGGTGGAGGCGGAACGCGAGTCGCAGCGCCAGCCGGACGACCTGACGGCGGACGCGGCGCGGCTGGGGGCACCGGACATCGTGCCGCTGCTGTGACGCCGCCTCAGCCCGGCTCCGGGCGGAACTCCACCTCCCGGAGCCCCCGGTTCCGGCGCGCCGGAAGCCGCACCAGGACCCGGGACCCGGGCCGGTCCCGGGGTGAGGGACAATGGACGCTCTGCCAGGGCGGGTTGATCGCAGAGGGGACGCATGTCGGAGGCGGAGCAGGCACGGGAGCCCCAAGGGGACACGGACGGACGTCTCCTGGCGGGGCGGTACCGGCTCGGGGAGGTGCTCGGCCGGGGCGGTATGGGCACGGTCTGGCGTGCCGTTGACGAGACCCTGGGCCGTACGGTCGCGGTCAAGGAACTGCGGTTCCCGTCGGCCATCGAAGAGGACGAGAAGCGCCGCCTGATCACGCGTACATTGCGCGAGGCCAAGGCGATCGCGCGCATCCGGAACAACGGCGCGGTCACGGTCTACGACGTGGTGGACGAGGACGACCGGCCGTGGATCGTCATGGAGCTCATCGAGGGCAAGTCGCTGGCCGAGGCGGTCCGCGAGGACGGTGTCCTGGAGCCGAAGCGGGCCGCCGAGATCGGCCTCGCCCTCCTCGACGTGCTGCGCTCCGCGCACCGCGAGGGCATCCTGCACCGCGACGTGAAGCCGTCCAACGTGCTGATCGCCGAGGACGGCCGGGTCGTGCTGACCGACTTCGGCATCGCCCAGGTCGAGGGCGACCCGTCGGTCACCTCCACCGGCATGCTCGTCGGCGCCCCCTCCTACATCTCGCCGGAGCGGGCGCGCGGCCACAAGCCGGGACCGCCCGCCGACCTGTGGTCGCTCGGCGGCCTGCTCTACGCGAGCGTCGAGGGCTCCCCGCCGTACGACAAGGGTTCCGCCATCGCGACCCTGACCGCCGTCATGACCGAGCCGCTGGACCCGCCGAAGAACGCGGGCCCGCTGGAGGAGGTCATCTACGGGCTGCTCACCCGGGACCCCGAACAGCGGCTGGACGACGCCGGGGCGCGCGCCCTGCTCAACGACGTCATCAAATCCTTCGAGCAGCCGGAGCGCCCCGCCCCGGCCCCAGCCGACGCCACGCAGGTCATGGCGCTGCCCAAGGGCGTCGCCGACGCCGAGGCGGGCGAGGGCGCCCGGGACCGGCTGCGCGGCGCGCTGCGCTCCGTGCGCAACGCCAAGGCGCCCGCCACCGGCGCGGCCGCCGCCCCCGTCACCGCACCGCCCGTCCCGGCCCGGCCGACCTCGGCGCCCGGCGCCGCGTCCCCCTCCGGGGCCGTGCCTCCGCAGCGCCCGGCCTCCTCGCCGGTCACCCCTCCCCGGGCGTCCCTCACGGACGTGGTCCCGCGCCGCACCCTCGCGATCATCGCGGCCGTCATCGTGCTCGCGGTCCTCGGCACCGTGCTGGCGCTCACGCTCAACGGCGGCGACGGCAAGCCCGACGACTCCGGCCAGAACACCACCGGTGCCTCCGCCCCCGCCGGGGCGCCGAGCGCCGACGCCCCGTCCGGCTCGTCCGACGCCGCTCAGGGCGACAGCGGCGAGGAGCAGGACCCCGGCGAGGACAAGGGCAAGGGCCAGGACGACGACTCCGGTGAGCAGGGCGGGGACGGGAAGAAGGGCGGCAAGGCCGAGGACGCCGTGCCCGAGGGCTACCGCACGGTGACCAACAAGCGGTTCCACTTCTCGATCGCGATGCCCAAGGGCTTCCGCTTCGACACCACCTCCGGCCAGGGCGCCGGTGCGATCTACAACGCGGGCGGCGGCTTCCCCCGACTCCAGGTCGACTACACCTCCTCGCCCGGCAACGACGCCGCCGCCTCCTGGAACTCCGCCCGGGGCGGAGTCGCCGCCACCAGCACCGGTTACCGCCACCTGGGCATCAAGAAGGTGTCGTACAACGGCTATCCGACCGTCGCCGACTGGCAGTTCGAGCGTACGCAGCAGGGGCAGCGGGTCCGGGTGCTCAACCGGGGCTTCAAGGTGGACGGCGACCACGGCTACGCGATCATGATCAGCTGCAAGGCCGACGAGTGGAACGGCAAGGAGTGCCGGGAGCTGCGGAAGGCGGCGTTCGCCTCCTTCGAGCCGGTCGACTGAGCCGGGCGGCGGCGGGATTCGGCGCGGCCGGGCGGCTGGTTGCGCCGACCCTGCCGCGCGCCCGCCGCTTGCCACGTATGGTGAGAGCCCGGAGACCGTACGCAGCCGAAACACGCAGTCAATTGCACCGCAAGCGACTGTGATTGACCGATTCGGCGCGGTCTCCGTGACCGGGGGACAGCGCGCTCTGGGGAGGCGTCGTGGACGACTACGCGGGTCGGGTGCTCGCCGACCGCTACCGCCTTCCGCTGCCTCCGTCCGACGCGTACGAACTCGTGGAGACGCGGGCCTTCGACACGTACAGCGGGCAGGAGGTGCTGGTCCGTCAGGTGCCGTTGCCCGAGGTCGTGGACGCGGAGTTCGTGGAGGGCGACGGGCGCACGACCGCCGCGCCGCGCACCGCCCGGCGGCCCGCCGACCCGGCCGTGCGGCGCGCCATCGAGGCCGCCCAGGCGGCGGCCCAGGTCCCCGACCACCCGCGCCTGGACCAGGTCTTCGACGTGTTCGCGGAGGAGGGCTCGCTCTGGATAGTGAGCGAACTCGTCGCGTCCCGCCCGCTCGCGGCGCTGCTCGCGGAGCGCCCGCTGAATCCGTACCGGGCCGCCGAGATCGGCTCCGACGTGCTGACCGCGCTGCGCGTGCTGCACGCGCACGGCTGGACCCACCGCAACATCACCGTGCGCACGGTGCTCGTCTGCGACGACGGACGCGTCGTCCTCACCGGCCTCGCCGCCGGGGCGGCCGAGGAGGCGCTGTGCGGCTACAGCCCGGTGCCGCGCCCCGACGACGACGAGCCGGACGAGGAGGGCTTCGGCGGGCCCGCCGTCGAGACCGGCCCCAGCGGCCCTTATGTGCCACCCACCGGTCTGCTGCCCGCCTCCCGGGGCCCGGCGGCGATAGGGCCCGCCCGCCCGTACGGCTCCGAGGAGGGCCCGTCCGGGGGCTCCGCCGAGGACCCGGCCGACGGCCCCGCGCCCCGGCAGGTGCCGCCCGCCGGGCTGCCCCTGCCCGCCGCCGGGGCGGACAGCGCGGCGCGCGCCCGGGCCGGTGCCATCGCCGCGTATCGCGCGGGCACCCGGGCCGCCGCCCGCCGGGACGCGCCGCCGGACCGGGACGACTGGGCGCGGGACACCGCACCGTCCGGTCCCGGTGCGCCGGGCGGCCCCGGGGACGACGCGTACGACGCGTACGACGAGGAATCCGGGCCCTGGAGCGCGCTGCCCCCGGCACGGGACGACGCGTACGACGAGGCGTACGACGACGGGGACGGGCCGCGCCCCGGCACCCCGCCGCGCCCTCGCCCCGAGCTGCCGCAGCTGCCCGGTGGCTGGGTGCGGGGCCCGGACGCGCCGGGGCCGTACGCCGCCCTCCCCTACGACGACGAGGACGACGACGAGGACGAGGACGAGGGCCCGCCGCCCCGCCGCCTCCACCTCACCGGCACCTGGGACGACGGGCCCGCCGCCGGGCGCCCCGTGCCCGCGGGCGGCTCCCGCGAGGACGCGCTCCGCGCCGACGCCGCCCGCCGCGGCACGCCCCCGCCGGACCGGGAGGCGTACGGCCGTGAGACGCCCGGCCGGGCCCCGTACGGCCCCGATGCCGCCTCCGGCCGCTGGGACGACGAGGACGCCGACGTCCCCGACGCCCCCGGCGCGGCCGGTTACCGCGGGCCCGCCACCGCGCTCGCCGCCGAGCGGGCCCGGCAGGCGCGGATCGCGGTGGTCGGCGCGGTCACCGAGCGCTGGGCGCCCGAGCAGGCCGGACCCGTCCACGGCAACTGGCAGCTGGCGCCGCCCGTCGGGCCCGCCACCGACCTGTGGGCCCTCGGCGCGCTGCTCTTCCGTGCCGTCCAGGGGCACGCGCCCTACCCCGAGGACAGCGCGGCCGAGCTGGTCCAGATGGTGTGCGGCGAACCGCCCGCGTTCGCCGAGGAGTGCGGGCCGCTGCGCCCGGTCGTGGAGTCGCTGCTGCGGCAGGACCCCACCGAACGGCCGGACGTGGAGGAGCTGAGCGGCTGGCTGCGCTCCCTCGTACGGTCGGCACCGGAGCCGGAGGCCGGGTTCGACGTCGTGCCGCTGCCCGCCGAGGACGCGACGCGGCTCCCCGTCGTCCGCAGGCGCGGCGAGCTCGTCCGCAAGCGGCGCTCCCGGCGCGGCGGAGGGACGCACGCGCGGCACCGGCAGAACCGGGACGCCGTGGACCGCACCGCCGTCACCCACCGCGAGCCACGCCTGAAGCCGCCCCGCGAGCCCCGTGAGCCGCGCGCGCCCCGGGAACCCCGCGCGCTGCGCCAGGGCGACCAGCCGCGCCGCCTCGGCCGGACCCTGCTCGTCCTCATCATGCTGGCGCTCGTCGCGGCGATCGCGTACGCGGTGCTGTTCATGCCCAAGTCGGACGAGGAGGACGGCAAGGGGACCGGCGCCGCCCCCTCCCGTACCGCGTCCGCACCGCCCGCTTCCACGACGCCCGAGCCGCCGTCCGGCGCCTCCGGGAAGCCGTCCGCGCCCGCGTCGTCCGGGGCGCAGAAGCCGCAGACCAGCCGGTCCGCCGCCGCGCTCGCGCCCGGCTACACCCTGCGCAAGGACGCCGAGGGCTTCGAGGTCGGGCTGCCCAAGGGCTGGCAGCGCAGCCCTGCCAACGCGGAGCGTCAGATCCGCTACGGCAGCGACGGGTTCAGTGTGCTCATCGTCCCCGGCCGCGACACCGCCAAGGCCAACGGCAGCGATCCGCTCGACTACCAGCGGGACAAGGAACCGGAGCTGAAGCCGTTCCGGGACTCCAGCTGGTCCTCGGCGAGCGGGCTGCGGCGCACGGACGTCGGCCGACAGGCCATGGCCGAGGGGCAGTTCACCTGGCAGGACGCCAACGGCCGCGAGGTGTACGTCCGCAACCTCGTCATGCTCGTCGGCGGGCGGTACCACATCCTCCAGGTCATCGGCCCCGAGGATGAGCGCGACCGGGTCACCGAGATCTACCAACAGGCGAGCGTCTCCTACCGCGTGACGGGCTGACGGACGGGATTCGCATCACAGTGCGGTCTCGTGGGCGATGCGAGGTTCCGTGCCCGCGCGTCGGCTCCGTAACCTGTCCTCCGAAGCAACGGGGGACACAAGTGGATCGAGCACAGGGCACGGAAGCGGGGCTGTTGCTGGCCGGGAGGTACCGGCTGGGCGACGTCCTCGGACGCGGCGGCATGGGCAAGGTGTGGCGGGCCCACGACGAGGTGCTGCACCGCACGGTCGCCGTCAAGGAGCTGACCGCCGGTCTTTACGTCGCCGAGTCGGACCGGATCGTGCTGCACCAGCGCACGCAGAAGGAGGCGCGCGCGGCCGCCCGGATCACCCACCCCGGCGTGGTCACCGTCCACGACGTGGTCGAGTACGACAACCGGCCGTGGATCGTCATGCAGTACGTGGACGGGCCGTCGCTCGCCGACCGGGCGAAGGAGTCCGGCGGCGAGATCGAGGCCCGCGAGGCCGCCCGCATCGGGCTGCACGTGCTGGGCGCACTGCGCGCCGCGCACGGGGCCGGGGTGCTGCACCGGGACGTGAAGCCGGGCAACGTGCTGCTCGCCCGGGACGGCCGGGTCCTGCTCACCGACTTCGGGATCGCCGCGATCGAGGGCGACTCCACCATCACCAGGACCGGTGAACTCGTCGGCTCCATCGACTATCTGGCGCCAGAGCGGGTGCGCGGCGGCGACCCCGGGCCCGCCTCCGACCTCTGGTCCCTGGGCGCCACGCTGTACACGGCCGTCGAGGGCCGCTCACCGTTCCGCCGGACGTCCCCCATATCCACCATGCAGGCCGTCGTCACCGAGGAACCGCCGCCGCCCGCGCGGGCCGGGGCCCTCGCCCCCGTGATCACCGCGCTGCTGCGCAAGGAGCCGGAGGACCGTCCGTCGGCGGCGGAGACCGAGCGGATGCTCCTGGAAGCCATGGAGGGCCGAGTGCCCCGGGCCGCCCAGGCGTTCGTCCCGACGCAGCAGGTCTCCGAGGAGATGCTGCGCGGGGGCACCGCGGTGCTGCCCCACCCCGGGCCCGTCGCCCAGCCCGGTCCGGCCCCGGCCCCCGCCCCGGCCGCCCGCCGCAGCCGTTGGCGCACCCGGGTCCTGGTCATCGCCCTGGCCGCGGTGCTCGGCAGCGGTGCGGGGATCGCCGCGATGCTGTACGCGCACCGCACGGAGGCGGCCGGGACCACGGACGGCGGGACGTCCGCGCACGGCTCCCGCACCCCGGGGCCGGTCACGCCGAAGCCCACGCCCAAGCCCACGCCCTCGCCGAGTGCTTCGGGCACCGTGACGCAGGACGTGCCGGACGGCTGGCGGCGCGTCGTGGATCCGTCCGGGTTCAGCGTCCTGCTGCCGGAGGGCTGGAAGCGCGTGGTCACCGAGAACAACATCGACTACACCCCCGACGGCGGCGTGCACTACTTCCGGGTCAGCAGCGACCCGGCCCCCGACTTCGACAACTCCTACGACCACATGGTGGAGCTGGAGAAGACGCTCTCCCAGCGGCTGCCGGAGTACCGGCGGATCGAGCTGAACTCCAACCTGTACCGCGACTTCCCCGGGTCCGTCTGGGAGTTCACCTGGACCGAGAAGAACGGCGAGGCGCGGCACGCGATCGACCAGATGTACTTCGCGAAGGAGGCCGGTCCGGAGTACGCCCTCTACATGACGGGCCCGGCGGACGACTGGGACGAGACCCGCGACCGCTTCAACGCGATCCTCCGCAGCTGGCGCCCCCCGGCCGAGCAGTAGCCCGCCCGGGCGATAGCCCCTGATCAGGGCTTATGCCGCCAGTGATCACTGGCTGAGTCGGCGGGGGTGTGGCGGGTCTCCGGGAGAGACGGTGAAAAGGTGTTACCCACGGGTACCCAAAGGCTTCCCGCCGACGTACTCTCGCCCTCATGACGGACTCGCAGGCTGCCCCCACGTCCCCCGCCGCCACGGCCGGCACCAACCCCGTGGCCGCCGCCCCCGCGGGCGTGCGCACGGCCGCCGATGTCGTGACGCCCGAGGTGGTCGCCCGGCTGACGCGCGGCGTGACCGGCTCCGGCCGCACCGCCAACCACACGCCGTTCACCGGCGAGAAGCTGGCCGACCTGCCGGAGTCCACCCCCGAGGACGTGGCCACCGCCTTCGCGCACGCCCGCGCCGCCCAGCCCGCCTGGGCCGCCCTGCCGGTCCGGGCCAGGGCCGCGGTGCTCCTGCGCTTCCACGACCTGCTCATGGACCGCCAGTCCGAGATCCTCGACCTCATCCAGCTGGAGACCGGCAAGGCCCGCCTCCACGCCCACGAGGAGGTCCAGGCGGTCGCCGTCGCCGCCCGCCACTACGGCCGCAGGGCCGCCGCGTATCTGAAGCCGAAGCGGCACACCGGGGTCGTGCCCGCGCTCACCAAGGTCACCGAGCTCCGTCAGCCGCGCGGCGTCGTCGGTCAGATCGCCCCCTGGAACTACCCGCTGGAGCTGTCCGTCGGCGACGCGCTGCCCGCCTTCGTCTCCGGCAACGCCGTCGTGATGAAGCCCGACACCGAGACCGCGCTCACCGCCCTGTGGGCGCGCGACCTGCTGATCGAGGCGGGGCTCCCGGCGGAGGTCTTCCAGGTCGTCCTCGGTGACGGACCGGTCGTCGGCCCGGAGGTCGTCAAGCACGCCGACTACGTCTCGTTCACCGGCTCCACCCGCACCGGCCGCGAGGTCGCCCAGGGCGCGGCGGCCCGGCTCGTCGGCGTCTCGCTGGAGCTCGGCGGCAAGAACGCCATGCTGGTCCTGGCCGACGCCGACGTGGAGAAGGCCGCGGCCGGTGCCGTCCGGGCCTGCTTCTCCTCGGCCGGCCAGCTCTGCATCTCCATCGAGCGGCTGTACGTCCACGAGTCGGTGGCCGACGACTTCGTGGAGCGGTTCGCCGCCCGGACGAAGGCGATGCGGCTCGGCAGCGCCCTCGCCTACGGCGCCGACATGGGTTCGCTGGTCGGGGAACGGCAGCTGGAGACCGTCAGCAGGCATGTCGCCGAGGCCGTCGAGAAGGGCGCCAGGCTGGTCGCCGGCGGGGTCGCCCGCCCGGACATCGGCCCGCTCTTCTACGAGCCGACGATCCTGGACGGCGTCGAGGCGCCCATGGCCGTGTGCACCGAGGAGACCTTCGGCCCGGTCGTCTCGGTCTACCGCTTCCGCGACGAGGACGAGGTCGTGGAGCTGGCCAACGCCACCCCGTACGGCCTCAATTCGAGCGTCTGGACCAAGGACTCCAGGCGCGGCCACCGCGTCGCCGCCCGGCTGCGCACCGGCACGGTCAACATCAACGAGGGGTACGCCCCCGCCTACGGCAGCGTGCAGTCCCCGATGGGCGGCATGAAGGACTCCGGTCTCGGCCGCCGCCACGGCTCCGAGGGCATCCTCAAGTACACCGAGGCCCAGACCGTCGCCCAGCAGCGGCTGATCCCGCTCGCCCCGTCCTTCGGGATGGACGACGAGAAGTACGCCGCCTTCATGACCCGCAGCCTCAAGGCGATGAAGGCGTTCCGCCTGCGCTGACGCCCCCCACCCCGCGCCCCGCACGACTTCTGTCCTTTTCGTACCGAGGAGTGCCATGTCCCAGGACAGCCCTGCCCAGAATCAGGACCGGCCGGCCGGTGCGGCCGACGACGACGCCGCGTACGACTACGACGTGATCGTCGTCGGGTCCGGCTTCGGCGGCGCGGTCTCGGCGCTGCGGCTGACCGAGAAGGGGTACCGGGTCGGCGTCCTGGAGGCCGGGCGCCGTTTCACCCCGGGCACCCTGCCGAAGAACTCCTGGGACCTGAAGAACTACCTCTGGGCGCCCGCCCTCGGGCTCTTCGGCATCCAGCGCGTCCACCTGCTGGGCAAGGTGATGGTGCTGGCCGGCGCCGGAGTGGGCGGCGGCTCGCTGAACTACGCCAACACGCTGTACGTGCCGCCCGCGCCGTTCTTCGAGGACCGGCAGTGGGCGCACATCACGGACTGGCAGGACGAGCTGAAGCCGTACTACGACCAGGCCCAGCGGATGCTCGGGGTCCGGCTCAACCCCACGACGACCCCCTCCGACGTCCACCTCAAGGCGACCGCCGAGGCGATGGGCGTCGGCGACACCTTCCACCTCGCCCCGGTCGGCGTCTTCTTCGGCGACGGCCGGGACGCGGACGGCACCGCGCGCGCGAAGCCCGGCGGCACGGTCCCGGACCCGTACTTCGGCGGGGCGGGCCCGGCGCGCAAGGCGTGCACCGAGTGCGGCGAGTGCATGACCGGGTGCCGGCACGGCGCCAAGAACACCCTCAACGAGAACTACCTCCACCTCGCCGAGAAGGCCGGCGCGGTCATCCACCCCATGACCTCCGTCGTCGCCGTCACCGAGCACCCGGAGGGCGGCTACCGCGTCGCCACCGTGCCCACCGACCGCCGCCGGAAGGCGAAGCCCACGGCCCTGCGCGCCCGCAAGGTGGTCGTCGCGGCGGGCACGTACGGCACCCAGACCCTGCTGCACACGATGAAGGACAAGGGGCTGCTGCCCCGGCTCTCCGCGAGGCTCGGCGAGCTGACCCGCACCAACTCCGAGGGCCTGGTCGGCGCCCAGACCTCCGACCGGCGCTACCGCAAGAAGCACGGCACCAAGCCCGACTTCACCAAGGGCGTCGCCATCACCTCGTCCATCCACCCCGACGCCAACACCCACATCGAGCCGGTCCGCTACGGCAAGGGCTCCAACGCCATGGGCGGCATGACCATCGTCCAGGTCCCCTACAGCGCCCACCGGGTCCGCGCCTGGCTCGGCAACCTGGTCAAGCACCCCACGATCGCCGTCCGCTCGCTCTCCAACCGGCGCTGGTCGGAGCGCGTCATCATCGGGCTCGTCATGCAGTCGCTCGACAACTCCCTGACCGCCTACCGCAAGCCGAGCGGCATCGGCAAGGGCCTGCTCACCGCCCGCCAGGGCCACGGCGCGCCCAACCCCACGCAGATCGCCGAGGCGACGCAGAGCGCGACCCTGCTCGCCGAGGAGATCAACGGCTTTCCCGGGTCCAACATCGGCGAGCTGATGGGCACCCCGCTCACCGCCCACTTCCTCGGCGGCTGCCCGATCGGCGCCACCGCGGACGAGGGCGTCATCGACCCGTACCACCGGCTCTTCGGGCACCCGGGCATCTCGGTGGTCGACGGCTCCGCGGTCTCCGCGAACCTCGGCGTCAACCCGTCGCTGACGATCACCGCCCAGGCGGAGCGCGCGATGTCGTTCTGGCCGAACAAGGGCGAGCCGGACCCCCGCCCGGCGCAGGGCGAGGCGTACGAGCGGCTGGCGGCGGTCGAGCCGCAGGCGCCGGCGGTCCCGAAGGAGGCGTTCGGCGCGCTCAGGCTGCCGTTCCTGGGGATGCCCGCCGTTCCGCCGAAGAAGAAGACGACGGAAACGGCCTGAGGACAGCAGAAGGGGCTGCACCCCCCTCCCAGTGCAGCCCCTCACGCTGTAACCGGTCCGTCGTCAAACAACCGACGACCGGTGTCCCGCATGCATGACCCGCCGGACCCCCCGATGGTTGTCCTCGCATTGATGAAATCCTTATGTGAGGTGGATCACTCCGCTTGTCGTGCCCGATCCGTGATCTGGTTCCGGGCAACTTTTCCCGGGCGCCCCCGGTCGTACCCCCTGTCGCCGCCCCAGCGGTCACACAGCTCCCGACGACCCCGAAGGCCCCGAGATGAGAAGCACGATTCCGTTCCGCCGTGCGCTGGGCGTCCTGGCCTCGGCCGGTCTGCTGGCCGCCGGAACGCTCACGACGGCCGGTCCGGCCCAGGCAGCCGACCCCGCATTCACGATCGGCGGCCCCGCCGAGACCGCGCTGCACCCGTATCCGGCCACGGGCTCCCCGCAGAAGGCGAGCCTCGACATCACGGTGACCAACCCGTCCGAGGACGAGGAGAACGGGGTCTTCGCGGACGAGTACACCGTCCGCTTCGACTTCGGAAAGCTGGCGGGCGTCGCGGACGTGTCCTTCGACGAGGACGGCAGCCTGGACTGCGAGCGGACCGGAACCACCGCCGTCTGCCACGACTACGGGATCTGGCCCGGCCTGAGCACCCTCGCCGAGCTCCAGGTCAGCGCCGCCAAGGGCAGCGAGGACGGCGACTCCGGCTCCATCGAGGTCACCGCCGAGGCGGACGGCGCCACCTTCCGGCCGTTCACCGCGCGCGTGTCGGTCGGCGGGCCCGACCTCTCCATGAAGCGGCTGCCGCTGAAGACGGAGCTCAAGCCCGGCGACAGCCAGCCCGTGCCCATCACCTTCACCAACAACGGCACCCGCGCCGCCCAGGGCGTCCTGCTCACCCTGCGCAACACGCGCGGCCTGGAATTCACCGAGCGCTACCAGAACTGCGAGTACAGCGAGGAGGACCTGGGCATGGGCAGCCCCGGCGCCTGGTCCACCGCGCTGTGCAGCTTCCCCGGCAGCTTCGAGCCCGGCGCCACGTACACGCTGGAAGTGCCGCCCACCCTGCGGGCCACCGAGCGCGCCTTCTACGACTCCTTCCTCTACCGGATCAACGAGGACGGCACCGACGCCCGCACGGCGCTGCGCTCCGGCGCCCGCTTCAGCCCCGGCAAGGGCGCGAAGCTGGCCCTGCGCAGGACCCCGGCCGTCCGCTCGGCCGACCTGGACCCGGCGGACAACCAGCAGGACGCCGACTTCCGGACCACCAACACCGCCGACTTCGCGGCCTACGGCGACAAGGCCGCGGGCAAGCCGGGCGACACCGTCGACGTGACCCTGGGCTTCCGCAACAGGGGCCCGGCCTGGATCGGGTACATCCGCTCCGGCGAGCCCGTCGCCACCGTCGACTTCACCGTGCCCCGCGGCAGCCACGTCGTCTCCAGGCCGGACATCTGCCGGGGCGTGACCGCGAGCGGCGAGTACCGCGAGAACCAGGAGAAGGCGCCGCGCTACTTCTGCTCCACGCCCATGTCCGTCCTGGAGGACGCGGACTTCGCCCTGCCCTTCCGGCTGAAGCTCGACTCGGCCGACACCGGCAGCAAGGGCGCGGTCGTCGTCCGCAACACCCACCTCCAGGCGCCCCCGCTGCCCTTCGACCCGAAGCCCGCCAACAACAAGGCGTGGGTGGAGCTCAACGGCGAGGACGCGCACACCACGACGGGCGGCTCCGGCAACGGCGGCTCGACGGCCACCGGGGGCTCGTCCTCGTCGGGCACGAGCGGCACGACCGGCTCCGGCTCGTCCGGCACCGACGGCACGAGCGGCACCGACGGAACCAGCGGCACGACCGGCTCCGGCACCACGGGCTCCGGCTCCGGCGACGGCTCGCTCGCCTCCACCGGCACCGTCGCGCTCGCCGCGTCCGGCGCGGCCCTCGTCGCGCTTCTCGCGGGCGGCGTCCTGTTCACCGTGTCCAGGCGGCGGGCGACGCGCTGACCCCGTACACGCGGAAACGGCCGGCCCCGGGCGTCCCCGGAGCCGGCCGTCTCGCCGGAGAGACCCGATGGTCCCTCCGAGTGACCGGGCTGCTGTCCCCTGCCGACCGGTCACGCACGCCGGTGCGCGGTCCCACGGCGTACACGCGGTACGCCACGCACCCCGGCGGAGCCACGTGTGGTTCCCCAGAAGATCCGTACCTGGCCGGCACGGACACCGGGACCAACGAAGCCGCGCCGGAGCCGGTCACGCGCCGTACGGGTGAGACTCGGCCCGAACTGGGATACGGCGGGGGAGCGCAGTTCAGACCCGGCCCCGGCACAGCTCCAGGAGCGTCATCGCCAGCGAGGTGCCCGGCTTGCCCAGCGCCTCGCGGTAGCGGACCAGGATCTCCGTCTCGCGGGACAGGTTGACCCGGCGGCCGCCCGACGTCATCCGGGCCTCCTGGATCACCGCCGAGACCGCCATCCGCTCCTGGACGAGCCCGATGATCCGGTCGTCCAGGGAGTCGATGCGGGTGCGGGCGTCGCCGATCAGGGACGCGGCCTCCTCGGTGCGGGCGCCGGTGGTCTCGGTGCTGGTGGTGCTGCTCATGTCGGGTCTCCCGGTGAGATGCGGCACCCCCGGGCCGGACGGGCCGGGAACGCAGAACGCCCCGGGCCTGTCGGCCCGGGGCGCCTGGAACGTTGCTTGTCAGTTCAAGCAGCACGACCATGGCAGCCGGCGGGCCGGATGCCATAGGTAAAGACGAAGGTCGTGTGCTGACGCATGGGGACAGTATGGCCCCCTCGCCGATCCGGGCCCGCACCCGGCCCGGATCGTGAGACGGCGCACACCCGGGGCGGCGGCCCCGGACCGGGGCAGGTCACTTCCGGCCGCCGGTAGAATTGGAGGACCGACCCCTCTCCACCGCCGGAAGGCCGCCCGTGCCAGCAGCACCCCCCGCCGCCCCCGATACCACCACCGACGTGGTCCTGGTAGTCGACTTCGGCGCGCAGTACGCCCAGCTCATCGCCCGCCGCGTCCGTGAGGCCCGGGTCTACAGCGAGATCGTGCCGTCCACGATGCCGGTGGCCGAGATGCTGGCCAAGAACCCCCGCGCGATCATCCTCTCCGGCGGACCGTCCTCCGTCTACGCCGAGGGCGCGCCCTCGCTCGACCGTTCGCTCTTCGAGGCCGGGGTCCCCGTCTTCGGCATGTGCTACGGCTTCCAGCTGATGGCGACCACGCTCGGCGGCACCGTGGACGACAACGGCGCCCGCGAGTACGGCCGCACCCCGCTGACCGTCTCCAAGTCCGGCTCCACCCTCTTCGAGGGCACCCCGGACGAGCAGTCGGTGTGGATGTCGCACGGCGACGCCTGCTCCGCCGCCCCCGAGGGCTTCACCGTCACCGCGTCCACCGACGTCGTCCCGGTCGCCGCCTTCGAGAACGACGAGAAGAAGCTCTACGGCGTCCAGTACCACCCGGAGGTCATGCACTCCACGCACGGCCAGCAGGTCCTGGAGCACTTCCTCTACCGGGGCGCGGGCATCGAGCCCACCTGGACCACGGGCAACGTGATCGAGGAGCAGGTCGCCGCGATCCGCGCCCAGGTCGGCGACAAGCGCGCCATCTGCGGCCTGTCCGGCGGGGTGGACTCCGCCGTCGCCGCCGCCCTCGTCCAGAAGGCCATCGGCTCGCAGCTCACCTGCGTGTACGTCGACCACGGCCTGATGCGCAAGGGCGAGACCGAGCAGGTCGAGAAGGACTTCGTCGCCGCGACGGGCGCCAAGCTCAAGGTGGTCGACGCCGAGAAGCGCTTCCTCGACGCCCTGGCCGGCGTCTCCGACCCGGAGCAGAAGCGGAAGATCATCGGCCGCGAGTTCATCCGCGTCTTCGAGCAGGCCCAGCTGGAGATCCTCCAGGAGGAGGGCCCCGAGGTCGCCTTCCTCGTCCAGGGCACGCTCTACCCGGACGTGGTGGAGTCCGGCGGCGGCACCGGCACCGCCAACATCAAGTCCCACCACAACGTGGGCGGGCTCCCCGAGGACATCGAGTTCGAGCTCGTCGAGCCGCTGCGCCAGCTGTTCAAGGACGAGGTCCGGATGGTCGGCCAGGAGCTCGGCCTGCCCGAGGAGATCGTCCAGCGCCAGCCCTTCCCCGGCCCCGGCCTCGGCATCCGCATCGTCGGCGAGGTCACCAAGGACCGGCTCGACCTGCTGCGCGAGGCCGACGCGATCGCCCGCGAGGAGCTGACCGCCGCCGGCCTGGACCGCGACATCTGGCAGTGCCCGGTGGTCCTGCTCGCGGACGTCCGCAGCGTCGGCGTCCAGGGCGACGGCCGCACCTACGGCCACCCGATCGTGCTGCGCCCGGTCTCCTCCGAGGACGCCATGACCGCCGACTGGTCCCGGCTGCCGTACGAGACCCTGGCGAAGATCTCCACCCGCATCACGAACGAGGTCGCCGACGTCAACCGCGTGGTCCTCGACGTGACGAGCAAGCCGCCGGGGACCATCGAGTGGGAGTGACCCTCCCCGAGACCCCTTGACGATGCCGCCGCCCGGCGAACCGGGCGGCGGCATCGTCACATGCGGCCCCGGCGCGCAATCCAGCCCCTCCGGCGCTTGAGGAGCGGGGTCCGGGGCGGCGCCCCGGTCTCGGGAAGGGGCCCGCCGCAGGCGCACCGCACCCCCGAAAAACGCGTGGCGCGCCCCCACGCACCCATGGCACGCTCCGCCCCCATGTCCGCCGAAAAGATCCGCACCCTGATGTCCGCCGCCCACAACGACCACCTGACCTGGAACACCCCCCTCTCCGACGCGCACGCCGCCCACCTGATCACCGCCTGCGCCCCCGCCCCGGGCGCCCGCATCGCCGACCTCGGCAGCGGCTGGGGCGAGCTGCTGATGCGCCTCGTGGAGTCCGCCCCCGACAGCACCGGGGACGCCGTGGAGACCGACCCGGAGGCCACCGCCCGCGGCCGGGCACTCGCGGCGGAGCGCGGCCTCGCGGAACGCGTACGGTTCCACGAGGTCCCCGCCGCCGAGTGGCCGGGCAGGGACTACGACCTCGCCGTGTCCATCGGCGCCTCGCACGCCTGGCCCGGCGGGACCGCCGAGGCGCTGGCCGCGCTGCGGGCGTCCGTAGGGCCCGGCGGCCGGGTCCTGTTCGGGGAGGGCTTCTGGGAGCGGGAGCCGGACGCGGCGGCGCTGGCCGGACTCGGCGCCGCGCCCGGGGACTTCGGCTCGCTGCTCGACCTGATCCGGCAGGCCGAGGCGGCGGGGCTCCGGGCCCTCCAGGTGACCGTCGCCGACCAGCGCGAATGGGACCTCTTCGAGTCGCACGCCAACATCGGCCGGGGCGAGCGCTGGGCGCTGGCCCACCCCGAGCACCCCCTGCGCGACGGGGTCGTCGCCGCCGTGGACGAGCGGCGCACCGGCTACTACGGCGGCTATCGGGGCACGCTCGGCCTGGCCTACCTCGTGCTCAGCACCTGAGCGGGTATCGAACACGCTGACGAAGATGCCCCTCCGGTGCGCCCCGATGCGGCAGCCCTCCCCTCCGTACGGCACAATTCGCAGCGTTCACAGACGAGTTGGACCGCCGACGGCGGCAACAGGGGCGGGAAAGGGCGGCGTTCTCCGTGGCGTTGGACGAGGCACGACAGGGCGCGCACGGCGGCGGCTGCACCTGCGGGGACTGCCCGCACGGGGCGCGCCAGGGACACCGGCGCGCGGTGGCCGCCTTCCTGGCCAAGCGCGACGAGTTCGCCGCCGGACAGGGACTGCCCGCCGGGGTCGCCCAGTCGGCGTCCGCGACCCGGCAGTGGGTCTCCGACGAGCTGACCGAGTCCGCGCGCGAGGTGGCCGACCGGGGCCGTGAGGCGGGGGACGCCTGGCTGTACCGGGTGTGGCAGCGCACCCTGGTCGTCGTCTGGGGCGGCCTCGCCGTCCTCGCCCTCGCCGAGGCCGCCACCGCGATCGGGGCGGGCTGGACCCACGCCCGCACCGCCGGACTCGTCGCCGGACTGGTCACCGCCGCACTGCTGACCGTCGCCGCCCACGTCCACCGGGCCCGCGGCGGCCTGCTCGCCCCGCTGATCGGTGAGGACAACCGGCTCTCCACCTCGCGCGCGGTCGCCGCGTCCTGGGTGCTGCTCGCCGTGTTCTCCGTGCTCGTCCTCGCCCTCGAACTGGCCGCCGCCTCCGGGCACGCCCGGCGCGACGAGCTGATCGAGGGCCTGGACCTGGCGCGCGGCGCCGGGATCGTGGCGGTGCTCGCGCTGGTGTGCGCCGTGGCGGTGGCCGTGCGCCGGGTGGTGAGCGTACGGGTGCTGTCCGGGCGGCTCCAGAAGCTGCGCGCCGACCGGCCGCGCGCGGCGGACCTGCTCACCGACGACTCGGGGCGCGGCGGCTTCACGGACGTGCAGTACGTGCTGGTGTCCACGGTCGCCGTGGTGTTCGCCGCCGTCCGGCTGGCCCGCAGGCCCGAGCAGCTGCCCGACCTGCCGTGGGGCCTCGCCCTCCTGGTGGCCGTGTCGGCGGCCGTCTACTTCACGGGCAAGTTCGGCGAGGGCGGCCGGCCCGTCGTCCTCTCGGTCGTCCGGGCCCGGGAGGCGGGCGACCTGGACGCGCCGATCCGGACCGGGGACGACATCGAGATCCGGGGCGCCGGTTTCGTGCCGCCCGGCGCGGGGGCCCCGGACCGGCTGGCCCGGGTCGTGGTGCGGATCGGGACCGTGCACGTCCACGTCCCGCTGGTGCCGGTCCCCGGGGGCTTCGCGAACCCCTCGGACACGCTGCTGACCGTGCCGGTGCCGGTCGAGGTGGAGCCGGGCGTGGTCGAGGTGCAGGTGGTGACGGCCGCGGGCACGGAGACGGCCCCGGTCGCCATCGACGTCACGGACTGAACCCCTTCCCGCGCCTCCTCCCGGCGGCGGCCCCCGTCGGCTCCCCGCGACTCCGCCCGGCGAACCGGACCGCGCCGGAGCCCTCCGTCCCGTTCGTACGTAAGGTCGGGTGACGGGCCGTACGGTCCGATGGCGCACGGCACGGCCGCGGAAGGCGGGAGCAGCATGTACGGGTACGGCGGTAACGGACGGGGCCTGGGGCGCGTCCAGGGCGAGGGCAGCAGCCTGCGGGACCTGGCGCGGCAGCACGCCCTGCTGCCGCTGCGGATCTTCCTCGGCGTCACCTTCGTGTACGCCGGGCTCGACAAGCTCACCGACAGCGCGTTCTTCCACGCCACCGGCCCCGGGTCGATCGGCGAGCAGATGCACGCCGTCCGCGACTCCGCCGCGATCCCCGGCCTGGTCGACCTGGCGCTGAACAGCCCGTCCGGCTTCGGCTACGCGATCGCCATCGGCGAGCTGGCCGTCGGCATCGGGACCCTCCTCGGCCTGTGGACGAGGATCGCCGCGCTCGGCGGCGCCCTGATCTCGCTGAGCCTGTGGCTCACCGTCAGCTGGCAGTACTCCCCGTACTACCTCGGCAGCGACCTGGTCTACCTCATGGCGTGGCTGCCGCTGCTGCTGGGCGGGGCCCCGTCGCTCTCCCTGGACGCGCTCCTCGCCACGCGCCGACGTCGTATCCGATAGCCGATCCAGGTCGCCCAGGCGGCCGTCCACAGCCCGCCGCAGAGCAGCGCGACGAAGAATTGCGGCGGGGCGTCCCAGGCGCCCGCCGCGTCCGCCGCGTATCCGGCGGCCAGGGCCAGCATCACCAGGCCGGTGACGGCCCGCCCCGGACGGAACTCATGACGCGGCACGGTTGACCTCCACCTGTCCGTAGTCCACTTCGAGATCCAGGTCGAGGGTGCCGCCCGGGGTGCTGCCCTCGGCCGGCGGCAGCGTCTTGCGCTGGTCCTGCGTGGCGCGGATGTCCAGATCCCCCTTGTGGCGCCCGTCCACCACGACGAGCGCGCCGAACCGGGTCCGGGCGTGCACCCGGACGGTGACCTCCGGCGGGACGTGCACGAGCACCCGGCCCGCCCGCGCCTCCACCCGGGTCCGCACGGTCTCGCCCTTCGGCACCGTGATCCGGGTCAGGTCCAGCTCGGCCTGGCCCGAGCCGATCGCGTACAACGGCTGGACCGCGGCGACGGACGCCGGGCGCCACTCCTCGCGCACCCAGTGCGTGCCGATGTCCTTCGGCAGCGAGGCGGCGCCCACCAGCAGCCCGGACGTGATCACCGCCAGCAGCAGCGTGCCGAACCCGGTCCGCCCGATGAACGCGCTCACCAGGATCGCCAGCCCGAACACCCCGAGCGCGGCGGCGAACCCGACCTCCAGGCTCGTGCCCATCGGCTGGGACCCCCAGGTCAGCCCCGTGCCGAGGCCGCCCGCGAGCAGTGCGGCGAGGAACGCCGGGCCGGCGAGGGACCGCGGCCCCCGCACCTCCCGCGACCGGGGCGGCGGCGGACGGAACGGCGCGTCGGGCGACGCCTCGCGCGGCTCGTCGTCCAGGGCGGCGGCGTCGTGCGGCCCCCAGAGGTAGCCGACCGCCACCTTCCCGGTCGACCCGTCCTTGACTATGGGGTCGCGCCACCACGACGGCCACGACTGCACCGGCGGGGCCTTCACCTCGGGCGGTGCCTCCGACGCCGCCTGGGTGGCCGCCTGGTGCAGCGGGTCCTCCGGATCGGCCTTCTTGCGCGCCTGCGTCCACATGGAGAAGCCGAGGACCGCGAGCGACAGCATCGCGGAGAACGCCAGCGTGCCGCCGTTCCCCAGCATCGACAGGAAGAGACCGCAGCCGATCAGCGCGCACAGCACCGCGCTCAGCGAAGCCAGCTCGACCCGCCCCGAGAGCAGCCGCCGCGCCTCGTTCTCCTCCTCGCCCTCCAGCGGGATCAGCAGCCAGGCGAAGCCGTAGAAGATCAGCCCGAAGCCACCGGTCACCGACAGCACCCCGAGCACGATCCGGAAGATCACCGGATCGACGTCGCAGTACCGGCCCAGCCCGCCGCACACCCCGGCCACCACCTTGTGCCGCGGGCTGCGGTGCAGGCGCGGAGCGGGGTCCTGGGGAGGTGCGGCGCCGGGCGGCGCGTCCTGGGGAACGGTCATGACTCCATGGTGACGGCCCCCGCGCCCCACCGGCACCCGCCCCGACCCTGGCCGGTCCCTGATATTGGCCCGGCCGTCCCTCAGGGGTGCCCGGCGCCCGCCCCGGCCCCACCCCGCTCCGCGTCCCGGCCGTCTCAGGGTCGAAGTGGGGGCCGACCCTGATGCCCTCACCCGTACGCGCATGTGACGATCGGACCATGCCAGCCGCCACGACCCGAGCCGCAAGCTCCCACGCCCCCGACCCGGAGGAGCCTCCGCTGCGCAAGCTGTACCGCAGCGCGGACGGCCGGCTCCTCGGCGGAGTCGCGCGCGGACTCGCCGGACACCTCGGACTCCCGGTCGCCTGGCTCCGGTTCGTCTTCCTCGGCCTGTTCTTCGCGGACGGTCTCGGCGCCCTGCTGTACGCGGTGTTCTGGATCGTGGTCCCGCTCGGTGTCGGCGGTGTGGACGGCCCCCGGTCCGTCTTCGAGACCGCCCCCGACGGCACCCGGCGCCTCCGCAAACCCGACAAGGGCCAGGTCTTCGCCCTCATCGCGCTGTTCTTCGGCGCCGCCGTCTTCGTCGGCAACGTCGACATGGGCAGCAAGGCCGACCGCTACATCTGGCCCAGCCTCCTCATCGGCGCCGGCTCCGTCCTGGTCTGGCGCCAGGCCGACAACGCCCGCCGCGCCCGGTGGATGGAGGTCGGCCGCCGCCGCCGCGTGCTGCAACTGGCCCGCGCCCTGGCCGGAGTCGCCCTCGTCGGCCTCGGCCTCGCCGTCTTCATGGTCGTACGCGGCTCCGCCGCCCAGCTCGGCAACGTCATCACCGCCGCGATCGCCGTGCTGACCGGCATCGCCCTCCTCGCCGGCCCCTACCTCGTCCGCATGACCCAGGACCTCTCCGAGGAACGCCTCATGCGCATCCGGGCCCAGGAGCGCGCCGAGGTCGCGGCCCACGTCCACGACTCCGTCCTGCACACCCTCACCCTGATCCAGCGCAACGCCGACGACGCCGGAGAGGTCCGCAGGCTCGCCCGCTCCCAGGAACGCGAGCTGCGCAACTGGCTGTACAACCCCGAGGGCACCGGCAAGGACGAGGACGACGAGCCCGAGACGCTGGCCGAGGCGGTCAAACGGGCCGCCGCCGAGGTCGAGGACAAGCACGGCGTCCCGCTGGAGGTCGTCGTCGTCGGCGACTGCCCGCTGGACGAGAAGCTGGCCGCGCAGATGCAGGCCGCACGCGAGGCGATGGTCAACGCCGCCAAGTACGGTGGCGAGGGCGGCGCCGTCCAGGTCTACGCGGAGGTCGAGGGCCGTACGGTCTTCGTCTCCGTGCGCGACCGGGGCCCGGGATTCGACCTGGACTCCGTACCGGGGGACAGAATGGGCGTACGAGAATCGATCATCGGCCGGATGCAGCGCAACGGCGGCACGGCCCGGCTGCGTTCGGTGCCCGGCGGGGGCACCGAGGTCGAGCTTGAGATGGAGAGGACGAGCGATGAACGGGACCAGTGAGGCGACCGGGGGCCGGGAGAACCCGGAGCGCCGGGTACGAGTCGTGCTCGTCGACGACCACCGGATGTTCCGCACCGGCGTACAGGCCGAGATCGGCCGCACCGAGGAGACCGGCGTCGAGGTCGTCGGCGAGGCGGCCGACGTCGACCAGGCGGTCACGGTCATCACCGCGACCCGCCCCGAGGTCGTCCTCCTCGACGTCCACCTCCCCGGCGGCGGCGGCGTCGAGGTGCTGCGCCGCTGCGCGCCCCTGATGGGCGCCGCCGAGAACCCGGTGCGCTTCCTCGCGCTCTCCGTGTCCGACGCCGCCGAGGACGTCATCGGCGTCATCCGGGGCGGCGCCCGGGGCTACGTCACCAAGACGATCACCGGCACCGACCTGGTCGACTCGGTCTTCCGGGTCCAGGACGGCGACGCGGTCTTCTCGCCCCGCCTGGCCGGCTTCGTCCTCGACGCCTTCGCCTCGACGGACGCGCCGCCGGTCGACGAGGACCTGGACCGGCTGACCCAGCGCGAGCGCGAGGTGCTCCGCCTGATCGCCCGGGGCTACGCGTACAAGGAGATCGCGAAGCAGCTGTTCATCTCGGTGAAGACGGTCGAGTCCCACGTCTCGGCGGTGCTGCGCAAGCTCCAGCTCTCCAACCGCCACGAACTGACCCGCTGGGCGACCGCGCGGCGCCTCGTCTAGTCGCGGTCCGCCTCCGGGTCGAGCGAGATGTTCAGCTTCTCGCCGACCCTGCGGTAGCCGATGGACGCGTAGATCCGCTCCACATCGGCGTCGCCCGGCTCCAGCCACACCACCCGGCAGCCCCGCTCGAACGCGGTGCGGGTCAGGTGCGCGGAGAGCGCTGCGCCGATGCCCCGGCGGCGGAAGTCCGCGCCGACCGCCAGGCCCGCCAGCTCGCTGAGCCCGTCCACCGGCACCGAGCAGCCGCCCGCCCCCGCCGGGGTGCCGCCGACCGTCGCGAGCGCGGCGACCCCGCCGCCCGCCGCCGCGTCCCGCAGCCAGCGCGCCGTGCCCTCCTCGGGCTCGCCCTCCCCGCCGTAGCCCAGGTGCTGGACGAGCGCGGCGGCGGCGAACTCCGCGTCGGTGGCGGGCTCCGCCACGACCAGGTCCGCGACCGGCTTCGGGTCCACCAGGTCGCCGGGGGCGCAGGCCAGGACCGGGGCCCGGTTCTCGACGGTGAACCCGGCGGCGAGCAGCGCCGGTTCGACGGCGGGCGCCCAGCCCGGCAGGAACTCCAGGCGGGGCATCCGGTCCAGCTCGCGGAACGCCGCTATGAGCGCGTCGAGTTCGCCGGGGGTCGGTTCCGCGTCCTGGTCCGGGATCGCGTAGTTGGCGTACTTGAGCGACCAGCCCGGGTTGTAGCGGATCACGAAGGGCCCGACCCGGACGTGGTCCGGGGAGCGCAGGGTGAGCGTGCGGGCATGGGTCTGGACGTCGGCGTCCATCGGCATGTTCGGGTGTCCTTCGGGCGGTTGGGTGCGAAGGCCCGGAGCCTATGCCACCCGGGTCGCCCCCGCGAAGGGCATTTCGTCGATGGGCGCGATCCGGACCGGGGCCCCGGGGCGCGGCGCGTGGATCATCCGGCCGTTCCCGATGTACAGGCCGACGTGGCTGACGCCCGAATAGAAGAACACCAGGTCACCGGGGGCCAGTTGGGAGCGTGGCACCCGCTGCCCGGCGTTGATCTGGGTGTACGTGGTCCGGGGCAGGGAGACCCCGGCGGCGCGCCAGGCGGCCTGGGTGAGCCCGGAACAGTCGAAGGAGTCGGGCCCGGTCGCGCCCCACACGTACGGCTTGCCCAGGGCGCCGTACGCGAAGGCGACCGCCTGGGCGGCGCGCGAGTCGGGCGCGGCGACGGCGGCGCGCGGGGCGCCGCGGTCGGCGTGACCGGCCCCGCGTCCGTCCTCGGAGGCGTTGTAGGAGGCGCGCTCGGCCGGGGTGAGGCGGGCGAGCAGGCGGCGGGCCTCGGCCAGCTTGGCGCGGACGGTCGCGCGGTGCTCCTTCAGGGCGGCCTGCCGGGAGGTCAGCTCGTCGAGCTTCCCGGTCGCCTCGGCGCGCACCTGGGCGATCTCCGCGACCTGGCGGCGCACCGAGCGCACCTCGGCGGCCCGGCGCTCACCGGCCCGCTCCGCGTAGGTGGCGCGGCGCAGGTACTGGTCCGGGTCGGAGGAGAGCGCCAGCTGCACCGAGGGGTCGATCCCGGCGGACCGGTACTGCGCGGCGGCGTACGCGCCGAGCACGTCGCGGGCGCTGTTGAGGCGGGCGGTCCTGCGGGCGGCCTCGTCGCGCAGGGCGTCGACCGACTTCGCGGCGGCGGTCGCCTCGGCCTTCGCGCCGTTGTACTTCTCGGTGGCGACCTCCGCCTCCCGGTACAGCCGGTCCACCTGGGCCTTGACCTGCCGTGCGGTGGGCGCGGGGTCCGCGTGCGCGGCTCCCGGCAGCACGGCGGCCGTCGCGGCTCCGGCGACGGCGAGCGTCGCCGCGGTGCGGGCCGCGGAGGCGGTGGTGAGGCGCTGCCTGGGTTTGCGATGCGCTGCCACGGGGGCGGGCGTCCTTCCGTGCGACGGCCCGGCGGGGTCTACCGGCGGGATTCTCCGGTGGCCGGCGAGGACGGTTCCTGGTCCACGGCCACCGGGAAGGGACGCTAATCCGAGGTCACGGGAAGGTGTCGTTATGACTGCTATTGCCCGCTCTTGGCGTGGCATTGTCGCCGGATGACCGCTCGTTAAGCGTGAGTGACCGGAAAAAGGGCCACAGAATCAGGCAAAAAGTGCATTCATCATTCAAGCGGCCCGTAGGCCCCCACCCTGCCCGGAGCGGTCCGGGGCGAGGGCTCTAGGGTGCGGAACCATGCGCGTACTCATCGATTTCGTCGTCGCCCTGCACATCATCGGCATCGCCGCCCTGCTCGGCGGCTTCCTCGGTCAGATGAAGGCGATGAAGGCCGGCACTGCCCGGTTCGTCCCCGGCATGCTGCACGGTGCGCTGACCATGCTCGTCACCGGCGTCGCCCTGGTCGGCCTGGACCAGGCCGACGACCACCCCGTGAACAACGTCAAGATCGGCATCAAGCTGCTGTTCCTGGTCGTGATCCTGGGGCTCGTCTACGTCAAGCGGGACGAGGAGAAGGTCGAGAAGGGGTTCTTCGCGGCGGTCGGCGCGCTGACCCTGGCGAACATCTTCATCGCCACGCTCTGGACCTGAGCGGCGGCACGCGAGAGGGCCGGTCCGCGCGGACCGGCCCTCTTTTTTTCCCGGTCAGGCCGGGCGCACGCTCCCGTAGATCGGCATGTAGTAGATCGACTCCTCGCGCACATTGGCCCCGGGCTTCGGCGCGTGGATCATCATCCCGTCACCCTTGTAGATCCCGACGTGGCTGATGTCGTCGTAGAAGAACACCAGGTCACCGGGTTGCAGATCAGCCGTGGCGATCCGCGTCCCGACGTTCACCTGGTCCCAGGTGGTGCGCGGGATATCGACGCCCGCCGCCTTCCAGGCCGCCTGCGTCAGCCCCGAGCAGTCGTACGAGGAGGGGCCGGTCGCCCCCCAGACGTACGGCTTGCCTATCTGGGCGCGGGCGAACGCGAGGACCTTGTCCGCCTTCGTGGAGGCGCTGGTCCCGGTGCCGGTGTCCGAGCCGGTGTCCGAGCCCGAGCCCGTCTCCGTACCGCTGCCGGCCGACTCCTCGGCCTTCCGCTCGGCTTCCTTCCGGGCGGCGGCCTGCTTCTCCGCCAGCTCCTCGGCCTTCCGCTTGGCCTCCGCCTCCTTCTTGCGCTCCAGCTCCGCCAGACGCGCCTTCTCCTCGGCGGTCAGCTTCGACAGCAGCGTCCGGGCCTCGGTCAGCTTCGTCTGGACGTTCTGCTTGCTGGTGCGCAGCGCGGCCTGCGACTTGGTCAGCGTCTCCAGGCTCTCCACGGCTTCGGCCCGCTGCTCGGACGCCTTCGCCTGCTGCTTACGGAAGTCCGTGACCGCCTGCTGCTGGCGCTCGGCCATCCGGTCCATGAGGTGCGTCTGGTCGAAGAACGACTGCGGGTCGTCGGCCAGGAAGAAGGTCGCGGTCGGCGCGAGGCCGCCGTTGCGGTACTGGGCGGCGGCGAAGTTGCCGAGCGTCCTGCGGGCGTCGTTCAGCTTCTCGGTGCGCTTGGCCACGTTGTCCAGGAGCAGGTCGACCCTGGACTTCTGCTTGTCCGTGGCTTCCTTGGCCTGGTTGTACTTCTGGGTCGCGTTGCCGGCCTGCCGGTAGAGGTCGTCCACCTTCTTCTGGACTTCCTCGATGCTCGGCTTCGGCGTGGGCGCGGCCGTCGCGCTCTGCGAGGACAGCAGGGTCACCGAGGCCAGCGCGGCCGAGGTCAGCCCGACGGCGGGGACGGTGGAGCGCACCCGGGTGCGCGGTTTGCGATGCGACGCCAAGGCCGGCATCTCCTTCCGTGGACCGCCTACCGGGTTAGCTGTCGGGTTCGGGCGGAACGGAAGGCTGCCCTACGGTCCCGTGGGGGAAGGACCGATTCACCCCGGTGCTGCGTGTGGGTCCCCGGTTCCGGGCGGGCCCGGATTCGGCGCGGCGGCCCGCTCGGCGTAGGTCGCCTCTGGGGGTACGGGCCGTCCGGAGGTGCACGCTAGCCAACTCATGGGGCCGCTGTGAAGGTTGGTGTGCGATATGCCCGATACATTTCCGTGACCTTTTCGGAGCGGGGCCGGGTGTCAGTAGAGAGCTTTAGACTCGGACAGCGATGAGCAGCCTCTTTGACGACAGTTTCCTGGCCGGCCTCCAGCAGGAGGAGGACGCGCCCCCGCCGCCCCCCGAGGACCCCGCACCCGAAGCGGTGCCGGAGGACCTGTTCGCGGGCGTGTTCGACGGGCCCCCGCCGCCTCGGGACGCGTACTACCGCGACGGGGCGCACCGCCCCGTCATCGACCCCGAGGCGCTGCTCGACGGGCTGAACACCGAGCAGCGCGCCGCCGTCGTGCACGCCGGGTCGCCCCTGCTCATCGTCGCAGGCGCCGGCTCCGGCAAGACCCGGGTGCTCACCCACCGCATCGCCCACCTGCTGGCCGAGCGGGGCGTCCACCCCGGCCAGATCCTGGCGATCACCTTCACCAACAAGGCCGCCGGCGAGATGAAGGAGCGCGTCGAGCAGCTGGTCGGGCCCCGGGCCAACGCGATGTGGGTCATGACCTTCCACAGCGCCTGCGTCCGCATCCTGCGCCGCGAGTCCAAGAAGCTCGGCTTCACGTCCTCGTTCTCGATCTACGACGCGGCCGACTCCAAGCGGCTCATGGCCCTGGTCTGCCGCGACCTGGAGCTGGACCCGAAGCGCTACCCGCCGAAGTCCTTCACCGCCAAGGTCTCCAACCTCAAGAACGAGCTCATCGACGAGGAGACCTTCGCCGGGCAGGCCGCCGACGGCTTCGAGAAGACCCTCGCCCAGGCGTACGCGATGTACCAGGCGCGGCTGCGCGAGGCCAACGCGCTGGACTTCGACGACATCATCATGACGACGGTCCACCTGCTCCAGGCGTTCCCGGACGTCGCCGAGCACTACCGCCGCCGCTTCCGGCACGTGCTCGTCGACGAGTACCAGGACACCAACCACGCCCAGTACACGCTGGTGCGCGAGCTGGTCGGCCCGGCCGGTCCGGAGAACGCCCCCGCCGAGCTGTGCGTCGTGGGTGACGCGGACCAGTCGATCTACGCCTTCCGGGGCGCGACCATCCGCAACATCCTCCAGTTCGAGGAGGACTACCCGGACGCGACGACGATCCTGCTGGAGCAGAACTACCGCTCCACCCAGACGATCCTGTCCGCCGCCAACGCGGTCATCGAGCGCAACGAGAGCCGCCGCCCGAAGAACCTCTGGACCAACGCCGGCACCGGCGCCCGCATCACGGGCTACGTCGCGGACACCGAGCACGACGAGGCGCAGTTCGTCGCCGAGGAGATCGACCGCCTCACCGACGCGGGCGACGCGAAGGCCGGCGACGTCGCCGTCTTCTACCGGACGAACGCGCAGTCCCGTGTCTTCGAGGAGATCTTCATCCGCGTCGGCCTGCCCTACAAGGTCGTCGGCGGCGTGCGCTTCTACGAGCGCAAGGAGGTCCGGGACGTCCTGGCCTACCTGCGGGTCCTCGCCAACCCCGAGGACAACGTCCCGCTCCGCCGCATCCTCAACGTGCCCAAGCGCGGCATCGGCGAGCGCGCCGAGGCCATGATCGACGCGCTCGCGCTGCGCGAGAAGATCACCTTCCCGCAGGCGCTGCGCCGCGTGGACGAGGCGTACGGCATGGCCGCCCGCTCCGCCAACGCCGTGAAGCGGTTCAACACGCTGATGGAGGAGCTGCGCACGGTGGTGGAGTCCGGCGCCGGACCCGCCGTGGTGCTGGAAGCGGTCCTGGAGCGTACGGGCTATCTCGCCGAGCTCCAGGCGTCCACCGACCCGCAGGACGAGACCCGCATCGAAAACCTCCAGGAGCTCGCCGCCGTCGCCCTCGAATTCGAGCAGGACCGGGGCGAGGAGGAGGGCGCGGGCACGCTCGCGGAGTTCCTGGAGCAGGTCGCGCTCGTCGCCGACTCCGACCAGATCCCCGACGAGGACACCGACGGCTCCGGCGTCATCACTCTGATGACCCTGCACACCGCCAAGGGCCTCGAATTCCCGGTGGTCTTCCTGACCGGCATGGAGGACGGCGTCTTCCCGCACATGCGGGCACTCGGCCAGGTCAAGGAACTGGAGGAGGAGCGCCGCCTCGCGTACGTCGGCATCACCCGCGCCCGCGAGCGGCTGTATCTGACCCGGGCCGCCATGCGCAGCGCCTGGGGCCAGCCCTCGTACAACCCGCCGTCGCGGTTCCTCGAGGAGATCCCGGACCAGCACCTGGACTGGAAGCGGAAGGGCCCGATGGCCGCCCCGGCGGGCCCCACCTCGGGGATCACCTCGTCGCTCTCCGCCTCCCGTGCCCGCTCCGGCCCCTCCGGCTTCGCGACCCGGCGGACCTCGGACAAGCCGACGATCACGCTGGTGGCGGGCGACCGGGTCACGCACGACCAGTTCGGCCTGGGCACGGTGACGGCGGTCGAGGGCGTCGGCGACCAGGCGAAGGCCACGGTCGACTTCGGCGACGACCGCCCCAAGAAGCTGCTCCTGCGGTACGCCCCGGTGCAGAAGCTCTGAGAAACGGGCGGCGGCCGGAGCCCCCGAGGCCCCGGCCGCCGCCGTCGTTTCCGTCCGCTCAGGTCGGGTTGATCCCGTGACCGCGCAGCCACGGCAGCGGGTCGATCGCCGCGCCGCCGCCCGGCCGCACCTCGAAGTGCATGTGCGGGCCGGTCGAGTTCCCGGAGTTCCCGGAGTACGCGATGACGTCACCGGCCTTGACCGGGCCCGAGCGGATACGGGTGCTGCTGAGGTGGCAGTACCAGGTCTCCGTGCCGTCGGCCATGGTCACGATGGCCATGTTGCCGTAGGCGCTGTTGTACTGCGTACGGACCGTGCCGTCGGTCGCCGCCATCACCGGGGTGCCGTACTGGACGGGGAAGTCGATGCCCGTGTGCACGGACATCCAGTTGACGCCCGCCTGCCCGAAGTAGGCGCTCAGCCCGTGCTGCTTGACCGGCATCACGAACTTGGGGCGCAGGGCCTCCTTGCGGGCGGCCTCCGCCTCGCGCTTCTTCTTCTCGGCGGCCTGCCGTTCCTTCAGGTCGATGCGTTCCTGGGTGCGGCTGGCGCGGTCCGCGAAGTTCTCGGCGTCGGCGCTGAGGTTGGCGAGCTGGGTGTCCAGCTTGTTGTTGGCCGCGACCGGCTTGACCGTGCCGGGGTCGGCGGCGGCCATGGTGGTGGTCGCGTCCTTCTTCGTCTCCTCCCCGCCCATGCCGCTCACGGAGGCGGCGGCGATCCCGGCCACGCTCATCACGCAGGCGGAGGGAACGGCGACGGTGAGGAGTGCGGAGCGCTTCGCGGGGGAACGCCTGCGGCTGCGTCCGCCCCGGCGGGGCTCGGCGGGGGCGAGATCGGGGTGCGGCTCGGCGGCCTCGTCCGGCTCGGCGCCGTCGGCGGCGCGGCGGTGGGGCTCGTACGGGTCGTAGTCGCCGTTCTCGTACGACTCGTAGGTCTCGTAGCTCTCGTACGGCTCCGAGGGGGCGGCCTGTTCGGCTTCGTTCGAGGCGGCCGGGCTTTGCACATTTTGCTCTTCGTGCCCGGGCGTGGCGCCGGTGTTCCAGGCGGTGGCGTCGTACACGCCGGTGTCGTACGTCCCCGTGTCGTCCGAGGGCCACGCGGTCGCGGCGGCGGTCCAGGCGGTGGTGTCCCACTGGCCGGAGTCGTAGCCGTCCGCCGGAAGCCAGGTCGCGGCGGTGTCGTACTGCGGGTGCTGCTGGGCCTGGTAGCCGTGGTGGGCGCCCGTGTCCCACTGGGTGGTGGCGTACGCGTCGCCGTATCCGGTCGCGCCGCCGGTGTACGGGATGCCGTAGCCCTGCGAGGTGTCGTACGAGGCGTCATAGGCGCCGTCGTAGGTGGTGCCGGTGCCGGGGAGTGAGCCGAAGAGCGGGTCCGTCTCGAAGCTGCCCGTCTCGAAGCCGGCTGTGGAGTAGCCGTCGTATCCGGCATACCCGGCGTGGGGGTGCTGGTCGTTCACCAACTTCTCTCTCGCCTCGGCAGCAGGACCAGGTTCCGGGGGCGTGGGGACCCCGGGAGAACTGGCGGCGACTGTACCCGGCGGTATCCGCCGTCGACAATCTTCGACGGCTCCGGGGCGGGCGGGAAACGGGCAATCGGCCGTCTTTCGGCGGGGCCCCCACAGAGCCTTGGCTCTATGTTCGAAGTTTGTTCGGTTTAGGCGGCGGGGGTGGTGCGGGTGGTTCCGGGGGTGGACACGGGCCCGCCGTCGGGGGTCTCCCGGGCGGGCTCCGCCTCGTCCAGTGCCTGCCGCACGGCAGCCGCGACGGCGGGGTGGACCGGCAGGGCGAGGTGGCCGATGCCGGTGACGCGTACGTTCACCGCGTCCAGGTCCGGGTGGTCGACACAGGCCGCGTCGGCGGGGACGATCACCCGGTCGAGTTCGCTCCAGAAGCTGACGAACCGGGTGCGGCAGCCGGGCGCGGGCAGCCGCAGTTCCTCGACGGGGGCCGAGCCCTCGCGCATCTGCCGCACGATGGGCAGCGCCCCCGCCAGCGGAGCGACGGCGGTTCCGGAGTGCGGCGTGCCCAGCGTGACGAGGGTCCGCACCCTTCGGTCACCGGCCAGCCGCTGTACGTAGTAGCGCGCGATGAGGCCGCCGAGGCTGTGGCCCACGATGTCCACCCGGGGGTGGCCGGTGCGGGCGCAGATCTCCTCGATGTGCCGGTCCAGCAGCTCGGCGGCCGTACGGATGTCGCTGGTCAGCGGGGAGTAGTTGAGCGATTCCAGATGGAGCCAGCCGTGCCGGGCCAGGGAGCGGCGCAGCAGGACGAAGACGGAGCGGTTGTCGATGAAACCGTGAAGAAAGACGACGGGCGGCCGGTCGGTGGGCGCGATGTCCGCGGCGCGAGCGCTCGCCGCGTCCTCGTCCGCCGGGGCCCGGCGGGGGTGGCGCTCACCGGCGATCCCGGTCGGATACAGCAGGGCGTGCCCGGCGAGCACGACGAGCTCCAGGGCGGTCGCTCTCAGCAGCGCGGCGGGCGGGGCGGGGAACGGCAGGCTGGGGGTCTTCATGGTCGGCCTCCTGCTCCGGGCGGGCGCCGCGCCGGCGGGCCGCGGCCCGTGCGGAGGGAGGCCCGTACCACCGTGCCGTGCGGCTGACGGCGCGGTGATACGGCGACCCGATGCGGCTCCCCGGGCGCCGGACCCACCCGGCGAAACCGCCGGGGGCGGGTCGTGTCCGGAAAGTCCCGTCCTACGCCCGCAGGCCGGACGGGGCTTCGCGGACACGGTCCGGGGCCGGTGCCCGTGAACAATGTCCCATGTGTGATTTCCCCCTCCCGGCGCACCGCGAAACGGCGGCTTGCGGGATGCTGTGGATAACGTTCGTTCACATCCCCGGCCCTTCAGGCACGGGAGACGCATGTGGAGGCAGTGATGGGTGTGACCGGTCCGATCCGTGTGGTGGTGGCCAAGCCGGGCCTCGACGGCCATGACCGCGGGGCGAAGGTGATCGCGCGGGCGCTGCGCGACGCGGGTATGGAGGTCATCTACACCGGCCTGCACCAGACGCCGGAGCAGATCGTGGACACGGCGATCCAGGAGGACGCCGACGCGATCGGCCTCTCGATCCTCTCCGGCGCGCACAACACGCTGTTCGCCAAGGTGATCGAACTCCTGAAGGACCGCGACGCGGCGGACATCAAGGTCTTCGGCGGCGGCATCATCCCGGAGGCCGACATCGCCCCCCTGAAGGACCAGGGCGTCGCCGAGATCTTCACCCCGGGCGCGACGACGACGGCGATCGTCGACTGGGTCAACGCGAACGTCCGCCAGACCGCGCAGGCGTAGGGCGCGTGGGGCGCCGGAGGCGCCGGGGCCCGGGGCTGCGTTCCGGGGCCCTGCGGTCCGGGGGCCCCGCGGTCCGGGGCCCCGCGGTCCGGGGCCCCGCGGTCCGGGGCGGCCGGGGTTCCGGAGCAGTCGCGGTCCGGGGCGGCCGGGCCCCGGCCGGGCCTGCCGGGCCCGCGTCGGGCCGGACACCCCGTGCCCCGTACGCCGCGTGCCGCACGGGCGGTCCGCGTCGGCTCCGTGCCCGGGCGGAGCCGGGGCGGGCGGCGTCCGGCAGGGATGCGGCCTTCCCGCGCGGGGGGACGGGGCCGCCCGGCACCGGGGTCACCGCATCGGGGACCCGGACAGCTCGCTGTCCATCGTGGCGCGCAGGCGCAGCGTGGAGACCAGGCGTTGGAACGCCTCCGTCCAGTAGCCGTTCGCGCCGGGGGAGGCGTCCGCCGGCTCGGCGGGGGTCGTCGTCAGGACCTCCAGGCGGGCCGCTTCCGCCGGGTCGAGGCAGCGTTCCGCCAGACCCATGACGCCGCTGAAGCTCCACGGATAGCTGCCCGCGTCCCTCGCGATGTCGAGCGCGTCGACCACGGCCCGGCCGAGCGGCGGCGCCCACGGGACCGGGCAGACCCCCAGCAGCTGGAACGCCTCCGACAAACCGTGCGCGGCGACGAAGTCCGCCACCCAGACGGCCCGTTCCGCCGGAGGCAGCACCGCCAGGAGCTTCGCCCGCTCGGCGAGCGACGCCGTACCGGGGCCGTTCGACGGGGGCGTCGACGGCGGACCCAGCAACGCCCGCGCCCACGCGGCATCGCGCTGCCGCCCGGCCGCCCGGCACCAGGCCGCGTGCAGCTCCTCGCCCCAGCCGTCCGCCACCGGCAGGCCCACGATCTCCGCCGCGTCGCGCCCGCCGAACCGCGCGGGCCAGACGGACAGCGGGGTCGCCTCCACCAACTGGCCCAGCCACCACGACCGTTCGCCCCGGCCGGACGGCGGGAGCGGCACCACCCCGTCCCGCTGCATCGCCTCGTCGCACTCGTGCGGCGCCTCCACCGCGACGAACGGCTCGTCGCCGGTGAGCCCCGGGCTCACACAGGACAGCGCCCGCTCCGCCATTCGCCCGGCCAGCGCCGAACCGGGCAGCGCGGACAGCAACTCGGCCGCCGTCGCCCGGACATTGCGGCTGCGGTCCGCGAGCGCCCGTTCCAGGAACTCCTCGTCGTCGGCGGACAGCCCGGTGCGCAGCGAGTCCACGAACATGAGCCGGTCCTCGGCCCGTTCCGTCTTCCACGTGGTGGCCAGCAGTACGCGGGCCGCCTGCGGGTCATGCGCACGGACGGCCCCGAGCAGCGCGATCCGTTCCGCGAACAGGCCCTCCTCCCACAGCCGGCGCACCGCCTCCGGGTCGTCCGGCGAAGGCAGCAGCGCGCTCCCGGAGGCGCCGCGCAGCGCGAACTTCCACTCCGGGTTCAGCCCGGCCAGCCACAGGCCGCGCGGCCCGGCGAACTCCAGGGTCTGCGGGCGCAGATCGGTGCGGGCCCGGGCCGCGTCCAGCAGGGCGGGCAGGGCCGAGTCCGGCGCCCGGTAGCCGTGCAGGTTGGCGGTGGCCAGCCACTGCGGGATCAGCTCCGTAAGGTCCGGAGCCGCGCCCCGTCGGCCGCCGGAGCCCGCCGCCCGGTCCGCCAGGAGCTGGGCCAGCCGGCCCCGGGCCGCTTCCGGCAGGGGCGGCCGGGGATCGTCGGGCGCCGCGGCGGGGCGCGGGAGCGCGGCGGCGGGCAGCAGCCCCGCGCGCCGTCGCACGGTGTGCAGCGCGGCGGCGTCCAGCAGCGCGGCGGCCGCACCGTCCGGACCGGCGCCGGGGACGCCCCCGGGCGGCCGGCGGTCCGTGCCGAGCAGAGCCGAGGTGACCAGCTCCTCCCACGGCACGGAGGCGAGCGCGTCGGACGCGGGGGCCTCCGCGCCCGCTGTCGGGGTGGCGGCTGGTGTGGTCGTACGAGGCATCGCCCCTCCTTCGGAGCCGGACTACGGAGTCAGATGAGCGTGACGGTCTCGACGGGAGCGCCCGCGCCGCCCGCGGTCCACGCCGCCAGCGGGTCGAAGCCCCGGTGGCCGCACTCGCCGAAGACCGTGAGCGGGGCGCCGCCCGAGACCGCGACGAGCTTCCAGAGCGACGGGCGGTTCAGCGCGGCGGTCGTCACGGGCAGGGCCTCCCGGCCCTCCGCGTCCACCAGTTGCCAGCCGTCCGGGGACGGCACCGGTATGACGTCGCGCAAGGTCACCGGCCAGGACTCCGCCCACGGATCGTCGGTCAGGGCCCGCCCGTACGCGGCGATCGCCTCGGCGGCCGTGACACCCGGCGGGGGCGTGACGGCGGGCTCGGGCGCGCCGAAGCGTTCGCCCAGCTCGGCCCGGAGCTGCCCGGACCCCGGATGGGGCGTCAGCCCGGCGTCGATCGTGACGCCCACGGGCAGGGCCTGGGCGGGGGAGCGGCCGGCCGCCCCGAAGGACAGCAGCAGCGCGGTGCGCCCCGACTCCTCCCCGTACAGCCAGATGCGGCGGGCGACGATCTTGCCCTCGGGGGTGTCGTACTGGGCGAGGACCAGCCAGCGGTCGCGGACCGGCGGGCCCTCCGGGGAGGCCGGCAGCCCCACCCGGGTGCGGACCGTGGCCGCGAGGGCGGGCGGCAGCCGGTCGCGGCCCAGCCAGGCCGAGTCCAGCAGATGGAGCAGCGCGCACTCCTCCAGGAGCCGCACCGGCCAGCCCGGGCCCGATGCCGGGACGGCACCCAGCTCCCGCACCCGGCCCGCGAGACCGGGCGCCTGCGCGTCGACCATGCGGGCCGCCGTCTCCTCCCACAGCCCGTACCCCGACTGCTCGGCCGCCGCGAGACCGCCCCGCAACAGGTCGGTCAGCCGCCGCTCCAACTCCCGCGCACCGCCCCCGATCCGCTCGGCGCGCTTCGCCGCCCGCTTGCGCGCGGCCTCCGGATCGGCGGGACCCGCCGCCCCCTCGCCCCCGGCCGGCCGCGCCTTCGCCTCCGCGCGGGCGCGGCGGCCGGTCAGCCACTCCTCGGCCCAGTCCGGCGGCGACCCGGCGGGCACCGCCGCTTCGTCGGCGGCACGGAGCAGCAACAGCCCCAGCGCGTGTTTGCACGGGAACTTCCGGCTGGGGCAACTGCACTTGTACGCGGGGCCGGTGGTGTCGACCACCGTCCGGTACGGCTTGCTCCCGCTGCCCTTGCACAGCCCCCACACCGCACCCGTCGCCTCGCACCCGGTCTCCGACCAGGAACCGGCCGCACCGAGCTTGTTCCCCGCCTTGCGTGAGGCGTCGTCAGGAGCCAGGGCCAGCACCTGCTCCACCGTCCAGCGCGCGGCCGAGGCAGCGTCGGCCAAGGGTTCTCCCCCGTCAGTCAGCAGCATGCCAACGACGTTAGGCGGCCCCACTGACAATCGCCCTGACCTGCGCGAAGGCCGATTGTCAGTGCCATGGTGCACGGTGGAACCACATCCGGCCGACCGACTTGGCGACCGATCCGGAGGGGGATCCATGACCGTGTCCGAAACCACCCAGGCGAGCACAGGCGAGGCTCTGCGCCCGCACGCCGAGGACGCCTTCGCCGACGAGCTGAAGGCGCTCGCGGCAGCCGACGACCGCCCCCGGCCCGAGCGCTGGCGCCTGTCGCCCTGGGCCGTCGCGACGTATCTGCTCGGCGGCACCCTGCCCGACGGCACCGTCATCACACCCAAGTACGTGGGCCCGCGCCGCCTCGTCGAGGTCGCCGTCACCACGCTCGCCACCGACCGGGCACTGCTGCTCCTCGGCGTCCCCGGCACCGCCAAGACCTGGGTCTCCGAGCACCTGGCCGCAGCCGTCAGCGGTGACTCGACGCTGCTCGTCCAGGGCACCGCGGGCACCCCGGAAGAGGCCGTCCGCTACGGGTGGAACTACGCGCAGCTGCTCGCCAACGGCCCCAGTCGCGACGCGCTCGTGCCCAGCCCGCTGATGCGCGCCATGTCCCAGGGCATGACCGCCCGCATCGAGGAACTGACCCGCATCCCCGCCGACGTGCAGGACTCGCTGATCACGATCCTGTCCGAGAAGACCCTGCCCCTGCCCGAGCTGGGCCAGGAGGTGCAGGCGGTGCGCGGGTTCAACGTCATCGCGACCGCCAACGACCGTGACCGGGGCGTCAACGAGCTGTCCAGCGCGCTGCGCCGCCGGTTCAACACCGTGGTCCTGCCGCTGCCCGCCACCCCGGAGGCGGAGGTCGACATCGTCTCCCGCCGCGTCGACCAGGTCGGCCGCTCGCTCGACCTGCCGCCCGCGCCGGACGGCCTCGCCGAGATCCGGCGCGTCGTCACGGTCTTCCGCGAACTGCGGGACGGCGTCACCACCGACGGCCGCACCAAGCTCAAGTCCCCCTCGGGGACGCTCTCCACGGCCGAGGCCATCTCCGTCGTCACCAACGGCCTCGCGCTCGCCGCCCACTTCGGGGACGGCGTGCTCCGCCCCGGGGACGTCGCGGCCGGCATCCTCGGCGCCGTCGTCCGCGACCCGGCGGCGGACCGGGTCATCTGGCAGGAGTACCTGGAGACCGTGGTACGCGAGCGGGACGGCTGGAAGGACTTCTACCGCGCCTGCCGGGAGGCGTCCGCATGACCGGCACCCGTGCAGCGGGGCCGCTGCTGCTGGGGGTGCGGCACCACGGCCCCGGCTCGGCCCGCGCCGTCCGCGCCGCCCTCGACACGGCGAACCCGCGCGCGGTCCTCGTCGAGGGCCCGCCCGAGGGCGACGCGCTGCTGCCGTTCGCGGCCGACGAGGAGATGCGGCCCCCGGTCGCCCTGCTCGCCCACGCGGTGGACGACCCCGGCCGGGCCGCGTTCTGGCCGTTCGCCGAGTTCTCCCCCGAGTGGGTCGCGATCCGCTGGGCCCTGGCGAGGGACGTGCCGGTCCGCTTCATCGACCTGCCCGCCGCGCACTCGCTGGCCATGGAGACCGAAGCCGACCGCGACGACGACGCCCCCGAGGAGGAGCCGGCCGAGCGGCCCGTCCCCGTCGACCCGATCCGGGTGCTCGCCGAGACCGCCGGGTACGACGACCCCGAGCGCTGGTGGGAGGACGTGGTCGAGCACCGCGTCCCCGGCAGCGGCGAGGCGGCCGGACCGCTCGCCGCGTTCGCCGCGCTCGGCGAGGCGATGACCGCGCTCCGCGAGGCGTACGGCGACGGCGGGCATCCCAGGGACGCGGTGCGCGAGGCGTACATGCGCATCCAGATCCGTACGGCCGCCAAGGAGTTCGGCGACGAGTTCGCCGTGATCTGCGGCGCCTGGCACGTCCCCGCCCTGCGTACGCGCCCGACGCTCACCGCCGACCGGGCCCTGCTCAAGGGCCTGCCCAAGGCCAAGGCCGAACTGACCTGGGTGCCCTGGACCCACCGCAGGCTCGCCCGGCACAGCGGATACGGCGCGGGCATCGAGTCGCCCGGCTGGTACGAACACCTCTTCGCCGCCCCGGACCGCCCCATCGAGCGGTGGATGACGAAGGTCGCCGGACTCCTGCGCGACGAGGACCGGTTCGTCTCGTCGGCCCACGCCATCGAGGCCGTCCGGCTCGCCGAGACGCTCGCCGCGATGCGCGGCCGTCCGCTCGCCGGGCTGAGCGAGACGACCGACGCGATCCGGGCCGTCATGTGCGAGGGCTCCGACGTGCCCCTCGCGCTCGTCCACGACCGCCTCGTCGTCGGCACCACGCTCGGCGAGGTCCCCGACACCGCCCCCGCCGTCCCCCTCCAGCGCGACCTGACCCGGCAGCAGCGCACCCTGCGGCTGAAGCCGGAGGCCGACGAGCGGGAGATCGAGCTCGACCTGCGCAAGGACACCGACGCCTCCCGCAGCCGCCTGCTCCACCGGCTCCGCCTCCTCGGCATCGGCTGGGGCGAACCGACTGCCGGGCGGGGGAGCACCGGCACCTTCCGGGAGAGCTGGCGGCTGCGCTGGGAGCCCGAGCTGTACGTGCGCGTCGCCGAAGCGGGCGTCTGGGGCACCACCGTGCTCTCCGCCGCCACCGCCCGCGCCGAGTCCGACGCCCTGGCCGCCCCCGCGCTCGCCGACGTGACCGCGCTGGCCGAGCGCTGCCTGCTCGCCGACCTGCCGGACGCCCTGCCGGTCGTGATGCGGGCCCTCGCCGACCGCGCCGCGCTCGACGCCGACGTCGGCCACCTCGCGGACGCCCTGCCCGCCCTCGCCCGCACCCTGCGCTACGGAGACGTCCGCGCCACGGACACCACCGCGCTCGGCGAGGTCGCGGCCGGCCTCGCGAAACGGATCTGCGTCGGCCTGCCCCCCGCCTGTACCGGGCTCGACGCCGACGGGGCCGAGGCGCTGCGCCGCCAGGTGGACGGCGTCCACACCGCCATCGGACTCCTCGCCGGAGCCGTCCCTTCGAGCGCGGACGGGCTGCGGACGCGGTGGCGCGCGGTGCTGCGCAAGCTCACCGTCCGGGACACGGTCGCGGGCGTCATCCGGGGCCGGGCCGCCCGCCTGCTCCTGGACGACGGCCACCTCGACCAGGACGCGGCCGCCCGGCTGATGGGCCTCGCACTCTCCCCGGGCACCCCGCCGGCCGACGCCGCCGCCTGGATCGAGGGCTTCGTCGGCGGCGCGGCGGGCGGCGGCATGCTCCTCGTCCACGACGAACGGCTGCTCGCCCTGGTCGACTCCTGGCTCACCGGAGTCCCCGCCGACACGTTCACCGACGTGCTGCCCCTGCTGCGGCGCACCTTCTCCGCGTACGAACCGGGCGTCCGGCGCACCCTCGGCGACCTCGTCCGGCGCGGCCCGGCCCCCGCCGGGGCGACGGGGGCCGGGTCCCCGTCGGGTGCGGGCGCGACGGCCCCGGGCTTCGGCCCGGTCCTGGACGCGGCCCGCGCGGACGCGGTGGTCCCGGTCCTGCGCCTGCTCCTCGGCCTGGACGAGGCCCCGGCACCCGCGGCTCCCGCCCACCACGACCACACACCACTGGGGGAGACGGCATGACGACCACCACGGACACCGCCCACGACGAGCGGCTGCGCCGCTGGCGCCTGGTGCTGGGCGCCGACAGCGAGGAGAGCACCGGGCGCGGGCTCACCGGCCGCGACGCCGCGATGGACCAGGCGCTCACCGCGCTCTACGGGAGCGGGGGACGGCCCGGCGGCCGGAGCGGCAGCGGGCGCTCCGCCGGACTCGGCGCCTCCGCACCCTCCGTGGCCCGCTGGCTCGGTGACATCCGGACGTACTTCCCCAGCTCGGTCGTCCAGGTCATGCAGCGCGACGCCATCGACCGCCTCGGCCTCTCCGCGCTCCTGCTCGAACCGGAGATGCTGGAGGCCGTCGAGGCCGACGTCCACCTCGTCGGCACGCTGCTCTCGCTCAACAAGGCGATGCCCGAGACGACGAAGGAGACCGCCCGGGCGGTGGTCCGCAAGGTGGTCGAGCAGCTGGAGAAGCGGCTCACCACCCGCACCCGGGCCACGCTCACCGGCGCGCTCGACCGGTCGGCGAAGGTCACCCGCCCCCGCCACCACGACATCGACTGGGACCGGACCATCCGGGCCAACCTCAAGAACTACCTGGAGCTGCCCGGCCGGGACGGCGCCGGCACGATCGTCCCCGAACGGCTCATCGGCTACGGCCGGGCCGCCCAGTCCGTGAAGAAGGACGTCATCCTCTGCATCGACCAGTCGGGCTCGATGGCCGCCTCCGTGGTCTACGCGTCGGTGTTCGGCGCCGTGCTCGCCTCGATGCGCTCCCTCCGGACCCGGCTGGTCGTCTTCGACACGGCGGTGGTCGACCTCACCGACCAGCTGGACGATCCCGTGGACGTCCTGTTCGGCACCCAGCTCGGCGGCGGCACCGACATCAACCGGGCCCTGGCCTACTGCCAGTCCCGGATCACCCGGCCGGCCGACACCGTCGTCGTGCTCATCAGCGACCTGTACGAGGGCGGCATCCGCAACGAGATGCTGAAGCGGGTCGCCGCGATGAAGGCGTCCGGGGTCCAGTTCGTGACGCTGCTCGCCCTCTCCGACGAGGGCGCCCCGGCCTACGACCGCGACCACGCGGCCGCGCTGGCCGCCCTCGGAGCCCCCGCCTTCGCCTGTACGCCGGACCTCTTCCCGGACGTCATGGCCGCCGCGATCGAGAAGCGGCCCCTGCCGATACCGGACCCGGAGAACGCCCCCACCAGTGGGAATCTGTGACCGTAATCACCGCCCAGGTGTGATCTGCGATTTAGGGTCACACCGGCCTCGGGGATAACCTGCGAGATGGACATGCCGCGTATCCGGTCACCGTGTGCGCCTTCCTAGTGACACCGCAGTCACGTTGCCCCTCGCGGCACGCCCACGCAGAAAACCAACCGCGAGACCATTGATAAGGGACGGACGCGCGTGGACCTGTTCGAGTACCAGGCGAGGGACCTCTTCGCCAAGCACGGTGTACCGGTGCTGGCCGGTGAAGTCATCGACACGCCTGAGGCAGCCCGCGAGGCGACCGAGCGGCTGGGCGGCAAGTCGGTCGTCAAGGCGCAGGTGAAGGTCGGCGGCCGCGGCAAGGCCGGCGGCGTCAAGCTGGCGGCGAACGCCGACGAGGCGGTCGCCCGCGCGACCGACATCCTCGGCATGGACATCAAGGGCCACACGGTCCACAAGGTGATGATCGCCGAGCTGTCGCCGGAGATCGAGGCGGAGTACTACGTCTCGTACCTGCTCGACCGCACCAACCGCACCTTCCTGGCCATGGCCTCGGTGCAGGGTGGCATGGACATCGAGGAGGTCGCGGAGAAGACCCCCGAGGCCCTCGCGAAGGTTCCGGTCAACGCCGTCGACGGCGTCGACATCGCCAAGGCCCGCGAGATCGTGGCCCAGGCGAAGTTCCCGGCCGACGTGGCCGAGGGCGTCGCCGAGGCCCTGGTCACCCTGTGGGAGACCTTCGTCGCCGAGGACGCGCTCCTCGTCGAGGTCAACCCGCTGGTGAAGACCAAGGACGGCCGCATCCTGGCCCTGGACGGCAAGGTCTCGCTGGACGAGAACGCCGACTTCCGCCAGCCGGAGCACGAGGCCCTCGAGGACAAGGCCGCGGCCAACCCGCTCGAGGCCGCCGCCAAGGCCAAGAACCTCAACTACGTCAAGCTCGACGGCGAGGTCGGCATCATCGGCAACGGCGCGGGTCTGGTCATGTCGACCCTGGACGTCGTCGCGTACGCCGGTGAGAAGCACGGCAACGTGAAGCCCGCCAACTTCCTCGACATCGGTGGCGGCGCGTCCGCCGAGGTCATGGCGAACGGCCTGGAGATCATCCTCGGCGACTCGGACGTCAAGTCCGTCTTCGTCAACGTCTTCGGTGGCATCACCGCCTGCGACGAGGTCGCCAACGGCATCGTCCAGGCCCTGGAGCTGCTGAAGTCGAAGGGCGAGGACGTCACCAAGCCCCTCGTCGTCCGCCTCGACGGCAACAACGCGGAGCTGGGTCGCAAGATCCTCTCCGACGCCAACCACCCGCTGGTCCAGCGCGTGGACACCATGGACGGCGCGGCCGACAAGGCCGCCGAGCTCGCCGCGGCTGCGAAGTAAGGAAGAGGGACTCAGACCACCATGGCTATCTTCCTCACCAAGGACAGCAAGGTCATCGTCCAGGGGATGACCGGCGCCACCGGCATGAAGCACACCAAGCTCATGCTCGGCGACGGCACCAACATCGTCGGCGGCGTCAACCCGCGCAAGGCCGGCACGACCGTCGACTTCGACGGCACCGAGGTCCCCGTGTTCGGCTCCGTCGCCGAGGCGATGGAGAAGACCGGCGCCGACGTGTCCGTCCTCTTCGTGCCGCCGGCCTTCGCCAAGGCCGCCGTCATCGAGGCGATCGACGCCGAGATCCCGCTCGCCGTCGTGATCACCGAGGGCATCGCCGTCCACGACTCGGCCGCCTTCTGGGCGTACGCCGGCTCGAAGGGCAACAAGACCCGGATCATCGGTCCGAACTGCCCCGGCCTGATCACCCCTGGCCAGTCCAACGCCGGCATCATCCCGGGCGACATCACCAAGCCCGGCCGCATCGGTCTCGTGTCCAAGTCCGGCACGCTGACCTACCAGATGATGTACGAGCTCCGCGACATCGGCTTCTCGTCCGCCGTCGGCATCGGTGGCGACCCGGTCATCGGTACGACGCACATCGACGCCCTCGCGGCGTTCGAGGCGGACCCCGAGACCGACCTGATCGTCATGATCGGCGAGATCGGCGGCGACGCCGAGGAGCGCGCGGCCGACTTCATCAAGGCCAACGTCACCAAGCCGGTCGTCGGTTACGTCGCGGGCTTCACGGCCCCCGAGGGCAAGACCATGGGCCACGCCGGCGCCATCGTCTCCGGCTCCTCCGGCACCGCGCAGGCCAAGAAGGAGGCCCTTGAGGCCGCCGGCGTGAAGGTCGGCAAGACGCCGACCGAGACCGCCAAGCTGGCGCGCGAGATCCTCGGCGCCTGACCCCGTCGCCGCGCTCGCGCGGCAGGTGTCACCGTACGCACGACGCGGGCCCGTCCCCCTCACCCGGGGGACGGGCCCGCGTCGTCGTGCGCGCCGGACCGGTTCAGCCGGCCTCGGGTACCAGCCGGGCCGGGCCGCGGAAGACCTCGTCGGCGAGCTTCTTCCGCAGCTTGACGTCCTGCGGCGTCAGCTTCTGCGGGCCCCCGACCGGCGGCACCCCGCCGACCTTCTGGGCGGGCGCCGGGGGCGTCTCGTACTTCCGGGGGGCCGTGGCCAGGGTGATCAGCGTGAGCCCGACGATCAGCACGGTGAACGCGATGGCCGTCCTGGCCCACAGCTGCGCCTTGCGTTCGCTGCCGGTACGGATCAGTTCCGGCACCGGGAGCGGGGCGACCGGCCGGCTGCGGGCGAGGGTGCCCAGCTGCTCGTGGATCAGCGCGGCCTGCGCGTCCGGTGCGCCGGGCTCGGCGATCTCGGGCAGCCGCTCGGCGACCGCCGCCCGCGCGGTCACCAGCCGCCCGGCCGCCGCCCGGGTGCTCGCCTCGGTCTCCGCCGCGGTCTCCGGCAGTCCGAGCCCCACTCCGTCGTGCAGCACCAGCGTGCGGCGGTACGCGGGGGGCAGGGCCAGCAGCGCGTCCAGCAGGGCCCGCGAGGCCGGGGCCTCGGGCGGCGGGTCGGGGCGCCGGTGCTCCCGGTTCAGCCGGCGCCACGGGGACATCGCGTACTCGTAGGCGGCGGCGCGCACCCAGCCGACCGGGTCCCGGTCCACCGCGACCTCCGGCCACCGCTCCCAGGCCAGCTCGAACGCCTTGGTCACGGCCGCGCGGGACAGGGCGCGCTGTCCGGTCAGCAGATAGGTCTGCTGGAAGAGCGCCGCGGCGGCGTACTGGTACAGCGCGTCGAACGCGGCGGCGGGCGCGTCGTCCGCGTGACCGTCGTCCGGCTCAGCTGCTTCCGGTTCGACGGTCGCGTCCCGTTCGACGCTCTCGTCCGGTTCGACGGCGGCCACGGCTGCGCTCCCGGGGGCTTCGAGGGGGACAGGCGGCGGGGGTGCCGGGGCGGCGGCGACCGCCCCGATCAGCCGGGCGTACGCCTCGCGCTTGCGGCCGCGCGGACTGCTGCGGCCCGTCTCCCAGGCCCGTACCGTCGCCCGGGTCACGCCTACGGCGGACGCGACCTGGTCCTCCGTCAGCGAAAGGGCCTCCCGCAGCCTGCGCCGCTCCTTCGGCGAGGGCAGCGGAGGGGCGGCGGCCTTCTCGGACGTGCTCTGCGTCATGAGGGCCGCCCACACGACCTGCACCGGGTGAAAAAGTACATAAACGTATATTGATCGACACCCCGGCTGTTCGCCCGTTACACGAAATAAGCGCGTGTCGTTGGCAGCATGACCGCGTGACCCAAGTGACCGAACGCAGCCCGTTGTTGTCGCAGGGCGAGCGGGGCGGCCCCGCCGTGCTGGTCTCCGCGGTGCTGCGCGGTGCCGTGGCGGCCGGGCTCGGCGCCGGCTCCCTCGCCGTCCTCGTCGCCGCGCTCTGGATCAGCTCACCGGCCCCGGACAGCGGACCCGGCGAGGCGTTCCACGCCGCGGCCGGGCTCTGGCTCCTCGCGCACGGCGCCGAACTGGTCAGGACCGAGACGCTGACCGGGGCCCCGGCACCGGTGGGCGTCGTCCCGCTGCTGCTCGCCGTGCTGCCGGTGTGGCTGGTGCACCGGGCGGCCCGGGACGTGCTGGAGCCCGAGGAGGGGCGCGGGGTCCCCTCGCCTGGCGGCGCGTTCGCCTCGGTGACGGGCGGATATCTGCTGGTGGGGGCCGCGGTGGCCCTCTACGCGCGCGGCACGTCGCTGTCCGCGCGGCCGCTCACCCTGCTCTTTCCCGCCGCCCTCGTCGTGGCGGGCGCGGCGGCGGCCGGGGTGTGGACGGCCTGCGGGCGCCCGCTCGGGCCGCCGCCCTCGTGGGCGCCGGTGCGGCTCCACGAGGCGATGGCGCGCACCCGCTTCCTGCGGCGGGCCGACGCGGTGGGCCGGTCGGCGCTGGCCGGGACCGCGGTGCTGCTGGGCGGCGGCGCGCTGGTCGTCGCGTCGGCCCTGGTGTGGCACGGCGCACCGGTCCAGGAATCGTTCCTCCGGCTCTCCGGCGACTGGGGCGGCCGCATCGCCGTGCTCCTGCTGGCGCTGGGGCTCGTGCCGAACGCGGCGGTGTGGGGCGCGGCGTACGGGCTGGGCCCCGGGTTCGCCCTCGGCACCGGCGCGACGGTCGCCCCGGCGGCCTTCACCGGGCACCCGGCCGTCCCCGACTTCCCACTGCTGGCCGCGATGCCCGCGCAGGGCCCGGGCACCCCGCTGAACTGGGCGGCCGGGGCGGTCCCGGTGGCGGCGGCGCTGACGCTGGCCTGGTTCACCGCACGGAGGGCGGCGCCGGTCCGGGGCGTACGGGCAGAGGCGTGGGGGCCGGCGGAGACCGCGCTCACCACCGCACTGGGGGCGGTGGGCTGCGGGCTCGGCACGGCGCTGCTGGCGGCGGCGGCCAGGGGGCCGCTCGGCACGCACGCCCTGGCGGACTTCGGACCGGTGTGGTGGCTCACCGGGGCGGCGGCCCTGGGGTGGACGGCGGTGATCGGCGTCCCGGCGGCCCTGCTGCTCCGGGCCTGGCGGCTGCGCGGCCGCACGAAGGCGGACGCCGAACCGGAGGAGCCGGACACCACGGCGGACACCGTGAACACGGCCAAGGCCCCGAAGCCCCCGAAAGCTCCGAAGACCCCCAAGGCACCCGCACCCGTCGCCCCCGGGCCGCCCGAACCCGCGAAGGAGAAGAACGAAGGCGGAAGCCGGGACGAGGACGGCGACGGGGACGACGACCTGGACCCGTACGACTTCCTCCCCACCGACCCCTGGCACGCCCGGGAGACCGACGCGCCCTCCGGCCCCCCGGCCGCTAGCGCTTGACGCCGAAGAACGGCTCCAGCGGCTTCGGGAGCAGGTCGTTGCAGGTCAGCTGGCCCGACTTGGTCAGGGCGTCGTTCACACAGGTGTAGTAGTCGCGGTAGACCATCTGCACCGTGAACGTCGTCGCGACGATCGCCAGCGCGACCACGCCCGTCACCAGACCGCTCACCGCGGCCGTGGTCTGCTGCCGCCCCCCGCGCTGCGCGGCGAGCGTGTCCGGCGCCGGAGCGGTCCCGTCCGCCGTACCGGGAGCGGCGGGGCCCTCCGCCGCGTCACCCGCCACCGGCGGCTTCGGCTTGGCGCGCAGCGCGCTGACCGCCCAGTACGTGGCGAGCGCGCCGAGCAGCAGGGCGATCTCCGAGAAGTCGAAGATCGCGAAGAAGAAGGCCCACATGCCGGAGAGCAGCGCGTAGCGGGCGCGGCGCTGGATGGGGTCGGTCGGGTCCCAGCGCGGACCGGCCGGGGGCCGCTCCGTACCGCCGGGACCGGAGGGGCGCCCGCCGAAGGAGCCGTTCTGGCGGCCGGGCTGCTGACTGCTCCACTGGCTGCCCCACACGGGCCGGTCGTCGGACGGCCCGCCCTCGGGCCTGTCGCCGCCGTTCGCCGGGCCGTCCGGGGAGCCGGACGGGTGGCGCGGCTGCCAGGGCTGGTCGGGCCGTCCCTCGGGCGGCGGCGCGAAGGGGTTGTCGTCGTTCGGGCTCCCGGAGGAACCGGAGGAGCCGGTGGAGGAGGACGAGGAGGAGCGCTCGCGCATCAGCACGGTGGCCCGCTCGGGCAGCGGCTGGCGGAAAGCGGTGCGGCGTCGGTCCGGCATGTGGTGAACGTCTTCCCCATCTCGTCGTTTCCGCCCGGCGGACGGTTCGCTGCCCCTGACGCTACCTTCCGGCGAGGAGGGGCCGAAAGCGGGGAGCGCGGGGGTCCGTCACCCCCGTCAGGCAGGGGCGCGGCGAGGTGCCGGTATCGTTGCTGACGGTCGGCCCGTTCGTAGAGTTCCCCGTATGGGGGAGTGTGCTCCTTTCGTACGACCGTACAAATCGCAGGCCGCCGCCCCGGTGCCGTGGTGGCGGGCCGGCCGCTTCGAACCGCTCGCACGCGAGAAAGGGCCCAGCCGTGGCCTCCCCGCTTCCTTCCGCCGCCCCGGCCCGTGTGGTCGTCCTGGTCTCCGGTTCCGGTACGAACCTCCAGGCCCTGCTCGACGCGATCGGTGACGATCCCGAGGGCTTCGGCGTCCGGATCGTCGCGGTCGGCGCCGACCGCGACGGCATCGCCGGCCTGGAGCGGGCCGAGCGCGCCGGGCTCCCCACCTTCACGTGCCGCGTCAAGGACCACGCCACCCGCGAGGAGTGGGACGCCGCGCTCGCCGAGGCCACCGCCGCGCACCGGCCGGACCTCGTGGTGTCGGCCGGATTCATGAAGATCGTGGGCAAGGAGTTCCTGGCCCGGTTCGGCGGCCGCTTCATCAACACCCACCCCGCCCTGCTCCCCAGCTTTCCCGGTGCCCACGGCGTGCGCGACGCGCTCGCGTACGGCGTGAAGGTCACCGGGTGCACCGTCCACTTCGTCGACGACGGCGTCGACACCGGTCCGATCATCGCGCAGGGCGTGGTCGAGGTGACCGAAGAGGACACCCCGGAGGGCGAAGCGGCCCTCCACGAACGCATCAAGGAAGTCGAGCGCAAGCTGCTCGTCGAGGCCGTGGGGCGGCTCGCCCGCGACGGCTATCGCATTGAGGGACGAAAGGTTCATCTCGGTCATGTCGGAGAATAAGCCCATCCGCCGCGCCCTGGTCAGCGTCTACGACAAGACCGGCCTCGAAGACCTCGCCCGCGGTCTGCACGAGGCGGGTGTCGAACTGGTCTCCACCGGCTCCACCGCCGGAAAGATCGCCGCCGCCGGTGTCCCGGTCACCAAGGTCGAGGAGCTGACCGGCTTCCCCGAGTGCCTCGACGGCCGCGTCAAGACGCTGCACCCCCGCGTCCACGCCGGCATCCTCGCCGACCTGCGCCTCGACGCGCACCGCGAGCAGCTGGCCGAGCTGGGCGTCGAGCCGTTCGACCTGGTGGTCGTCAACCTGTACCCGTTCAAGGAGACCGTCGCGTCCGGCGCCACCGCCGACGAGTGCGTCGAGCAGATCGACATCGGCGGCCCCTCGATGGTCCGCGCCGCCGCCAAGAACCACCCCTCCGTGGCCGTGGTCACCAGCCCGGAGCGTTACTCCGACGTGCTCGCCGCGGTCCGGGCGGGCGGCTTCGACCTGACCGCCCGCAAGCGGCTCGCCGCCGAGGCGTTCCAGCACACCGCCGCCTACGACGTGGCCGTGGCCGGCTGGTTCGCCGCCGACTACGCCGCCGCCGACGACTCCGGCTTCCCGGACTTCCTCGGTGCGACCTACGAGCGCGAGAACGTCCTGCGCTACGGCGAGAACCCGCACCAGCCCGCCGCGCTCTACACCTCGGGCGCCGGCGGCCTCGCCGAGGCGGAGCAGCTGCACGGCAAGGAGATGTCCTACAACAACTACACGGACACCGACGCCGCCCGGCGCGCCGCGTACGACCACGCCGAGCCGTGCGTCGCGATCATCAAGCACGCCAACCCCTGCGGCATCGCCATCGCCGACGACATCGCCGAGGCGCACCGCAACGCGCACGCCTGCGACCCGCTCTCGGCGTTCGGCGGGGTCATCGCCGTCAACCGTCCGGTGACCGTCGCCATGGCCGAGCAGGTCGCGGAGATCTTCACCGAGGTCATCGTCGCCCCGGCGTACGAGGACGGCGCGGTCGAGATCCTGGCGCGCAAGAAGAACATCCGCGTGCTGCGCTGCCCCGAGGCCCCGTCCGCCGAGGTCGAGGTCAAGCCGATCGACGGCGGCGCGCTGCTCCAGGTCACCGACCGCCTCCAGGCCGAGGGCGACGACCCGGCCAACTGGACGCTCGCCACGGGCGACGCGCTCTCCGCCGACGAGCTGAAGGAGCTCGCCTTCGCGTGGAAGGCGTGCCGTGCGGTCAAGTCCAACGCCATCCTCCTCGCCAAGGGCGGCGCCTCGGTCGGCGTCGGCATGGGCCAGGTCAACCGGGTCGACTCCGCGAAGCTGGCCGTCGAGCGCGCGGGTGCGGAGCGGGCCGCCGGTGCCTACGCGGCGTCCGACGCCTTCTTCCCGTTCCCGGACGGGCTGGAGATCCTGACCGCCGCCGGCGTCAAGGCCGTGGTCCAGCCGGGCGGTTCGGTCCGCGACGAGCTGGTGGTCGAGGCCGCGAAGAAGGCCGGCGTGACGATGTACCTCACGGGCACCCGGCACTTCTTCCACTGAGCCGGTTCGTCCCCGTACGACCGAGGGCCGTAACCCCACGCGATCCGCGCGGGGTTACGGCCCTCGGGCCTGTCCGACGACGGGTCAGCCGACGCGGACCACGACGCTGGAGCAGACCTTGTCCGCGAACGTCTGGTTCTTCGCGTCCCACAGCGGCCACAGCCAGCCGAGGTAGCAGGCGAAGCTGTCCAGGAAGTGGGCGATGTAGCGGACGAAGGCCATGCCGAAGCCGAGCGGCCGGCCGTCCACCTCGCGCAGCAGGCTGATGCCGAGGGCCTTCTTGCCGATCCACTGACCGGTCGTGCCCTCCTTGTACAGCTTGAAGAGGCCGAGGCCGATGCCGACGAGGATGCCGAGCACCAGGATGCCGCTGCCCGCGCCGCCGCCCACGCCCGCGCCGATGCCGATGATCGCGCCGTAGGGGATGCCGATGCAGATGCCGTCGATCAGGATCGCGCCGACGCGCCGCCACCAGCCGGACAGCGGCGGGCGGGCCCCGTAGCCGGGCTGCTGGCCGTAGTCGCCGCCGGGCACCGGCGGGGCCGTCGGATAGCCGTAGCCCTGCTGCGGCACGCCCTGGGGGGCCTGCGGGTAGCCGTAGCCCGGCTGCTGCGGCTGACCGGGCTGCTGCCCGTAGGGGTTGTTCGGGTTCGGGTCGCCGAAGCTCATGGGCGTTCCTCCAACAGACGTACGGGGACGGTGCGGCCGCACGGAGGAAGAGAAAACGACAGCGGTCCAGCCCCCCGGTTACTGCTGCGGCACAGCGGCCTTCATCGTTATAAGCGGTTAGTACGTTTGTCCAGCCGCGGCCCGAGAAGTTGTCCAAGTGCAACCTTGCGTCCACGCCTGGTACCTGATTGGTCCGAGGGCGGGGTCATCCGGGAGTATGGGGACCATGACTGCCCAGATTCTCGATGGCAAGGCCACCGCAGCCGCGATCAAGTCCGATCTGACCGCCCGCGTGGCGGCCCTCAAGGCCCGGGGCGTCACGCCCGGCCTGGGAACCCTGCTGGTCGGGGACGACCCGGGCAGCAGGTGGTACGTGAACGGCAAGCACAAGGACTGCGCCCAGGTCGGCATCGGGTCCATCCAGCGCGAACTCCCCGACACCGCCACCCAGGAGGAGATCGAGGCCGTCGTCCGCGAGCTCAACGCCGACCCCGCCTGCACGGGCTACATCGTGCAGCTTCCCCTGCCCAAGGGCATCGACACCAACCGCGTCCTGGAACTGATGGATCCGGCCAAGGACGCGGACGGCCTCCACCCCATGAACCTCGGCCGCCTCGTGCTCAACGAGACCGGCCCGCTGCCCTGCACCCCGCAGGGCGTCGTCCAGCTCCTGCGCCACCACGGCGTCGAGATCAACGGCGCCCACGTCGTGGTCGTCGGACGCGGTGTCACCATCGGGCGGTCCATCCCGCTGCTGCTCACCCGCAAGTCGGAGAACGCCACGGTGACCCAGTGCCACACCGGCACCCGGGACCTGGCCGCCCACCTGAAGCAGGCCGACATCATCGTCGCCGCCGCGGGCGTGCCGCACATCATCAAGCCCGAGCACGTGAAGCCCGGCGCGGCCGTCCTGGACGTCGGCGTCAGCCGCGACGAGAACGGCAAGATCGTCGGCGACGTCCACCCCGGCGTGGCCGAGGTCGCCGCCTGGATCTCGCCGAACCCGGGCGGTGTCGGCCCGATGACCCGCGCCCAGCTGCTCGTCAACGTGGTCGAGGCCGCCGAGCGCGACGCGGCTGCCGTCTCCGCCGGCTGACCCCGTGGGTGCTGGTACGAGCCCGGACACCGGCTCCACCGAGGCGGCGCCGGCCGCCGCCGCCGAAACGCGGCGGGCCCGGCGGTTCTCGCTGACCCGGGACACCGCGCGGCCCGAGGGCGGCGGGCGGGCGGCCGGCGGGGACGCGCCGGCCCCGGCCCGGCAGTGGCCGCTGCTCGCGGTGCTCTGCACGGCCGGCGCCGGACTGCTGATCGTGGCGGCCGACCCGTTCGAGGAAGCCTTCCGCGTCGGGACGATACTGATCGGCTTCGCCCTCGTGCTGGGCGCGGTCCTGCGCGTGACCGTCCGGTCGGTGGGCATGCTCGCGGTGCGGTCCCGCTTCACCGATCTGGTGACGTACGGCCTGCTCGGCGTCCTCATCGTGCTGCTCGCCCTGGTTGCGCAGCCGGAGCCGTGGCTCGACATCCCGTTCCTGGAGGACGCGGTCCACTTCACGGTCCGCTGACCCGCGCTCCGGGACGGAGCGGAAGAACCGGTGGCCGTCCCCTCCCCCGAGAAGGGACGGACACCGGAGTCGGGGGCAACCCCGGAGCGCGAAGCTCCGGAAGCGGCGGTTGAGCGGCCTTGCCCCGTCCTGCGTCCAGCCTTGTTGACGGCCCTCACCCGTTCAAGGGATGGGTTGCCCCTGTGGCACGGAAGTGACCATTCCGCCATGGTGTGATCGACAGGCAACGGGGGCCGGGCGGCCGTGGGGTTCGGGGTCGGATAGCCTGGCCGACGGATATCTCTTCACATCAAGATTCAGGGAGATGTCCCGCACCAGGGGCCAGGAGCCCGGACCGCCAGCTGTCTAACGGAGATCGCCATGACCCGCACTCCCGTGAATGTCACCGTGACCGGCGCAGCCGGCCAGATCGGCTACGCGCTGCTCTTCCGCATCGCCTCCGGCCACCTGCTCGGCCCGGACGTGCCGGTCAACCTGCGTCTCCTGGAGATCCCCCAGGGGCTGAAGGCCGCCGAGGGCACCGCCATGGAGCTCGACGACTGCGCCTTCCCGCTGCTGCGCGGCATCGAGATCACCGACGACGCGAACGTCGGCTTCGACGGTGCGAACGTCGCCCTCCTCGTCGGCGCCCGCCCCCGCACCAAGGGCATGGAGCGCGGCGACCTGCTCTCCGCCAACGGCGGCATCTTCAAGCCGCAGGGCAAGGCGATCAACGACAACGCCGCGGACGACATCAAGGTCCTCGTCGTCGGCAACCCGGCCAACACCAACGCGCTCATCGCGCAGGCCGCCGCCCCGGACGTCCCGGCCGAGCGCTTCACCGCGATGACCCGCCTGGACCACAACCGCGCGATCTCGCAGCTGGCCGCCAAGACCGGCGCCGCCGTCTCCGACATCAAGAAGCTGACGATCTGGGGCAACCACTCGGCCACCCAGTACCCGGACATCTTCCACGCCGAGGTCGCCGGCAAGAACGCCGCCGAGCTGGTCAACGACGAGGCGTGGCTGGCCGACTCCTTCATCCCGACCGTGGCCAAGCGCGGCGCCGCGATCATCGAGGCCCGTGGCGCGTCCTCCGCCGCCTCCGCCGCCAACGCCGCCATCGACCACGTGTACACCTGGGTCAACGGCACCGCCGAGGGCGACTGGACCTCCATGGGCATCCCGTCGGACGGCTCCTACGGCGTGCCCGAGGGCATCATCTCGTCCTTCCCGGTCACCACGAAGGACGGCACGTACGAGATCGTCCAGGGCCTGGACATCAACGAGTTCTCCCGTGCGCGCATCGACGCCTCGGTCAAGGAGCTCACCGAGGAGCGCGACGCGGTCCGCGAGCTCGGCCTCATCTGAGACACCGCCCCCAGGGGCACACACCACGCCCCCGGCAGCCGCAGCGCTGCCGGGGGCGTCGTGCTCGTCACGCGGTCAGAGGCCGGCCGCGATCTCCCGCACCGCGGCCGTGGCCCTGCGCTGGAGCCCCGGGCCGAAGGTGATCCGGGTCGCCCCGAGCTCACCGAGGCGGCCCGGCCCCGGCCCGCCCGGGCGGGCCAGCGCGTTCAGCGGCAGCCCGGGCAGCGCACCGGCCAGCGGCCCGAACGCCTCGGGCGGGGCCAGGATCGGGTAGACGCAGTCCGCGCCCGCGGCCGCGTAGAGCCGCGCCCGGCGCAGGGTCTCCGCCGCCGGGTCCACCCCGTCCGGGACGCCCGTGACGTACGTGTCGATCCGGGCGTTCACGAAGAGCGCGTCCCCGGCCGCCGCCCGCACCGCGGCCAGCCGGTCCGCCTGGGCCCCGGCGTCCAGCAGGACCCCGTCCACCGTGTCCTCCAGGTTGCAGCCGACCGCCCCGGTCGCCAGCAGCCGCTCCACCAGCTCGCCGGGTGCCAGCCCGTATCCGGCCTCGACATCGGCGGAGACCGGTACGGGGACCGCCCGGGCGATCCGCGCCACCGCCGCGAACATCTCGTCGGCGGGCGTCGAGCCGTCCTCGTAACCCAGGGACGCGGCGACCCCCGCGCTCGGCGTGGCGAGCGCGGGGAAGCCGGCCTCCGCGAAGACACGGGCGCTCGCGGCGTCCCACGGGCCGGGGAGGACCAGCGGGTCGCCGGGGGCGCGGCCGTGGTGCAGGGCCCGCAGGCCCGACGCGGTCACCGGGCCGCTCAGCCGTGGTCGCCGGGCGTGTAGTGGCCCGGCACCATGCGGGTGGACACGGCGAAGCGGTTCCAGGCGTTGATCGTGATGATCGCGGCGATGAGGTGGGCCAGCTCCTCCTCGCCGAAGTGCTTCGCGGCCCGTGCGTACACCTCGTCCGGCACGAAGCCGTCGGTCAGCACGGTCACCGCCTCGGTCAGCTCGATCGCGGCGATCTCCTTCGGCGTGTAGAAGTGCTGCGACTCCTCCCACGCGCTGAGCTGGACGATCCGCTGCACGGACTCGCCCGCCGCGAGCGCGTCCTTGGTGTGCATGTCCAGGCAGAACGCGCAGTGGTTGAGCTGCGAGGAGCGGATCTTCACCAGCTCGCCGATGACCGGGTCGAGGCCCTTGCGGGAGGCGGCGTCCAGACGGGCCATCGCCTTGTAGACGTCGGGGGCGTGCTGCGCCCAGGCCAGGCGCGGGGTGTGCTCGGGGCAGTGGCCGGAGGTGTCGGTGCTGTTCTCGTTCGTCGTCATGCCCTCAACGTTACGGGGGGAATGGCGCACCGGTATGGTCCATTCGCATGACAGACGACTGGGCCACTTTCGGTGCCGACCTCCACATTGACCCGACCGGGTCGACCGGTCTGCGAGCCGGTCTGATGGACGCCCTGCGCGAGGCCGTCCGCACCGGCCGGCTGACCCCCGGCACCCGCCTGCCGTCCTCCCGCACCCTCGCCGCCGACCTCGGCATCGCCCGCAACACCGTCGCCGACGCCTACGCGGAGCTCGTCGCCGAGGGCTGGCTCACCGCCCGCCAGGGCTCCGGCACCCGGGTGGCCCGCCGCGCCGACCCCCGGCCGGTGACGGCGCCCGAGGCCCCGCCCGCCAGGCCGCCGCGCGGCGCACCGGCGTACAACCTCAAGCCGGGCACCCCGGACCTCGCCACCTTCCCGCGCGCCGAGTGGCTGAAGGCCGCCCGGCGCGCCCTGTCCGCCGCGCCGAACGACGCCTTCGGCTACGGCGACCCGCGCGGCCGGATCGAGCTGCGCACCGTCCTCGCCGAATACCTCGCCCGGGCGCGCGGGGTGTACGCCGACCCGGACCGGATCATCGTCTGCTCCGGATTCGTGCACGCCCTGATGCTGCTCGGCAAGGTGCTGCGGCGGCGCCGGGTGCGGGAGGTGGCCGTGGAGTCGTACGGCCTCGGCGTCCACACCCGCCTGCTCACCGATGCCGGGCTGCGCATCCCCTGCGTGCCGCTGGACGAGCTCGGCACCCGGACCGGCGAGCTGCACGCCCTGCGCCACGCGGGCGCGGTCCTGCTGACCCCGGCGCACCAGTTCCCCACCGGGGTCCCGCTCCACCCGGACCGCCGGGCGGCGGCCGTCGACTGGGCCCGGGCCACCGGAGGGCTGATCCTGGAGGACGACTACGACGGCGAGTTCCGGTACGACCGCCAGCCGGTCGGCGCCCTCCAGGGCCTGGACCCGGAACGCGTCGTCTACCTGGGCACCGCCAGCAAGTCCCTGGCACCGGGGCTGCGGCTCGGCTGGATGGTGGTACCGCGCGCCCTGGCCGCCGAGGTCGCCGCGGCGAAGGGGGTGAGCGACTGGGCGCCGGGCGCGCTGGACCAGCTGACGCTCGCGGAGTTCATGGCCTCCGGTGCCTACGACCGGCACGTGCGGTCCATGCGGCTGCGCTACCGCAACCGCCGCGACCAGCTCGTCGCGGCCCTCGCCGAGCGCGCCCCGCACATCCGGGTCAGCGGGATCGCCGCCGGGCTGCACGCCGTCCTCGAACTCCCGGAGGGCGGCGAGGCCGAGGCGATCCGGGCGGCGGCCTGGCAGGGCCTCGCGGTGGAGGGCCTGGCCTTCTTCCGCCACCCGGACGCCGACCTGAGGCGCGAGGCGCTGGTCATCGGCTACGGCACCCCGACGGACAGCGCGTGGACCGGCGCGCTGGAGGCGCTGCTGCGGGTGCTGGACTGAGGGCGGGCGCAGGCGGCCTTCCGGTCCGCGCCCGCCCCGGTCTCAGCCCCGCAGGACCTCCCGCAGCTGCTCAAGGCCCCAGTCCAGGTCCTCCTTGCCGATCACCAGCGGCGGCGCGATCCGGATCGTGGAGCCGTGGGTGTCCTTCACCAGGACCCGGCGCTCCAGCAGCCGCTCGGAGATCTCGCGGCCCGTGCCCAGCTCCGGTTCGATGTCCACGCCCGCCCACAGCCCGCGTCCCCGGACGGCCTGCACCGTGCCCGCGCCCACCAGGAGACCCAGCTCGCGGTGGAGGTGGTCGCCGAGCTCGGCCGCGCGCTGCTGGTACTCGCCGGTGCTCAGCATGTCGATGACCTCCAGCGCCACCGCGCAGGCCAGCGGGTTCCCGCCGAAGGTCGAGCCGTGCTCCCCGGGGCGGTACACCCCGAGCACGGCCGCCGACGACACCACGGCCGACACCGGCACCACGCCGCCGCCGAGCGCCTTGCCCAGCAGGTACACGTCGGGGACGACGTCCTCGTGCTCGCAGGCGAAGGTCTTCCCGGTCCGGCCCAGACCGGACTGGATCTCGTCGGCGATGAACAGCACGTTCCGTTCACGCGTCAGCTCCCGCACCCCGGCCAGATAGCCGGGCGGCGGGACCAGCACGCCCGCCTCGCCCTGGATCGGCTCGATGAGCACGGCCACGGTGTTCTCCGTCATGGCCTCGCGCATCGCGGTGAGATCCCCGTACGGCACGATCTCGAAACCGGGGGTGTACGGGCCGAAGTCGGCGCGCGCCTCCGGGTCCGTGGAGAAGCTGATGACCGTGGTCGTGCGGCCGTGGAAGTTGTCGGCGGCGACGATGATCTTCGCCATGCCGTCCGGGACGCCCTTGACCCGGTAGCCCCACTTGCGGGCGGTCTTCACCGCCGTCTCGACGGCCTCCGCCCCGGTGTTCATCGGGAGCACCATCTCCATGCCGCACAGCTCCGCCAGGCGCGTACAGAAGTCCGCGAAGCGGTCGTGGTGGAAGGCCCGGGAGGTGAGCGTCACCCGTTCGAGCTGGGCCCGCGCCGCGTCGATCAGCCGGCGGTTGCCGTGGCCGAAATTGAGCGCCGAGTATCCGGCGAGCATGTCGAGGTAGCGGCGGCCCTCGACATCGGTCATCCAGGCCCCGTCCGCCGTGGCGACGACGACGGGCAGCGGGTGGTAGTTGTGCGCGCTGTGCGCCTCGGCGGAGGCGATGGCGTTTTCCGTGGTCGACACGGGATCTCCGATCGTCGTGCGGTGTGAGCCGGGGTTGGGCCCACTTTGTATCGTCGGTCGGTTCGTCCGCGAGGAAACCTTCGGTTCACGGCGCGCCCGCGCATTCCGCGGCGGAAGCCCGTCGGGCGATTCCTCCACCGGCTGCCCGGGAAGGGCCCCGCACCTGAGACAATGAGCCCCATGGCCTCTGAACGTCCCCGCGTGCTCTCCGGAATCCAGCCCACCTCCGGCTCGTTCCACCTCGGCAACTACCTCGGCGCCGTCCGCCAGTGGGTGGCCCTGCAGGAGTCCCACGACGCCTTCTACATGGTGGTCGACCTGCACGCCATCACCGTCGCGCAGGACCCCGCGCAGCTGCGGGCCAACACCCGGTTCGCCGTGGCCCAGCTGCTGGCCGCCGGGGTCGACCCCGAGCGCTGCACGCTGTTCATCCAGAGCCACGTGCCGGAGCACGCCCAGCTGGGCTGGGTCATGAACTGCCTGGCCGGGTTCGGCGAGGCGTCCCGCATGACGCAGTTCAAGGACAAGTCCGCCCGGCACGGCGCCGACCGCACCACGGTCGGCCTCTTCACCTACCCGATGCTGATGGTCGCCGACATCCTGCTCTACCAGGCCGACCAGGTCCCGGTGGGCGAGGACCAGCGCCAGCACCTGGAGCTGACCCGTAATCTCGCCGAGCGGTTCAACAGCACCTACGGCGAGACCTTCACCGTCCCGGACCCGTACATCCTCAAGGAGACGGCGAAGATCTACGACCTCCAGGACCCGTCCTCGAAGATGAGCAAGTCGACGGCGAACCCCAAGGGTCTGATCAACCTCCTGGACGAGCCGAAGACCACCGCCAAGAAGGTGAAGAGCGCCGTCACCGACACCGACACGGTGATCCGCTTCGACCGGGCCGAGAAGCCCGGCGTCAGCAACCTGCTCACCATCTACTCGACGCTCACCGGTGCCTCCGTGCCGGAGCTGGAGCAGAAGTACGAGGGCAAGGGCTACGGCGCGCTGAAGACGGACCTGGCCGACGTCATGGTCGACTTCGTCACACCGTTCCGCACGAAGACGCAGGAATACCTGGACGACCCGGAGACGCTGGACTCCATCCTGGCCGAGGGTGCCGAGAAGGCGCGGGCCGTGGCCGCCGAGACCCTGGCGCTCACCTACGACCGGATGGGCCTTCTGCCCGCCAAGCACTGAGTCCAAGGACCCTGGCGGCGGAGGGCTCGCAGGCGGCACACTTGCGGCGTGATGCTTGCGGCCGTCAGTGGCTGAAAACAGACCACCGAGGATTGAGGAGAACGACGTGGGGACCGTAACGCTCGGCGTTTCGATCGCGGTCCCGGAGCCCTACGGCAGCCTGCTCCAGGAGCGCCGCGCGAGCTTCGGGGACCCTGCCGCACACGGCATTCCCACCCACGTCACCCTCCTGCCGCCGACCGAGGCCCTGGCGGCCGACCTGCCCGCGATCGAGGCGCACCTCGCCTCGATCGCGACCGGCGGCCGGCCCTTCCCGATGCGGCTGTCCGGCACGGGCACCTTCCGCCCGCTGTCGCCGGTCGTCTTCGTCCAGGTGGTCGAGGGCGCCTCGGCCTGCTCCTGGCTCCAGAAGCGGGTGCGGGACGCCTCCGGGCCCCTGGTCCGCGAGCTCCAGTTCCCGTACCACCCGCACGTGACCGTCGCCCACGACATCTCCGAAGCGGCGATGGACCGGGCGTACGAGGAGCTCGCCGACTACGAGGCGTCCTGGATCTGCGGCTCCTTCGCGCTGTACGAGCAGGGCCGCCTGGACCGCGTCTGGCGCAAGATCAACGAGTTCCCGTTCGGCGCGGGCGGCACCGGCCCCGCGGTCCCCGCGCAGAGCGGCAGCACCCTGGACGCCCCCTCGCTGCACCCGTAGCGCCCGTCACACCGGCAGCCGCCGGAACAGCGGCCGGGGCACGTGGCGCAGCGCGGACATCACCGCGCGCAGCGCCCCCGGCACCCACACCGTCTCCTGGCGCCTCCGCAGCCCGGTCACGATCGCGTCCGCCACCGCACCCGGCGTCGTCACCAGCGGCGTCCGGGTGAACGGGATCGTCGCCAGCGGCCCTCCGGCCTCCCGCACCCCCGCCGCGTCCGGCACCACCGGCCCGGGCCGCACCACCATCACGTGCACCCCCGTGCCGTGCAGCGCGTCGCCGAGGCCCTGCGTGAAGACGTCCAGGCCCGCCTTGCTCGACCCGTAGATGAAGTCCGCCCGCCGGGCCCGCTCACCGGCCACCGAGGACAGCACCACCAGCGAACCGTGCCCCTGCGCCTGGAGCGCGCCCGCGCACACCAGACCGGCGGAGACCGCGCCGGTGTAGTTCGTCTGCGCCACCCGGACCGCCGCGAGCGGTTCCTCCTCGTCGCGCCCCTGGTCGCCCGGGATGCCGAAGGCGAGCAGCACCATGTCGATGTCGCCCTCGGCGAAGACCTTGCCGAGGACCGTCTCGTGGGACTTGGTGTCCAGCGCGTCGAACGCCACGGTCTGCACGTACGCCCCCCGGTGGCGCAGGTCCTCCGCCGCGGCCTCCAGGGCGGGCGAGGGGCGGCCGGCCAGCCAGACCGTGCGGGTGCGGTGGGCGATCAGGCGGCGTGCGGTGGCGAGCCCGATCTCCGACGTGCCGCCGAGGACGAGCAGGGACTGCGGGGCACCGAAGGCATCCTTCACGGGAACGCTCCTTGCAGGGAAGAGGGGGATCTACAGCGACAGCCGGCGGGACAGGTCCGAGCGGAACGCCCCGTTCGGGTCCAGTTCGGCCCGCAGCGCCCGGAAGTCGGGCAGCCGCGGGTACATCGCGGCGAGCGCGCCGGGGCGCAGCCGGGCGTCCTCGGTCAGGGAGACGCGCCCGCCCGCCGCCGCCACCTCCTCGTCCAGCGAGTCGAGGAAGCGGGCCAGCCCCGGCAGACCGGCCGGCAGATCGAGGGAGAGGTGCCAGCCGGGCGCCGGGAACGACAGCCAGCCGGGGCCGCCCTCGCCGCACCGCCTGAGCACCGCCCGGAAGGACGGGCAGCGGCTGCGGGCGATGCGCCCGACGATCCGCCGCAGCGTCTCCTCCTGTCCGTGCCCGACCAGGAACGCGTAGTGGATGCGGCCGCCGGTGGGCGAGACGCGGTTGCTGTGCGGCCGGGCGTCCAAGGAGCGGAAGAAGGCGCCGAGCGGCTGGAGTTCGCCGGTGCGGGACCGGGGCGCGGAGCGGTAGCCGAGCTCGTTGAGCGCCGTGGCGGACAGCCGGCCGAAGAGGCGGGGCAGCAGCGGCAGCGCGGCGGGGCGGCGCGTCGGGCCGAGGGCGAGCGCGGTGCGCCGGGCGTGCGCCGGGAGCGCCCGCACCGGGACGTGGTCCGCGCGGACCAGGACCCCCCGGCCGGTGGCCCGGCCCCGCGCGGTGAGGTCGATCCGGGCGTACTCGTACGGGCGGTGGCCGCGCGCCATCCGGCCCAGCAGGTCGTCCAGGCCGGACGCCCGCTCGGTGTCGACCGACATCAGCGCCGTAGTGACGGGCCGGAACCGGAGCGTGGCCGAGAGGATGACCCCGGTCAGACCGAGGCCGCCGGTGGTCGCGTCGAAGAGCGGGGTGCCCGGGCGCACCGTACGCACCTCGCCGTCGGCGGTGAGCAGCGTGAACTCCGTGACGTGGCGCGAGAAGGAGCCGGCCGCACGGTGGTTGTCGCCGTGCGCGTCCGAACCGATCGCGCCGCCCACCGTGACGTATCGGCCGCCGGGCACCACCGGCGGGAACCAGCCGAGCGGCAGCATCACCTCGCGCAGCTGGTGCAGCGTCGTGCCCGCGTCGCAGACCACCAGGCCGGCCGCCGCGTCGATCGTCCGGACGCGGTCCAGCGCCGTCATGTCGAGGACCGAACCCCCGGCGTTCTGCGCCGCGTCGCCGTGCGTCCGGCCCAGGCCCCTGGCGATCGAGCCGCGCGGACCGCAGCCCACCACGGTCGCCGCGGCCTCCTCGTAACTACGGGGGCGGAAACGGAGCGCGGTCGTCGGGGCGGTGCGGCCCCAGCCGGTCAGGGACACGGTGTCGACAGACATGAGGGTGACCGTATCGCCCGAGATAACACCTTTGAGGGATTTGTTACAACACTCACCGAAATGGGTGATTGAGGGCCCGTTATCTCCTCCACCTCGCACCGGGCTTCGGTTTTCGCGCGCCGGAGGGGTAGCAGTGACCCATGGACTGGCTGAAAAAACTCCCCGTCATCGGGCCACTCGTCTCCCGGCTGATGGAGACGCACGCCTGGCGCAGTTACGAGACGCTGGTGCGGGTCCACTGGGCCCGGCTGGCCGCGGCCATCACGTTCATCAGCTTCCTCGCGCTCTTCCCGCTGATCGCGGTCGGCGCGGCGATCGGTGCCGCGCTGCTCACCGACAAGCAGCTGGACAAGATCGAGGACAAGCTCGCCGAGCAGGTGCCCGGCATCTCCGACCAGCTCGGCATCGACAACCTGGTCGCCCACGCGGGGACGATCGGTCTGGTGGCGGGTGCGCTGCTGCTCTTCACCGGTATCGGCTGGATCGGCTCGATGCGGGACTGCCTGCGCGCGGTCTGGGAGATGGACGACCTGGACGAGGGCAATCCGGTCCTGCGCAAACTCAAGGACGCCGGGGTGCTGTTCGGACTGGGCGGCGCCGCCCTGGTGACCTTCGCGATCTCCTCGGTCGGCTCGGTCGCCGTCGGCCGGGTCGCCGACCTGCTCAGCATTCCCGAGAACGGGGCGGGCGGGGTGCTGCTGCGGATCGCCGCCCTGCTGGTGGGGGTGGCGGCGGACTTCCTGCTGCTGCTCTACCTGCTGACGATGCTTCCCGGCGTCGAACCGCCGCGCCGCAGGCTGATGGTGGCCGCGCTGCTCGGCGCGGTTGGGTTCGAACTCCTCAAGCTGCTGCTCGGCAGCTATATGCGGGGCGTCGCGTCCAAGAGCATGTACGGCGCCTTCGGGGTGCCGATCGCCCTGCTGCTGTGGATCAACTTCACGGCGAAGCTGCTGCTGTTCTGCGCCGCCTGGACGGCGACGCCGGGCAAGGAGGACGAACCGGCGGCGGACGCGGAGGGGGGCTCCACGCTCGCCGCCCGGCGCGTCACGGGCGAGGACGGCGACGCATCAGGTCCGGCAGCGGCCAGCGCCGGTTGACCAGGAACACCGCGCCGGCCAGCAGGACCAGCACCCCGCCGACGATGCCCAGCGCGATCCCGACCCCGCTGGAGCCGTCGGTGGCCGCCGCGGCCCGCGCGGCCTTGTCCGCTCCGTGACTGCCCTTGTCCGTGTCCGCGGTGTCCGCCTCGGCGCCCTTGCCCGCCCCGGCGGTGTCCGCGCCGTCGCCGGTGACCGCGGACTTCGGCGGGACCAGCTCACCGACCGGGGTGACCTTGCCGGTCGCGGCGAACCCCCAGTCCAGGAGCCGGGCCGCCTCCTTGTACACGGCGTGCGTCTCGTCGTCGTCCGGGTGCATGACGGTGACCAGGAGGACCTTGCCGCCCTGCTCGGCGACACCGGTGAAGGTGTTGCCGGCGTGCGAGGTGTAGCCGTTCTTGACGCCCGCGATGCCCTTGTACGGGGCGACGCCGTCGGCCCCGGTGAGCAGCCGGTTGGTGTTCTGGATGCCGAAGGTCTCGCGCTTCTTGCCCTTCTTCTTCTCACCGGGGAACTGCGCGTCGGCGGTGGAGCAGTACTCCCGGAAGTCCGCGTTCTGGAGCCCGTCGCGGGCGAAGAGCGAGAGGTCGTACGCGCTGGAGACCTGCTCGGGCGCGTCGTACCCGTCGGGCGAGACCACGTTCGTGTCGAGCGCCTGGAGCTCCTCCGCGCGGTCCCGCATGGCCTGGACGGCCTTGGGCACACCGCCGTACATCGAGGACAGCACGTGCACCGCGTCGTTCCCCGAGCGGAGGAAGACCCCGAGCCACAGGTCGTGCACCGTGTAGCTGTGGTCCTCCTTGATGCCGACGAGGCTGCTGCCCTCGCCCATGCCCGCGAGGTCCTCGTCCTTCACCGTGTACTCCCGCGTCTTCGGCAGGAGCGCCGGGTCGTCGAGGAGCGTGTCCGCGAAGAGCATCTTCAGCGTGGACGCCGGGGGGAGCCGCCAGTGCGCGTTGTGCGCGGCGAGCACCTCGCCGGTCTCCGCGTCCGAGACCATCCACGACCGGCCCGTCAGCTTCTTGGGCAGCACCGGGGCACCGGGCCCGAGGTTGACCTGGGTGCCGGACCGCCCCAGCTGCGCGCCGCCGATCTGCGACATGGTCGCCGGAGGCTTGGGGGCGTCGTCGTCCCCGTCGGCCGCCGAGGCGGGCGTGACGACAAAAGCGGACAGCAGGGCGGCAGAGGTGACCGCCAACGCGGCCTTCTTGAGAGCTGGCACGGTCGAAAACGTACATGCAGTTGATGTGAATATATGTACCGGCGGTGTGACCCGCCGGGCCGAACGCCGGGACGGACCACCCCGCCCGAGCCGCCCGGAGCGCGGCGGTGATACTGAATCCATGAAGCTCAGCCGCCCGGTCTCCTGGTTCCTGCTCGCCTTCGGGGCGTGGTCTTGGGTCATCTGGGTCACCTTCGTGAAAAATCTCTGGAAGGACGGCAGCGGCCTCGCCTTCGACGACGCCGGTGACCCGACCGCGTACTTCTGGGTGCATCTGCTGCTCGCCATCACGTCCTTTCTCCTGGGGACGGCCGTGGGCTGGATCGGGTTCCGGGGCGTCAGGGCCCTGCGCGCCGAGAAGGCTTGAAATCACTGGTCTCGGCCGGGACCTGAATCGGGTGCAACCGGGACGAACAGGGCGGGGGGACGGGCATGCGGGTCGTGGGGGCCGTGCTGGCGGTGCTTGCCGTGCTCGCCCTGCTCGTGGCCGTGCACCGCTATGTGTGGCGCCGGCTCGTCGGTGACACGACGAGCCAGGGCAGCCCGTGGCGCAGGGCCGGCACGATCGCCGCGTACGCGCTGCCGCTGCTCAGCGTCGGGGCCCTCGTCGCCGGGCCCGCGGGCGCGCCCTTCCCGGTCCAGCGGATGCTGGCCTGGCCGGGCTACCTCTGGCTCGCCGCGCTGCTCTATCTGACCCTCGCCCTGCTCGTCGGCGAGGCCGTACGGCCCCTGCTGCGCCGGTGGCTCGCGCGCCGGGCGGCGCCCGTACGGGAATCCGCGCCGGAACCGGTGCCGGTCCCCGTACCGGCAGCCGCGGCGGAGTCCGCGCCCGCACCGGAGGCCGCCGCGCCCGCGCTCCCCGCCCCGTCGCGGCGGCTGTTCGTGGCGCGGGCGGTCGGGGGTGCCGCCGCCGTCGCCGGGCTCGGGACCGTGGGTTACGGGACGTACGGCGTGCTGCGCGGGCCCCGGGTCAAGCGGGTCACCGTGCCGCTCGCCCGGCTGCCGAGGTCCGCCCACGGTTTCCGTATCGCCGTCGTCAGCGACATTCACCTCGGACCGATCCTGGGGCGCGCCCACACGCAGCGGATCGTGGACGCGGTCAACCGGACCCAGCCCGACCTCGTCGCGGTCGTCGGCGATCTGGTCGACGGCTCGGTCGCCGATCTCGGCCCGGCCGCCGAACCGCTCGCCGGCCTGCGCGCCCGGCACGGCGCGTTCTTTGTCACCGGCAATCACGAGTACTACTCCGGCGCCGCCCAATGGGTTGATCACGTACGGGAATTGGGGTTGCACCCGCTGGAGAACGCCCGGGTGGAGACCGGCGGTTTCGATCTTGCCGGGGTCAATGACATCGCCGGCGAGAGCGAAGGGCAGGGCCCGGATTTCGCCCGAGCCCTCGGCGACCGCGACCCCGCCCGCGCGGTCGTGCTCATGGCGCACCAGCCCGTGGTGATCGACGAGGCCGTCGAGCACGGTGTGGACCTGCAGCTGTCCGGGCACACCCACGGCGGTCAGTTGTGGCCGGGCAACTACGTCGCGGAGCTGTCCAACCCGACCGTCGCAGGGCTCGAACGCTACGGTGACACCCAGCTCTACGTCACCCGGGGCGCCGGAGCCTGGGGTCCGCCCGTGCGGGTCGGCGCGCCGTCCGACATCACCGTTGTCGAGCTCGCCTCCCGGCAGGCGTAATCACCCTCGTGCGCACGCGAAATGGCGAAACGGGTGACCGTTCGGGGACCCTCTGTATTCGCTCTAAGCGCCAAGGTTTCGACTGACAAACAATTGGCTATGACCCTCTGATCTCCCCTTCCAGATGTGAAAATCGTGTGATTTGCTTGGCGCGAACGTGCGGTGATCTGCGTATCTGAGCGCGACACCGAGGTGGGGCAGTTAAGGGAGAGCACGTCAATGCGGTCGATCCGGCTACGGATTCTCGCGATTTTCGCGGTATTGGTCATCGCAGGCGTGGTCGCCTGGCAACTGCTTCCCTCGGACGAGGGGAACTCCGATCCGGTCGTCGTCGGGACGACCGACGCGGTGACCTCGCTCGACCCGGCCGGCGCCTACGACGCCGGTTCCTGGGCGATGTACAGCAATGTCTACCAGTCCCTGATGACGTTCAAGTCCGGGGGCATCGTCCCCGAGCCGGACGCGGCCGAGAGCTGCCAGTTCATCGGTGCCAAGCTGCAGACGTACCAGTGCAAGCTCCGTGACGACCTGACGTTCTCCAACGGCGACAAGCTCACCGCCGAGGACGTCAAGTACTCGTTCGACCGGATGCTGGAGATCAAGACGGACGTCGGTCCCTCGGTCCTCTTCCCCAGCCTGAAGAACGTGGTCACCGAGGGCCGGCTCATCACCTTCAACCTCTCCTCGCGCGACGCGACCTTCCCGCAGAAGATCGCCACGGGCGCCGGCTCCATCGTCCAGAAGGACTCCTACGCGGAGCACAAGCTGCGCAACGACGGCCAGGTGACGGGCTCGGGGCCGTACGTCCTGAAGTCCTACGAGGCCGGCGTGAAGGCCGAACTCGTGCCGAACACGCGCTACAAGGGCGCGATCACCAAGTCCGGCGTCCCGGTCACCGTGCGGTACTACAAGGAGTCCGACGACCTCCTCTCGGCCTGGAAGTCCGGCCAGGTCGACGTCACGCACCGCCAGCTGCCGCCGTCCACGCTCGCCGCGCTGAACCCGGGCGACACCGCGCAGCGCGTCACCGAGGCGGACAGCGCCGAGATCCGCAACCTCGTCTTCAACGTCCGCTCGGGCACCCCGCTCGCCGACCGCAAGGTCCGCCAGGCCATCGCGGCGGTCATCGACCGGGGCCCGCTGGTGAGCAAGATCTACAAGGGCACCGTCGAACCGCTCTACTCGCTGATCCCGCAGGGCACCATCGGGCACAGCACCCCGTTCTTCGACGCCTACCCCTCGCCGGACACCAAGCGCGCCAAGGCGCTCATGGACGAGGCCGGCGTCCAGACGCCGCTGGCGGTCACCTTCGCCTACCGCGAGGGCGACCAGTACACCGACGAGACCAAGGAGATCCAGCGTCAGCTGAACGCCACCGGGCTCTTCAAGGTCACCACCAAGGCCGTCGAGTGGACCCGGTTCCAGAAGGGCTACGCGAACGGCGAGTACGACATGTACACCGTCGGCTGGCTCCCGGACTACCCGGACCCCGACACCTTCAGCCAGCCGCTCGTCGGCCGCGACAGCAGCCTCCACAACGGCTACACCAGCAAGAAGATGGACGAGCTGATCAGCGCCACGCTGCAGTACAGCGACCGCAGCCGGGCCGCCGGGGACTTCAAGGAGCTCCAGAAGCTGGTCGGTGAGGACGTGCCGCTGGTGCCGCTGTGGCAGAAGAAGGACTACGTCATCGCCAAGTCGGACGTCTCCGGCTCGCAGTACCTCTCCGACGGCACGGGCGTGTGGCGCCTGTGGGAGCTCGGCTGGATCTGATCGACTTTTAGGCGGACGCGGGCGGTACGGACTTCACCGGTCCGGCCGCCCGCGCCGCGTCCCCGGCGACGGGCGCCCCGAAGCGCCGCACGCCCGGCACGGCGGCGGTGCCCGCGCAGGCGACACCGGCCAGCAGCCCGGCCGCGGCGAGCGGGGCCTCCGTGTTCCAGGCGGCGGCGGCGAGCGGGGCGAGGGCGTATCCGAGGGGCGTCGCGGCCAGCGAGAGCAGCCAGTCGTACGACGTCACCCGGGCCAGCGCCTGCGGCGGCACCGCGGACTGGACCGCCGTCTCCCAGACCGGGTTGAGGAAGCCGAGACCGGCCATGGCGACCCCGTACGCGGTGAGCGAGACGGCCACCGGGGCGTGCGCGGCCAGCAGGCAGAGGGGCAGCACGTACAGCGCGCCGGCGAGATTGGCGGCCAGGACCGCCCGGCGGGGCCGGATGCGGGCGGCCACCAGCGAGCCGGCCAGCAGGCCCACCGCGCCGGTCTGGAGGAGGACGACCCAGGCCCCCTTGCCGCCCGGCCCGTGCAGGAAGAGGGCCGGGCCGAGCGTGGTCAGAACGGCCGCCGCCCCGTTCCAGACGGCGTGCGCGATCAGGCTCGTCCAGTACCAGTCGCGGCTGCGGACCTCCGTCCAGCCGCCCTTGAGGTCGCCGAGCAGCGAGCGCCGGGGGATCGGGACGTGGCGGACCCGGATCACGTACAGCAGGGCGGCGCTCACCGCGAAACTGGCACCGTCCAGCACGAACGCCCAGCCCGGCCCCGCGGTGAGGATCAGCGCCCCGGCGACGGCGGGCCCGCCGATCCGCGCGGTCCCGGAGGCCACCGCCATCAGGGAGTTGGCGCGCAGCAGCCCCGACTCGTCCACGGTGCCCCGGACCAGCGGGGACGAGGTCGGCATCGCGAAGGCCCCGGCCGCGCCGCCGACCGCCTCGGCGAGGGCGATCTGCCAGAGGGCCGGGGTGCCCGAGAGCAGTTCGGCGCCGACGAAGAGCTGGGTCGCGCACCGCACGAGATCGGTGGTCAGGGCCACCGTACGGGCGTTGAAGCGGTCGCCGACGACACCGCCCAGCGGGAGCAGCAGCAGCTTGGGCACCATCGCGCACCCCAGCACCAGGGCGAGGTCGCCGGTCGAGCCGGTGGCCAGATAGACGGCGAGGGTGAGCGCGGCGGGAATCGCGGAGTCGCCCAGCATCGAGAGCGAGCGCCCGATGAAGAGCAGCCGGAACGAACGCGTTCTCAAGGGATGCGCCGTCGGCGGCGCGTGGGTGGCCATGCGCGGCAATCTATTTCGGTACCGAAGTACCCGTCAACGAGAATTACGATTCCGAAGGACTTCGTCCACCGGGGCCGTCCGCGTAGGCTGAGCGCCATGGAGCAACGCGACTGGACCGACGGGCACGTGGAGCGGTGGAAACCCGTCCTCCCCGAGCTCGATCCGGAGGTCGAGGGTGCGGTGACCCGGATGAAGAAGCTCTCCGTCCATCTGCGCCGGGTGCGCGAGCAGTCCCTCGTCGACTTCGACCTGGACCGGCAGGAGTTCGACACCCTGCACAAGCTGGCCGGACGCGGCGGCACGGCGGCCCCGTCCGAACTGGCCGCCGACCTCGACCTCGCCCCCGCCTCCGTCACCGGCCGGCTGGACGCGGTCGAACGCCGCGGCTTCGTCCGCCGCACCCCCTCCACCACGGACCGGCGCCGCGTCGACGTGATGCTGACGGACGAGGGCCGGTCGACCTGGCTCGGCGCGATGGCCTTCCTCGGGCACGAGGAGGAACGGCTGCTGGGCGTCCTGGACCCGGACGAGCGGGCGCTGCTCAACGACATGCTGCGGCGCATCATGGTGGTCGCGGAGGACCGGGGCGGCGCGGCCTGGGACTGAGCTCAGTCCTCCGGCCGCCGGGCCAACTCCTCCCGGACTCCGTCCGGCCCGAGCTCCAGCAGCCGGGTCACCGCCCCGTCCCAGCTCTCCGCCGCCCGCTCCACCGCGTCCCGGAACCCCCGCCGCAACGGCCCCCCGGCCAGCAGCAGCCCGACCGCGGCGACCGGGCGCAGCAGCCACCGCCCGCGCACCGTGGCCACCGCCTCGACCAGCCAGCGCCCGTCCGCCGCGCGCCGGGGCCGCAGCTGCAGCCGCGCCTCACCCAGCAGGTGCCTCAGCCGCACCGTCACCGGGGCGCGCGCGGTGGGCGGCGCGCCGGGCGGCAGCGCCGCCGCGTCCCACCACGCGGCCAGATCGGCCCGGGCCCTGCCCGACCCGCGCCGCAGCACACCCGAGCCGTCCGGGCCCCACATCCGCCCCCGCGCCTCGACGAGCCGGGGGCGGTCGGGCGCGGTCAGCCGCAGGGTCACCCTGGCGTTCAGGTCCGGGGCGCGCAGCCGCTGCTCCAGCTCGACCGCGGAGGCGCGCCGCCACTCCCGTATGCGCACCGCCATCCGCTCGCCGTCGTCCGGCCGGCCGATCTCATAGAGCGCCCCCGACTTGAGGTGACGCCCCCTCAGCAACCGCAGGTCCTGGACTGGTTGACCGTCCGGGGCGAGGACGGCCGCTCCCTCGGTCCGGGTCGACTCCGCCATGTCCCAGAAGACCGGGGCGAGTTCGGCGACGAGGTCGCGCTCGACCGCCAGGACGGTGACGGAGTGCCGCAGGACGGCCATTCGGCCCCGCCCTCAGACGCTCATCGAGCGGGCGGTGTTGACCTGGGACATCACCATCGCGAAGGTCTCCGGATGGGTGGCCGGGATCATCGTGGAGTGGTGGCGGCCCCCGCTGGTCACCGTCACCTGGACGAAGCCGGTCGTCTGCTTCTGCTTCATCAGCAGGAACAGCAGGCCGATCAGGCAGGCCAGGGCGAAGATGATCGCCAGCACGATCGCCACCGGCGGGATCTTCTCCTCGGTGCGCGACATGTCCGTCGCCGTCCACACCGCGCCCCTGAGGGGCATCGTCCCGGACGGCGTCACGACCGAATCGCTCAGCACCGTGATGTCCCCGATGGACAGCACCGGCGCCCCGCCGCCCGCCGGGGCCGCGCCCGGATACCCGTATCCCGGGGCCTGCTGCGACGGATAGCCGTAGCCCGGCGGCTGCGAGGGCGGGCCGGAGAGCGGCTGCGGGTAGCCGTAGACCGGATTGCCGGCCGACGGATAGCCGTAGCCCTGGCCGTTCGGGACCCCGGGAGGAGTCCCGGGCTGCTGCGGCCCCCACTTGGACGAGTCGTCCGCGTACGGATTCGGATCGCTCAACGTTCCCCGCTCTCGCTCTCCCCGCGCACCCCCCTGGCGGCGGTGGGTGAACCGGCCAACGGTTCCGCACGACCGTACCGCCCGGGCCGCCGGGGCGCAGCAAGAGGCCCGGACCCCCGAGGGGGACCGGGCCTCTTCACGTGCTCGGGGGATCAGAAGCGACGCGTGATCAGCGCGCGCTTGACCTCCTGGATCGCCTTGGTGACCTCGATGCCACGCGGGCAGGCGTCCGTGCAGTTGAAGGTGGTGCGGCAACGCCACACCCCGTCACGGTCGTTGAGGATCTCCAGGCGCTGCTCGCCGCCCTCGTCGCGCGAGTCGAAGATGAAGCGGTGCGCGTTGACGATCGCCGCCGGGCCGAAGTACTGGCCGTCGTTCCAGAACACCGGGCACGAGGACGTGCACGCGGCGCACAGGATGCACTTGGTGGTGTCGTCGAAGCGCTCGCGGTCCTCGGGGGACTGCAGGCGCTCGCGGGTCGGCTCGTTCCCCTTGGTGATGAGGAAGGGCATGACGTCGCGGTACGCCTGGAAGAACGGGTCCATGTCGACCACGAGGTCCTTGAGGACCGTGAGGCCCTTGATGGCCTCGATCGTGATCGGCTTCTCCGGGCTCAGGTCCTTGATCAGCGTCTTGCAGGCGAGCCTGTTCTTGCCGTTGATCCGCATGGCGTCCGAACCGCAGATGCCGTGCGCGCAGGACCGGCGGAACGTGAGCGTCCCGTCCTCGTTCCACTTGATCTTGTGAAGGGCGTCGAGCACACGCTCCTTCGGGTCGATCTCGATCCGGAAGTCCTGCCACTGGGCCTCGTCGGAGACCTCCGGGTTGAACCGCCGGATGCGGAACGTGGCCGTGATGTACGGCGAGTCGGCGAAGCCGGCCTCGGGCTCGGGAGCCTTGTCGGCCTTGTCCAGGGTGGGTGTAGCCATCAGTACTTACGCTCCATCGGCTGGTAGCGGGTCTGGACGACCGGCTTGTAGTCCAGCCGGATCGACTCGGTGCCGTCCTCGGCGACCTCGCGGTACGCCATGGTGTGGCGCATGAAGTTGACGTCGTCGCGGTTGGGGTAGTCCTCGCGGTAGTGACCGCCGCGGGACTCCTTGCGCGCCAGCGCCGACGTCGCCATGACCTCGGCGAGGTCGAGCAGGTTGCCCAGCTCGATGGCCTCCAGCAGGTCCGTGTTGAACCGCTTGCCCTTGTCCTGGATGGACACGTCCAGGTAGCGCTTGCGCAGCTCCGCGATCTTGTCGACCGCGGTCTTGATCGTCTGCTCGGTGCGGAACACCATCACGTTGGCGTCCATGCACTCCTGGAGCTCCTGGCGGATTGCCGCGACCCGCTCGGTGCCCGTGGAGTTGCGCAGCCGCTCGACCTGGTCGACCACCAGCTGCGCCGGGTTCTCCGGAAGCTCGACGAAGTCGCTCTTCGCGGCGTACTCGGCGGCGGCGATGCCCGCGCGGCGTCCGAAGACGTTGATGTCGAGCAGCGAGTTGGTGCCGAGGCGGTTGGCGCCGTGCACCGACACGCACGCGACCTCGCCGGCGGCGTACAGGCCCGGGACGACGGTGGTGTTGTCGGCCAGCACCTCGCCCTCGACGTTGGTCGGGATGCCGCCCATGGCGTAGTGCGCGGTCGGCTGGATCGGGATCGGGTCCGTGTAGGGCTCGATGCCGAGGTACGTGCGCGCGAACTCGGTGATGTCCGGGAGCTTGGCGTCCAGCTGCTCCGGCGGGAGGTGCGTCAGGTCGAGGTAGACGTGGTCGCCCTCGGGACCGCAGCCGCGGCCCTCGCGGATCTCCGTGTAGATGGAGCGCGAGACGACGTCGCGCGAGGCGAGGTCCTTCATGACGGGCGCGTACTTCTCCATGAAGCGCTCGCCGTCCTTGTTGCGGAGGATGCCGCCCTCACCGCGGGCGCCCTCCGTCAGCAGGATGCCCATCCGCCAGATGCCGGTCGGGTGGAACTGGAAGAACTCCATGTCCTCCAGCGGCAGACCCCGGCGGTAGCACGCGGCCTGGCCGTCACCGGTCAGGGTGTGCGCGTTCGACGTCACCTTGAAGAACTTGCCGGTGCCGCCGGAGGCGTAGATGACCGCCTTCGCCTGGAAGACGTGGATCTCGCCGGTGGCCAGCTCGTAGGCGACGACGCCGGCGGACTTCTTGACGCCGTCCTCCTCGACCACCAGCTGGTCCAGGACGTAGAACTCGTTGAAGAACTCCACGCCCTCCTTGACGCAGTTCTGGTACAGCGTCTGGAGGATCATGTGGCCGGTGCGGTCGCCCGAGTAGCAGGCGCGGCGGACCGGGGCCTCGCCGTGGTTGCGGGAGTGACCGCCGAAGCGGCGCTGGTCGATCTTGCCCTGGGGCGTGCGGCCGAACGGCAGGCCCATCTTCTCCAGGTCGAGAACGGCGTCGATGGCCTCCTTCGCCAGGATCTCGGCGGCGTCCTGGTCGACCAGGTAGTCACCGCCCTTGATCGTGTCGAAGGTGTGCCACTCCCAGTTGTCCTCCTCCACGTTGGCCAGCGCGGCGGCCATGCCGCCCTGCGCGGCGCCCGTGTGGGAGCGGGTGGGGTAGAGCTTGGTCAGCACGGCGGTGCGGCTGCGCTTGGTCGACTCGATGGCCGCGCGCATGCCGGCGCCGCCGGCGCCGACGATGACGGTGTCGTACGTGTGGATCTGCATGGTTTACCTCTGGTCCTTCGGGCCCGGCGCCTAGCGGATGTTCGGGTCGAAGGTGAAGATCACCAGCGTGCCCAGCAGGACGGTGAACACCGTGGCGGTGTACAGCAGCATCTTCAGCCAGAAGCGGGTGTTGTCCCGTTCGGCGTAGTCGTTGATGACCGTACGCAGACCGTTGGCGCCGTGCAGCATGGCGAGCCACAGCATCGCCAGGTCCCAGACCTGCCAGAACGGCGAGGCCCAGCGGCCCGCCACGAAGGCGAAGCCGATCTTGGACACGCCGCCGTCCAGCACCAGCTGGATCAGCAGGTGGCCGATGACCAGGACGACCAGCACGATGCCCGACAGGCGCATGAAGAGCCAGGCGTACATCTCGAAGTTGGTGCGCGAGCCCTTGGGGGTCTTGCCGGTCCGCTTGCGCGGCGGCTCGATCACGGGGGCCGGGTTGTCGACGTCGTAGAGGGTAACGCCTTCGACGGCGCCGATCGCGGAAGTCTCGGTGGACATGGGCCTCAGCTCCCGAAGAGTTCGCGTACGGCGTGGCCGAGCACGGGGTACAGGGCACCCAGCATCAGCACGATCCAGATGCCCAGCACGGCCCAGAGCATCTGCTTCTGAACGCGCGGGCCCTTGGCCCAGAAGTCCACGGCGACGATGCGCAGACCGTTCAGCGCGTGGAAGAGAATCGCGGCCACGAGGCCGTATTCGAGCAGCGCGACGATCGGCGTCTTGTACGTGGACACGACGTCGTCGTACGCCTCGGGGGAGACGCGGACGAGGGCGGTGTCCAGGACATGCACGAACAGGAAGAAGAAAATGAGGACACCGGTGACTCGATGAGCCACCCAGGACCACATGCCTTCCCGGCCGCGGTACAGCGTTCCAGCCGGCACGGAAGAACCCTCCGGGAGCGGGGATTGGGGTCGGCCGGCTTGACTGTCGGTCTGACCCGGCCGGGTACGGTCCACCGGCCCCGGCCATCGTAGCGACGGATTGTCGGTTCGATCGCGCGGGGCCCTCCGGTGTGATCAAAGTGGCAACGAAACAGGCACGGACGGGCTATGGACAGCCCTCCGCGACGCTGCTCGGCCGCTCCCTGCCGGGGAATCCGGGCCGCCCGGCCCGCCCCCGGCCCGTTATCGACTCGATACCAAGGCGGCCAGGCGTCCCCGGGCGAGTCGCCGCATCTCGTCCGCCGCGACCGCCCGCTCCCGGTCCTCCTCGTGCGCAAGGCGGGCCCGGATGCCCGCGAGGACCTGGTCCGGGTGCTCGGCGGGCGGGTAGTCGTCCAGGCAGATCACGAAGGCGTGGCCGAACCTGCGCTCGTACTCGGCGTGGGCGGCGGCCAGCGCGAGGTGGGCGGAGCGCGGCGCGTCCGGCCGCAGCCCCGGGGACTCCTCGGCCGCCAGGGCCTCGGCGCGATCGGCGGGGGAGAGGTCGTAGGCCGCCTCGTCGGCCGCGGCGAGCAGCGCCTCCGCGTCGGGGTAGGGGCGGTGGCGGACGAGGCGGCGCGCCCAGGCCGCGCTGCCGAAGCACTCCAGCAGGGCCGCCTCGGCCTCGGGGGCGGGCGCGCCGTTGAACCGGGGCAGGCCCCAGGGGGGCGCGGACCGGGCGGGGGCGCCGCCGCGGTTCTGTACGGGTACGGCGGTGTGCCGGGCGGGCCGGCGCGGCTGCTCGGGAAGGCCGGCGTGGGACTCGCTGGACCTGGACAGCGTGTGCTCCCGAATGGAGAGACGAAGGGGGACTCGGATACGAAGGGGGCACAACGCTAGCGAGGCGTGGGTAAGGGTGGGCGAAGGATGCGCGAATTTCACCCGGACGGGAGAGTTTCGCGATGCCCGACGAGCGGATGTGTGAGGAGAATGCCCGGTTACCTCCCTGCATTTGCCTTCTTTTCTCGCAGTTCTGCTCCCTTTTCTCCGATCTGCCCCGGCTTTCCCCGACCTGCCTCTGACCTTCCCCCCACGCTTCTTCGAACCGGAGGTTCTGACTGATGGCATCCTCACGCGGCGCCCTCCTGGCCGTGACGGCGGCGGCCGCGGCGAGCGTCGCGCTCGTCGGCTGCGGCGGCTCCGGAACCGAACACGGCAACGGACCCGAGACGTCCCGTGCGGCGTCGTCCCCTTCCCCCACCCCGTCGCCGACCCGGAGCTACCCGCTCTCCAAGACGCCCCGCACCATTCCCGCCGTACGCGAGCACACCCCCGCCCACGGACCCGGCTGGAAGCCCGGCGAGGACAGCGGGGTGGTCATCGCGAAGGGCAGCGGCAAGCTCGCCGACGAGGGCAAGCTGCTGGCCGGCGAGCTGAAGATCCACTACCGGGGCGAGGCGGCCGCCCGCGCCGGTGACGTCGAGCTGGCCCTCACCCCGAAGGCGTCCGGCGGGCCCGAGTCGTACACCCTGCGCACCGCCGACGGGCGGGTGAGGATCAGCGGGCCCGGCGAGGCGGGCGTCTTCTACGGCACCCGCACCCTCAAGCAGTCCGTGCGCGCCGACGGCTCGATGCCCGAGGGCGAGGTGAGCGACCGGCCGGACAAGCCGCAGCGGGGCCTCAACCTGGACATCGCCCGCAAGCACTACACCGCGTCCTGGATCGAGGACCGGATGCGCGAGATGGCGGACCTCAAGCTCAACCAGCTCGGCCTGCACTTCTCGGACGACCAGGCCTTCCGCATCGAGTCCGACACGCACCCCGAGGTGGTCTCGCCGGACCACCTGACCAAGAAGCAGGTGCGGCACATCGTCGCCCTGGCCGGGCGGCTGCACATCCAGGTCGTCCCGGAGATCGACTCGCCGGGCCACCTCGGCGCGGTGCTGCGCGCCCACCCCGACCTCCAGCTGCACAACGTCAACGGCGTCGCCTCGACCGGCTCGCTCGACATCTCGAAGCCGGGCGCGGCCAAGCTGATCGACGAGCTGCTGGGCGAGTACGCGGAGCTGTTCGGCGGGGCGTACTGGCACCTGGGCGGCGACGAGTACCGGGCGCTGATGGCGAGCAACCCGGCCGCCTCCTACCCGCAGCTCCAGCGCGCGGCCGTCGCGAAGTACGGCTCCGGGGCAGGCATCTCCGACCTCGCCACCGGCTGGCTCAACGACCGGGCGGAGGTCGTCCGCAAGCGCGGCATGCGGCCGAAGGCGTGGAACGACGGCCAGTTCCGCGACAGCGAGGTGCGCGCCGACAAGGACATCGAGGTCGAGTACTGGACGGGCAAGGAGTACGGGGCCCGGTCGCCGGAGGAGTACCTGCGCGAGGGCCGCAAGGTCCTCAACCTCAACGACGAGTTCATGTACTACGTGCTCGGCCAGCCCAACGCCTTCGTCTACCCGACCGGCAAGCGGATCTACGAGCAGTGGACCCCGCTCGTGCTGCGCGGCACCACTCCGGTCCCGGCGCGCTACTCGGACCAGATCCTCGGCGGCCGGTTCGCGGTCTGGGGCGACTTCCCGAACGCCCAGACCGCCGAGCAGGTCGCCGCGGGCATCCGGATGCCGCTGCGGGCGACCGCCCAGAAGCTGTGGGTTCCGGGCAAGCCGAAGCTCAGCTACGCGAAGTTCCAGGCGCTGGCGAAGGAGATCGACGCGGGCTGAGCCCCTGGAAACGCTTCTGACCATGGACAACGCGGTCCCCGGGGCATACGGTCCGGTGGCCGCGCCGTCCGGGGAGGGACGCGCGCGCTTCTCGCGTCGACGTCCGAATCCAGGGGGGTTCCGTTTCCATGCTCTGTTCACTCTGCGGTACGAGACAGGCCGGTGCGGCCGATGTGCGGTGCGGCGTGTGCGCCGTCACGGCCGCCGCCGACGGGGCCCGGTCCTGGGCCGACCGCCCGGGCTGGCCGCCGGCCCCGCCCCGGCTCGACCAGCTGCGCTCGCCGGTGGGGCCGGCCAAGGCGGTGTGCGTGCTGCTCGGCGCCGTGGCCGTCGCGGACGTGGTGGCGATCGCCGCCGGTGTCCACAGCCGCATGCTGCTCGCGGACGGGCTGGACGGCGGGTTCCTGGCGGTCGACGAGGAGGCGTGGACGCGCGCCGACAGGCTGTACGGGTTCGCCGGGTCCCTTCAGGCGCTCACCTTCCTCGCGGCGGCGGTCGTCTTCCTCGTGTGGATGCGCCGGGTCCGGCTCAACGCCGAGGTGTTCGACCCGTCCGCCCATCCGATGAGGCCCGGCTGGGCGATCGGCGGCTGGTTCGTGCCCCTCGGCAATCTGTGGCTGCCGTACCGGGTGGCGAGCGGTGTCTGGACCGCGAGCGCCCCGGTCGAGACCCCCGGCGGCCGGTTCGCCGCGCCGCGCGGGCTGCTGAACGCCTGGTGGGCGGTGTTCGTCGCCGACCAGCTCGTGAGCCGGGGCACCAGTCGCCTCTACGCCGCCGCGGAGTCTGGCGACGAGATCATCCGCGGGCTCGACCTGGTCGCGGCCACCGACGCCCTGGACCTCGGCGCGGCGGTCCTGGCGATCCTGTTCGTCCGCAGGCTGACCGCGATGCAGTCCCGGCGCGCGGACCTCGGCCCGGTCCCGGCGGCGCCGCGTCCGCCCCGGGCGCACTGAGGCGGGCGGCAGCCGGCGGGCGCGTCGGCGGCAGGCGAGGCGGCGGGAATCGGCCATCGGTGGTGACGCTTTTCGGCCATTCGGCGCTGAATGCGATAACAGGAAGCGCTGCGCCCCCCTGTGTCCCGGCACGGGGTGCGGGAGGGCTGACAGGAGACGCCGATGAGCCTGCTCGACCTGATCGCCGCCGCCGACGAACGCGGGCTCGCCGCCGCGGCGGTCGCCTGCCTCGAACGCTGTCTGCCCCAGCCCGTCCCGGGCACCGGCCCCGATCCGCTGCGCCCGCTCTGGGCCGCCTGCGCCGAGCCCCGCCTCTGGCCCGCCCGCCTCGCCGAGACCCGCACCGCCCTGGACGCCCTCGCGCACCCCGGCGAACCGGCCGCCCGCGTCCGCGACCTGCTCGCCGCCGCCCCGGACGAGCGGACGGGCGAGGAGCTGCGCGGCTGGGCGGACGCCTGCTCGGTGCTGGCCCTGGAGGTCCACCTCGGCCACGACATGACCGCCCCGGCGACCCCGGACCCGGTGGCCCGCTGCCGGGCGGGCGACCCCTCGGGCGCGGGCCCGCTGCTGGCCGGGGAGGCGGCCCGCCAGACCGCGATCCTGGAGATGCTGGCCGCCCTGGACGAGGACGCCCCCGCGACGGCGGGCCTGCGCCAGATCCGCGACGTCTCCACGGAGGGCGGACGGATACTCCGCGCTGCGGCGGCCCGGCGGGGGCGAGTGCGGTCCTGAGCCCTCGCCCGGCTACGGGAATGGGCAGACGGCTAGCGCCAGGCGTACGTCGCGTCGGTGAGCGGGGGCAGCAGCACGTCGGACCCGGCGGCCCCGGCCGGCTTCATGAGCACCGGACCTGCCGCCGGATAGAGGTGCAGCCCGGCGGCCTCCGCGAGGGGCACCCAGACCACCCGGGCCATGTCCTCGGCGTCCAGCTCGGCTGCCGGGAAGGCGGCGCGCACCTCGCGGGGCACGGTCACCAGATGGATGAGGTGGAGCCGGCGGAACGTGCCGGGGCGGCCGGGCCGGGTCGTCACCTGGTCCTGCACCCCGAGCAGCCGGGGCGGCTCGGGCAGCGCCGCGACATCGAGCCCCAGTTCCTCCCACAACTCGCGGGCCAGCCCCGCGGGCACCTGCTCGTCCGCGTGGAGCAGCCCGCCGGGCAGCGAGTACTGCGGCCCGGCGGCCCGCTCCCGCCGGATGAGACAGAGCTCGCCGCCTTCGACGAGTACCGCACACACGCGGACCGGGACGGCGGGAACGCCTTCGGTGGTCGTCACGGAGTCATCCTCGTACGTGAACCGCCGCCGCGTGGCCGGAAGAACGAGGACGACCGGGGCCGCCACCCCCCACAGGAGAGGCCCCGGTCGTCTTCCGCGGGGCCGCAGGACGACCCCGTACTCATCTCTGCGCCGCGGGTGCGTTTTCTGTCACACCGGCGTCCGCAGACTGAATGTTGCAGGTTGTACAAGTCATGGACGCGGTGCACGCCAAGGACGTAGCGTGCTGAGTCGCGCAGGGTGGCGCGGCAGTGGTGACCAGCTGCGATTCGGACAGCAGGGCAGGGTTGAGGTAGTGCTGGGGGACGACGCGGGGCTTACTGCCGCGGTGCTCGCGGCACAGCACGGGGACGAGGACGCCTTCCGTACTGTGTACCGCGCTGTGCAGCCGCGGCTGCTGGGCTACATAAGGACGCTGGTGGGGGAGCCGGACGCCGAGGACGTGGCGTCCGAGTCGTGGCTGCAGATAGCCCGCGACCTCGACCGTTTCAGCGGGGACGCCGACCGCTTCCGGGGCTGGGCCGCGCGCATAGCCCGCAACCGGGCGCTGGACCACCTCCGGATGCGCGGCAGGCGCCCCGCCATCGGCGGCGACGAGACGGAGCTCTCCGACAGACCGGCGGTCTCCGACACGGCCGACGAGGCGATCGAGTCCCTGGCGACCGGGCGCACCATGTCGCTCATCGCCCAGCTGCCGCAGGACCAGGCCGAGGCGGTGGTGCTCCGCGTGGTGGTCGGCCTCGACGCGAAGAGCGCCGCTCAGACGCTGGGCAAGCGGCCCGGCGCGGTCCGCACCGCCGCCCACCGCGGGCTGAAGCGGCTCGCCGAACTGCTCGGGGCGGACTCGACGGGCACCGCGGCCGAGCGCCCGGACGGCGGGGACGGCAGGACCGGCCCCGGCCAGGCGGACGACGGCCGGCGGTACGGGGGCGAGCCGGAGGGCCCCGAGGCGCCCTCGCCGGCCTTCCGGAAGAATGCGGGGGACGCGCCGGGACGGACCGGGGAGCTCGGTGCCGTACCCGTACAACGCCCCCCACGCACCGGCCTGGTGGCTCCCGCCGGTGTGACGCATTCGCGTCTGTGGACGCAGAAGGACATGTGATGGCCGACGAGCAGTACGCATGGCTTGACAAGGAAGCGGCGGAGAAGTTGCTCCGCGGCGAACCGGTCGACCCTGCCGAAGGCCGTCCCCGCCAGGACGCCGAACGCCTGGCCGCCGCCCTCGACGCCGCCGCCCGCACCGCCCGCCCCGCCACCGGTGAACTCCCCGGCGAGGCCGCCGCGCTCGCCGCCTTCCGCGCCGCCCCGCGCGGCCCCCGTACCGCCGGGGCCACGGCCGCGCCCGGCGACGACGCCGGTACGGCGATGCTCGCCCCGGTCCACATAGGCCGGGCGGCCGGTGCGCGCGCCGACCGCCCGTTCCGCTGGAGCCGGCCCCTGCGCTTCGGACTCGTCGCCTCGCTGGCCTGCTGTGCCATAGGAGGGGTGGCCGTGGCCGCCGGGTCCGGAATGCTGCCCGGCCCCTTCGGCCGGCACGCCCCCTCGCCGGCGACCTCGGTCTCGGCCGCCGAGTCACCCGAGGAGCCGGGCACCGGCGCCCTCCCCGACGAGGAGACCTCCGCGCCCCCGCCGCCCGACACCCCCACCCCGGGCGCCCCGTCCCCCGGTGCCCGCCCCGACGCCGACGACGAGGACACCGCGCGCCCAGGCGGCGGCGCCTCCCACGACGACCGGAGCGGCGAGGACGAGGGGAGCGACGCCGACCGGACGGGCGGCAGCCGCACCGGCGGCGGCACCGACCCCGGCGACGACGACTCCCAGGGGAACGAGGACCCCGGCAAGGGGGACGACCACTCCGGCGACGCCCCTTCCGGCTCCTGGTACGCCAAGACCGTCCAGGCGTGCCGCGACTACCGCGACGGCACGCTCGACGAGGACCGCCGCACCCGCCTCGAGGACCTGGCCAAGGGCGCCCGCAACCTCGACCGGTTCTGCGACCGGCTGCTCGCGGCCGAGGACGGCAAGCACGGCGCCGGAGCGGGCGACGCCGAGCAGGGCGGCGACGCCTCCGCGTCGCTCCCCGCGATCCGGTTCACCGAGTCGCCCGGCCCCTCGACGGCGGCCGTCGCGCCGGGCCCGGAGCCGACGGATTCGGCCACGGAGGACCCCCGGCCGACCGCCTCCGCGGCGGCCCGCTGACCTTTGCTACCGGCCGGTGTGACGTTTTTCGGCCTGCGGACGCTGTACGGGATGAGCCGACTGGTCATCGGCAGCGCCCGGAGCCGGGGTTCCCCCCGTACCTGCGGCTCGGCGCACATGGCGCGGGCGGGACACGTTCCCCCGGTCCCGCCCGCGCCCCTCACCCCTTCTCCGCCTCACTTGTAGACGACGACCTTGTCGCCGGTGCGGACGGCGGCGAACAGGGCGGCGATCTTCCCCTCGTCCCGGACGTTCACGCACCCGTGCGAGGCCCCGTTGTAGCCGCGGGCCGCGAAGTCCGACGAGTAGTGCACCGCCTGGCCGCCGCTGAAGAACATCGCGTAGGGCATGGCCGTGTGGTAGATCGAGGACACGTGGTGGCGCGACTTCCAGTACACGGAGAACGTGCCCTCGCGGGTCGGCGTGTACTGCGAGCCGAACCGCACGTCCATGGACGAGACGACCTTGCCGTCGATCATCCAGGACAGCGTGCGGCTGTTCTTGCTGATGCAGAGCACCCGCCCCGTCAGACACCGCTTGTCCGGCTTGGCGACCGGGCGGGTGGTCGGCGGGTTCAGCTCGTCGGCCGTCGGCTCGCGCGTCATGCCGAGCAGCTTCTGCCAGGTGAGGCTGTCGGTCTTCCCGGTCCGCGCCAGACCGCGCTTGCCCTGGAAGGACTGCACCGCGGCCACGGTGACGGTCCCGTAGTAGCCCGTGGGGGTGCGGCCGAAATGCCCGATCTGCCGCAGCCGGGCCTGGAGTTCGCGTACCCGCTTGCCTTCGGACCCGCTCGCCATCAGCACCGTGCCCTGCGGGTCGGCGGTCGGCGTGGTGCGGGTCGCGCTCGGCTTCGGCGACGCCTTGACCGGCTGCTGCGGCTTCGGCTTCGCGCTCGCGGACGGGCTCGCGGAGCCGGCCGGCTTCGCGTCGTCCGTGGGGGAGCCGTTGCCCGCCGGTGCGGAGGGCGCGGCCGAAGCACCGGCCGCGGGCTGCTCCTTGCACCCGGCGGTCACCCCGGCCATCGCCACCACGGCCACGACGGCGGCCCCTCTGAGCGCGTAACCGCGCCCGGTCCTGCCCGTGCGTATCATCCCAGCCCCCTGCATCCTCGGCCCGGCTTCCCCGGCCCGCGCACTCGCCTGTCTCATGGGACGGGTTCCCACGTCGGCCGGTTGCCGAATCCTGCACCGCTCCCGCCGTCGCGCGACTGTGACGGAGAACGCACCCTTCCGCGCCCTTCACCCCGGAATTCCCGCTTCCGCGCCGTCGCGGCCGCGTGCGAGACTCCGTCCCATGCTGGGTGTCACCGACCTTCCGACCTATCTCGCCGGCCTCGTGCTGATCGTTCTGCTGCCGGGACCGAATTCGTTGTACGTGCTGTCCGTCGCCGCGCGGCGCGGGGTGCGGACCGGGTACGTGGCGGCGGCCGGGGTGTGGACCGGGGACACCGTGCTGATGACGCTGTCCGCGCTGGGTGCCTCGTCGCTGTTGCAGACGACGCCCGTGCTGTTCGCCATCGTCAAGTACGCGGGCGCGGGCTATCTGACCTGGATGGCGATCGGCATGCTGCGGGCCGCCCTGTCGATGTGGCGCGAGCGGCACCGGCGGGTCGCCGAGATCACGGACGAGGAGCGGGCCGAGGCGCAGGCTCCGGGGGCGATGGAACGGCCGTACCGGCGGGCGCTGGTGGTCAGCCTCTTCAACCCGAAGGCGATCCTCTTCCTGATCTCCTTCTTCGTGCAGTTCGTGGACCCCGGATACGCCTACCCGGCCCTGTCGTTCCTGGTCCTGGGCACCCTGCTCCAGCTCGCCAGCTTCCTGTACCTGTCGGCGCTGATCTTCGGCGGCACCCGGCTGTCCGCGGCCTTCCGCAGGCGCCGCCGGCTCTCGGCCGGGGCCACCTCGGCGGCCGGGGTGCTGTTCCTCGGCTTCGCCGCGAAGCTGTCGCTCAGCAGCGTCTGACGGGCGCCGCCGTACGCCCTCACTCCGCCCGCAGGTACGCCGACGTCGACACGCGGCCCAGCAGCCGGAGCCGCGAACCGCCGTCCGCCAGATGCTTGTCCAGGGCCTCCTGGACGCCCGGCCACGCCGCGTCGCCGTAGTCGTCCAGCACCACGACACCGCCGGGGGCCACGATCTCCTCGACCCACTCCAGGTCGGCGGCCACCCCCGCCATGGAGTGGTCGCCGTCCACCACGATCACCCCGTACTCCCGGTCGCCCGCCTCCGCCCGCACCTCCGGGGCGCTGGAGAAGCCCTGGACGATCCGGGGGTGGTGCGTCGTGCCGCCCCCGGTCAGCGCCAGGTTGGCCCGCACCACGTCCTCGCGGACCGGGGTGCCGGTGGGGTCGGCGGGCTGCGAGGTGCCCGGCTGGAGCTGCGAACCGGCCAGCGGGTCGACGATCGTCAGCTCCGGCTCGACCCCCGCCCGGTGCGTCATCCGGGTCAGCGCGGCGGCGAACAGCCCGTACAGCGTGCCGATCTCCAGGATGCGCCCGTTCGGCGGGGCCAGCAGCGGCACGGTCGCCAGCTTGCCGCACACATTGGACGTCGAGCCCGCGAGACGGCCCACCCCCAGCGCCTCCAGCGCGACCACCGTGCGGTAGGCGGACACCACGCTCCGGCGCGCCGCCGCCCCGTTCCCGGCCAGCGCCCCCACCTCGCGGACCAGCCGGTCCACCTCATGGGCCGGGGGCATCCGGTGCGCGCCGCGCCCCGTTCCGTCGAGCAGCAGCTCCACGGCGTACCGGCCGCGCCGCTCCTCCTCGTACGCCCGCCGCAGGGTGGCGAGTTCGCCGCGCAACGGTCCGGCGGCGCGCTCCACGCGCTGCTGGATGCGGCGGTCGACCAGGGCGGCGGCGGGGCGCAGGGCACGCCGGGTCAGGCGGTTGTTCAGAAGGGAGACCATGGCTGGGAACGTACGCGCGAGCGCCGGGCCGCCCCACCACGCGGAGATGAAGTCTCGGTGTCGTCGCGGGTTCCCGGTGCCGCCCCGCGCCGCCGCCCGGCCACCCCCACCGCCACCAGCCCCAGCAGCGCCACGCCCCCGGCGAGGCCCCCCGCCCTCAGCCCCGGCGGCCGGTACGCGCAGTCTAGGACCGGCCGGTCGCCGCTCACCGGGGCCGCGACCAGCCCCAGATACGAGCCGGCCGGGCGACCCCCGCAGCTCCACCCGGCGATCCGGGGCGCGGCGAGCACCGCCAGGCCCCGCGTGCCCGGAGGGAGTTCGGCGCGTACGCCGCTCCCGGTCACCGTCACCCGCGTCGCCCCCGTCCGCTTCAGCCCGGCCACCGCGTCGGCCAGCCGGTCCCGGTCCAGGCAGCCCACGGCCCCGTGCGGGACGGTCCCCGGCCGGGCCACCCGCAGCGACACGTCGAGCACCCCGCCCCCGTCGCCCAGCTTCCGCAGCTCGGCCCGCCGCCCCGGCAACTCGCCCCGGAAGTCCGCCTCTTCGGATGAGCCGAGCCGTGCGCGGCCGAAGAGGTCCGGCGCCCACAGATAGACCTCGCTGCCCGCCGGGCAGACCGCGCGGAGGGTGTACGTGCCGGGCCGCACCGCGTAGTCGTACGCTCCCGCGTCGGCCGCACCGCTCCCGTCCGCCGCGCGGAGGGTGGTCGAGGGCACCGTGTAGACGGACGCGCCGAGCAGCTTCTCCTGGTTGCGGAACGGTGAACGCCCGTATCGCACGGGCTTGTCGGCGGCCCGGACCGTCACCAGCGGCGGCACCTCGGCCCGTGTCACCGTGACCGGGCGGGCGTCCGGCCGGTTCCAGCCCTGGTGCGGGTCGCGCGGCATGTGCACCCGGGCGCCCACGGAGAACACCGCGTCCGTGACCGGGCCGTCCAGGTCGTGCAGGGCGCGGCCGTTGGAGGTCCACCCGGCGCCCAGGGCGAGGAAGGTGCGGGTCAGCACGTCCGGGGTGTGGCTGCTGTAGTACGCCCCGCCCTGGCCGCCGGTCAGCAGGGGATCGTTCGCCGTGCTCTGCTCCAGCCCGGGGTCGGTCCGGTAGCGCGGCCAGCCGTCCGCCCCGGCGACCGCCGCCGCCTGGAGGCTCTGGCGCTCGCCCCAGGGCGCGTAGTCGTCCAGCCGCCCCAGCCGCTGCCGGTCGGCGTACGCGGTCGTCGCGGCGGCCTGCCCGGCCTGCGCCCCGACGAGGAGGAGCGCCGCGAGCACGGCGTACCGGCCGCGCCGGGCCAGCACCAGGGCGCCCGCCACGGCCACCAGGCCCGCCGCGAACAGCGGGAACGTCCAGGCGGTGACCAGGGCGCTGGAAGCGGCCCCGGCGGCGATCAGCACGAGCACCCCGGCGCCCCCGAGCAGCGCCCGCCCGTCCGGCCAGCCGGAGGCGACCGACATCCAGGCGGCGACCACCAGGAGCCCGGACAGCACGAACGTCTGGCGGTACGGGCTGCCGTTGGGCGTCGCGAAGGCATGCCACAGCAGATGTGTCGGCCCCCACTGCAACGACAGCGCGACCCCCGCCACGAGCCCCGCCCACACCAGGCGTTCGGTGCGCGGGACGGCCCGGTGGAAGGCCAGGGCGCCCGCGAGCAGCAGGGCGCCGGTGCCCAGGAAGAGCGCCGGGCTGAAGAAGCCGTACGTCGCGGGCAGCAACCGGGCCGCGACGTCGTCCCAGGCGGCCGGGGCGAATGCGCGCGTCCAGCCCGGGTAGGCGTGCCGCGTCCCGAGGTACACCGGCACCAGGACGGGCGCGGCGAGCCCGACGCCGAGCAGGACCGTCCGTGCCGCCCGGCCCAGCCCCCGTACCCGCTCCCGGCGCGTCCCGTCCTCCAGGACCAGCCGCACCACCAGCACCAGCGCCGCGCCGAGCGTCGCCATGTACGCGGTGTAGAAGTTCGACACCCAGGCCAGCGTCACCAGCAGCGCGCCCAGGACCGGCCGACGGCCCGTGCGGGCCCACTCGGCGGCCAGGCACAGCAGCGGGAACGCGATCAGCCCGTCCAGCCACATCGGGTTGTACACGGCCTCGATCACCGACCACCCGCACAGCGCGTACGAGCCCCCGAGCACCACGGCCGCCCACTCCTTGCCCCGTCCCCGCCGCAACGCCGTCAGCAGCCAGGTCATCGAGGCCGCCGCCGCCCCGGTCTTCACCAGCGTGACCGCGTACACCGCAAGGTCGATGCGGTCCCGGGGGAAGACCCCGACGAGCAGGGCGAACGGGCTGCTGAGATACGTACCGAAGTCGGGCAGGAAGCCCGTGCCGAAGCCGGACTGCCAGTTGAGGAGCAGTCCGCCGTCGGCGCGGCCGTGCAGCAGGTCCCAGAGGCGGGCGTGGAAGGGGACGAACTGGTTGCCCAGGTCGTTGACGCTGCGGGTGTGCGGGCCGAAGGGATAGCTGCGGGCCACCGCGTCCCCGGCGCAGACGGTCAGGGCGGCGAGCACGGCGGCCAGCGCGGCGGCCCGGCCGCGCGGTGACCGGATTATCGGGAGTTTCCTCATGGGTCAGCCGGCCGCTGCCCGCTTCAGCGTCCGGGCCCGGCGCGCGATGCGGCGGACCGTCGCGTTGCGCGGGATGAACGTGAGCTGCGCCGGAATCGCCCCGGGCAGCCCGAGCGCGGTCAGCCGCCGCCGCTTGAAGTACCGCCGCACGCTGTCCCGGTGGGCGCTCAGATAGCGCTCGGCGGCGGGGCGCAGGGGGGCCTGGAGCTGCGGCTGCATCGCGTAGCCGACCGCGCCGACCAGCCCGGCGGCCCCGCGCGCGATGGCCTCGGGCGAGGGCATCGACCAGCCGGTCACCGCCGCCGGGTCGTCCAGGTCGGGGAGCAGCGCGTCCACGATGGTCAGGGGGATGCGGTTGCTGTTCTGGTACGGGCTGAGCTGTTGCAGCAGCGGGGCCGTGCCCAGGCGGGCGACCGGCAGTCCGTAGAACGAGGCGGCGGTCAGCAGCGCGGTGGAGAAGCAGCCGATGACGAGGGCGGGGCGCATCGACTCGAACAGCGTCTCGGCCAGGACCGGGGTGTCCGCCACGGTGAGCGTGGCGCCGAGCCGTGCCGCCGCCTCCTCCAGGGCGCGCGTCCAGTGCGCGGGCGCGCTGGGGTGCGGTTTGAAGACGATACGGGTGTGGCCGAGGGCGACCGCGCCGCGCACCATCCCCGCGTGCAGCTCCTCCTCCTGGCGGGGCGTCAGGATGCCCAGTGTGGACAGGTACTGGCCCAGCAGGAGCGCGGGGCCCGGTCCTTCGCCGGACACGGCCGGGACGGCGACCGGATCGGCCAGCTCGCCCAGCACCTTGAGGAACGCGTCCGTCGGGACGACCTCCGGCTCCACCCCGAACTCCGTGAGCAGCAAGGGCTTCAGCCCCGGCACCAGGTCCAGGTGGAGCAGTCGGCGGATGCGGGTGCCGACCAGCTGGTCGAGGCGGCTGCGGGTCGGCCCGTAGCTCATCAGCCCGTCCGCGTACACGTGCAGCGGGCTGTCCCCGAAGACCGTCGCCAGCGCCTGCGCAGGGTTGGCCTGGATGGACTCGCAGGCCAGCTCGACCGGTCCGTCGCCGAGGTCCCAGGCCGCGCGCACGGCCCGCTCCCACAGCGGGGCGTCCTGCTCCCGGGGCGCCCAGCCGGCCGGGTGGAACGGGCTGATGAAGTCGTTCCAGGACCGCACCGCGTCGAACTCGGCGGCCAGCGCCTCGAATCCGGGCCGGTGGTGGAGCGGGGTGCCGAGCTCCGGGGCGGGCGAGGTGTCGCTCACGACCAGGACGCGCCGGTGCTCGGAGCGCGGCCCGAACATGCCCGAGCGCAGGGCGGCGACGAGCGTGGCGGCGGCGTACTGCGTGCACGCCGAGAAGATCTGAGTGGTGGACCGGCTGCCGGGCATCAGGCCGCGACCTCCCGCGACACGGACCGGCGGCGCACCCGGCGCAGCCGGTCCGCACGGCGCTCACCCAGCGAATTCAGCGTTTCCGCGAGAATGTCCTGGGGCATGCGCCGCAGCGAAGCCGCACTCATCGAGCGCAATTTCCTGGCCACTGCTGGTTCGAACCTTTCGATGGATTCCAAATGGTGCGCCATGACCGCGCAGTACGTACGCACGGCCTTCGGCATCAGCCGGTCCGCATCCGGATCCAGGGCCGTTTCCTCCAGCACCTGGTCGAACGCGCGAATGAAGTCCAGCTGGCGCACATCGCCGATCTGGGTGAGCGAGGAGGCGACCCCGCGCCGGTAGAAGATCCCGGGCAGCCCGACCGCCGCGAAGGACTCCGCCTCCCGGTGCAGCCGCCAGATCCACGGCCGGTCCTCCGCCGTACGCAGCCCGTCCCGGAACCGCAGCAGCCCCGAATCCGCGAGCCGGCGGTGATAGGCCCCGGCCCAGGCGTACGCGTAGTCCACCGGCGTCGACCGGTCGGCCGGAAGGATCACCTCGCGCGGGCTGACCACGGTGTTCCGCGGCCCGAACGGGACGCGGTGGACCGTGCGCACCCGGTCCGTGAACTGCACATGGTCCGTACGGACGAAATCGCAGCCCAGGGCCGTGATCGCGGCGAGCAGCCGCTCGTAGTGCCCGGGCGCCGCCCAGTCGTCGCCGTCCAGGAACGTGAGGTATTCGCCGCGCGCCGCGTCGATCCCCGTGTTGCGCGCGGTGGCCAGCCCCCCGTTCCGCTCGTGCGGGACCAGCACGGCACCCGGGAGCTCGCGCTCCGCGCGCCGGAGGATGTCCAGGGTCCCGTCGGACGAGCAGTCGTCGACGAGGATGAATTCGACACCGTCGCGGGCATTGGCCCGCAGACTTCTCAGGGTGTCGGGGGCGTAGGCCCGAACGTTGTAGAACGGCACGATGACGGAGAGCTTGACCACGCGGACCACGCTAGGCGCCGGTCCGGCATTTACCTTGGACCCGACGGGTACACCAGGTGAACGAAGAATGTCGGGACAATGAACCGGCCCGGATTCCCGTCCCCGGAAGCACTTTCCATCAGCTGATTCTCCGGGTGTCGGCGGGCTGTTAACCCGCTGTTGCCGTCACGTTGGGCCGCGAATCCGAATGCCTTCCTAAATTCGGAGACGTGCCACGACGTACCGAAAAGACGACCGCCCTCAGGGCAGCCGTGATCGCCGACTCCGACACCCGGTGGAAATGGGGCGCGCTCACCGCGCACCGCCTCACCGCACCCGTGTCCGGGGCACCCGCCCAGCGGGTCGAGATCAGCGGCCTGCTGCTGCGCGGCCGGGCGACCCCGACCCCCCGCCAGCTCGCCGAGGTCGGCGACGTGGGGATCCCCGCCGACCGGGTGCGCGAGGTCACCGCCGTCGAATTCCTGCACGCCGTACGGGACGAGGGATACGACGTCGTCGTCCTCGCCCTCGTCGGCGGCGCCGTCCAGGCCATGCTGCACGGCATCGCGGCGCTCCGGCTGCCCACCAGGCCCGTCCTCGTCACCGGCTACGTCGGCGTCGTCTACGAGAAGCTCACCGACGGGCTCCTGCTGCGCCACGGCGCCGACGTCGTCCTCGCCAACTCCCGCCACGACGCGGAGCGTTTCCGCGCGGTGTACGAGGGAGTGGGCGCCGACTCCTCGGCCGTCACCGAGGCCGCCCTCCCGTTCCTCGGCGGCGACCCGTACCGCCCCGAACCGGGCCGCGACACCCTGGTGTTCGCCGCCCAGCCCTCCGTACCGGAGAACCGCGCCGACCGGACGTACCTGCTGCGGCGCCTCGTCGAGCACGCCCGGCTGCACCCCCGCCGCGAGGTGCTGCTGAAGCTGCGCTCCAAGCCCGGCGAGCACACCACGCACATCGAGGAACACCCCTACCAGCGGCTCGCCGAGCGGCTGCCCGGCGGCCTGCCGCCCAACTTCCGCCTGGTGTACGGGCACATGGGCGAGGTCCTGGACCGCACCGACCTCCTCGTCACCGTCTCCTCCACGGCCGCCCTGGAGGCCCTGCACCGCCGCATCCCCACCGCCGTCCTCACCGACCTCGGGGTGCGCGAAGCCCTCGGCAACCATCACTTCACCGGCTCCGGACTGCTCACCTCCTTCGACCACCTGGACGGCGGCGGGCACCCGGAACCCGACCCGGACTGGCTGGCCGGCCAGGGCGTCGCCGCCGACGGCAGCTACCCCGCGGCGTACGACACCGCCCGGGCCCGGGTCACCGCACTGCTGACCCGGGGCCGGCTGCCGGACCCGGCGCCCTACTACACGCCCGCCACCGCCCCCGGCTACCTCCCCGACATCCTCGCCCGCCACCACCTGGCCCCCGACGGCCACCCGCTGCCCGGCGCCGCCGCACCCCGCGAGGCCGGCCGGGTCCGGACCGCGGTGCGCGAGGCGGTCCGGGACGCGGCCCGGGGCGCGTACCGGCACGGCGTCCAGCGCGTCGCCCCGGTCGTCCGGCGGATGGGGGAGCTGTGACCACCGACAAGCCACCTACTGGAGCACCGATGAACCGACCCACCGTGCTCGCCGTCATCCCCGCGCGCGGCGGCTCCAAGGGCGTACCCGCCAAGAACCTCGCCCGGGTCGGCGGCGTCCCGCTCGTCGCCCGCGCCGTCAACGCCTGCCTGGCCTCCGGCGAGGTCACCGACGTCGTGGTGACGACCGACGCGCCCGCCGTCGCCGAGGCCGCCCGCGCGGCGGCCGAAGCCCTCGGCGAGAGCGCCCGGCTGCACTGCGTACAGCGCCCCGAGGAGATCGCCGGCGACACCGCGACCAGCGAGGCCGCCGTGCTGCACGCCCTCGACGCCTACGAGGCGCTGCGCGGACGCACCGCCGACGTCGTCCTCCTCGTCCAGTGCACCAGCCCCTTCGTCACCCGCGAGGACGTCGACGGGGTGGCCGCCGCCGTCGCCCACGAGGGCGCCGACACCGCCGTCACCGTCGCCCCCTTCCACGGCTTCCTGTGGCGCGACGGCACCGCGGTCGAGGACCACAACTACGGCGTCAACCACGACAAGCGGGTCCGCCCGCGCCGCCAGGACCGCCCCGAGGACCTGCTGGAGACGGGCGCCGCCTACGCGATGGACGCCGCCGGCTTCCGCACCCACCGCCACCGCTTCTTCGGCCACACCGCGCTGGTCCGCACCGACCCCGCGCGCGTCCTGGAGATCGACGACCCGCACGACCTGGCCCGCGCCCGCGCCCTGGCCCCGCTCCTCGACCCGGCCCCGCTGCCCACCCTGGCCGACATCGACGCTGTGGTCCTCGACTTCGACGGCACCCAGACCGACGACCGGGTCCTGGTGGACTCGGACGGCCGCGAGACCGTCGCCGTGCACCGGGGCGACGGGCTCGGCATCGCCGCCCTCCGCAAGGCGGGCGTACCGCTGCTGATCCTGTCCACCGAGCAGAACCCCGTCGTCGCCGCCCGCGCCCACAAGCTGCGCGTGCCCGTCCTGCACGGCGTCGACCGCAAGGACCTCGCGCTCAAGCAGTGGTGCGACGAGCAGTCCCTCGCGCCCGAACGCGTCATGTACGTCGGCAACGACGTCAACGACCTCCCCTGCTTCGCGCTCGCCGGCTGGCCCGTGGCCGTCGCGAGCGCCCACGACTCGGTGCGCGCGGCGGCGCGCGCCGTGACGACCACCCCGGGCGGCTCCGGTGCCATCCGCGAGATCGCGGCCTGGCTCCTGGGCCCCACCCTCACCCCAGCTCCCACCTCAGTCCCCACCTCAGTCCCCACCGAGTAAGGAACACCCTCATGAGCACCTCCCGCCTGCGCACCCTCGGCAACCGCACCGCCGGACCCGGCAACCCCGTCTACGTCACCGGCGAGATCGGCATCAACCACAACGGCGACCTCGACAACGCCCTCGCGCTCATCGACGTGGCCGCCGAGGCCGGCTGCGACGCCGTCAAGTTCCAGAAGCGCACCCCGGAGATCTGCACCCCCCGCGACCAGTGGGACATCGAGCGCGACACCCCCTGGGGCCGCATGACGTACATCGACTACCGCCACCGCGTCGAGTTCGGCGAGGACGAGTACCGGGCCATCTCCGAGCACTGCGCCGAGCGCGGCATCGACTGGTTCGCCTCCCCGTGGGACACCGAGGCCGTCGCCTTCCTGGAGAAGTTCGACGTCCCCGCCCACAAGGTGGCCTCCGCCTCGCTCACCGACGACGAGCTGCTGCGCACCCTGCGCGCCACCGGCCGCACGGTGATCCTCTCCACCGGCATGTCGACGCCGCGCCAGATCCGGCACGCCGTCGAGGTGCTGGGCTCCGACAACATCCTGCTCTGCCACGCCACCTCCACGTACCCGGCGAAGGCCGAGGAGCTGAACCTGCGCGTCATCCACACCCTCCAGCAGGAGTACCCCAACGTCCCGATCGGCTACAGCGGCCACGAGACGGGCCTCCAGACCACCCTCGCCGCCGTCGCACTCGGCGCCGCGTTCGTGGAGCGCCACATCACCCTGGACCGCGCGATGTGGGGCTCCGACCAGGCCGCTTCCGTCGAGCCGCAGGGCCTGTCCCGCCTGGTCCGCGACATCCGCACCATCGAGGCGTCGCTCGGCGACGGCGTCAAGAAGGTGTACGAGTCCGAGCTCGGCCCGATGAAGAAGCTCCGCCGGGTCCCGGGCGTCGTGGCGGAGAGCGACGCGGCGGCCCCGGCCGCCGAGCCGGTCGCGGTCTGACGGGCCGGCCGGTGAACCTCGCCTTCGTCGAGAGCCCGGTCCAGCTCCTGAACGTCCTGGAGTGGGCCGTCACCGAGGGGGGCGGCGGGCGCGTCCTCACGGACGTCACCGTCGTCGTCCTCCCCCCGGTCGACCCGATGTCGCGCGGCCAGCTGCGCCGGATGGCGGAGCTGGCCCGCGACGAGGGCATGACCGTGCGCTGGCAGGAGGCGCGCGGCGACTCGGGCACCCCCCTGAAGTCGCTGCGCGCCCTCACCCGGCTCGTCCGCAACGCCGACCACATCGTCATCGGCGACCCGTTCTCGCGCTACGTGCAGCTGCTGCTCACCCTGGTCCGCCCCCGCCGCCTCACCGTGGTGGACGACGGCACCGCCACCATGGAGTTCGTCGCCCAGCTCACCCGGGGCGAGCGCCTGGTGCGCTGGCACCGGCGCGGCGGCCTCGGCCCGCGCGAGCTGGCCCTCGCCCCGGTGACGTCCACCGCGCGGCGCCGCTTCACGCCGTCGGCGGCGCGCGAGGTCGAGCTGTTCACCGCCATGCCCGTCATCCCGCCGCCGGGCGTCACCCTCATCCCGAACACCTTCTCCTGGACCCGGTCCCGCTTCGGGCCGCCGTCGCTCACCAGGGGCGCGGACCTGGTCGGCACCTCGCTGGTCGAGACCGGCGTGGTGGACCGGTCCCGCTATCTGGAGGCGGTCGCCGCCCTCGCCCGTACGCACGGCGCCACCCGCTACTTCGCGCACCGCCGCGAGTCCACCGAGAAGCTGCACGCCCTGGAGGCGGTCACCGGCCTGGAGATCGTCCGGCCCGACCTCCCCCTGGAGCTCATCGCCCGCCGAGGCCCCATCGGCCGCACGGTCGTGAGCTTCCCCTCCACGGTGGTCCACACCCTGCCCCTCGCGCTGGCCGGCACCGAAGTGAAGGTCGCGGTCTGCGACATCGCCCCGGAATGGCTCCACGAAACGGCCTCCCCCCGCGCCCAGGGCTTCCTGACCGGCGTCACGGAGACCGCCCGCGACGTCCACCGCCTGGCACCCTGGCGGGTCACGGCGGTGACGGGGGAGGCGTGAGGGAGCGCCGGGGCCCGCGCGCGTACACGCGGCCCGACTGCCGCTCCACCCCAGGACGAGCGCCGGAGTGTACCCATCCCGCGCGCGTCCCACACGCCGAGACGCGGCCAAACATTCGCCTGTGTGGCTGAAGTTTTCTTGTTTCATGGTCAGTTGAGGAGGGAACAGGCTTACCCTTCAAAAGGTGAGCCAGTTGATCTGCCCCGAGTCCGAAGCCGGTCCCTCCCAGGGTGCGAACCTGCCCGGCACGCTGCCCGACGCCCTGCGCGCCGAGCTGATCGCCTTCCGCAGGGACCTCCACATGCACCCCGAGCTGGGGAACCAGGAGTTCCGCACCACCGCGGCGATCAAGGCCCGGCTGGAACGGGCCGGGCTCGTGCCGAAGGTGCTCGCCTCCGGCACCGGGCTCATGTGCGACGTCGGGACGCGCGGGGAGGACACCCGGCCGATGCTCGCGCTCCGGGCGGACATCGACGCGCTGCCCATCCCGGACACCAAGAGCGGCGTGCCCTATCGCTCCACCGTGCCCGACCGGGCGCACGCCTGCGGGCACGACGTCCACACCACCACCGTGCTCGGTGCCGGCCTCGTGCTCGCCGAACTGGACCGGCAGGGGCTGCTGCCCAACCCGGTGCGGCTGATCTTCCAGCCGGCCGAGGAGGTGCTGCCCGGCGGGGCGCCCGACACGATCGAGTCCGGGGTCCTCGACGGCGTCGGCCGGATCATCGGCGTCCACTGCGACCCGAAGGTGGACGTCGGCCGGATCGGGCTCCGGGTCGGCGCGATCACCTCCGCCTGCGACCGCCTCGAAGTCACCCTGGACGGCCCCGGCGGCCACACCGCCCGCCCGCACCTGACCACGGACCTGGTCACCGCCGCCGCCAAGGTCGCCACCGAGGTGCCCGCCCTGCTGGCCCGCCGGGCCGACGCGCGGGCCGGGCTCGCCCTGACCTGGGGGCGCCTGGAGACGGGCCACGCCTGCAACGTCATCCCGCAGCACGCGGAGCTCTCCGGCACGGTCCGCTGCCTGGACCTCAAGGCGTGGCGCGAGGCGCCGGACCTGGTGCACGCCGCGATCGACGAGGTGGCCGGCATGCACCGCGCCAAGACGGTGATCAACTACGTCCGGGGCGTCCCGCCCGTCGTCAACGAGGCCGCGGCGACCGACCTCCTGGCCGGTGCGATGGCCGCGCGCCGCGGACCGTATGCGATCGAGGACACCGAGCAGAGCCTCGGCGGCGAGGACTTCTCCTGGTACCTGGAGCACGTCCCGGGGGCCATGGCGCGCCTCGGGGTCCGCACCCCCGGCGACACCCGCGGGCTCGACCTCCACCGGGGCAATTTCGACGCCGACGAGGAAGCGATCACGGTCGGCGTCGAGCTCTTCACCGCCTCCGCGTTGCTCCACGTCAACCATCCGTAACCGGACACGTCGCCCCGGGTTCGGCGTGCGTTCGCGACGATCCGATAACGGCTTCCGTACAGGTCTTTATCTGACATCTACGCGCGTTACGATCGCGGCGAAACCAGCGCCGGAAGAGGCGCTTCGGTCAGGTTTGAAGGAGCCTCCCCTTGCGCCGGGTATCCAAGATCAGCGCCGCGATCGCCGTCACCGCGGCCCTCGCACTCACCGCCACCGCGTGCGGCGAGTCGTCCGACGAGAGCAGCGGCTCGGACGACGGCAAGATGAAGATCGGCATGGCCTACGACGTCGGCGGCCGTGGCGACAACTCGTTCAACGACTCCGCCGCGCGCGGCCTGGACAAGGCCAAGGCCGAGTTCGGCGCCGAGACGAAGGAGCTCACCGCCAAGACCGGTGAGAGCTCGGCCGACCGCGACCAGCGCCTCCAGTCGCTCGCCGAGGGCGGCTACAACCCGGTCATCGCGATCGGCTTCGCGTACAAGGAGGCGGTCGACAAGATCGCGCCCAAGTACCCGAAGATCACCTTCGGCCTGGTCGACTCGGTCTCCGACGTCAAGAACGTCGACAACATCGTCTTCACCGAGGAGCAGGGCTCCTACCTCGCCGGTGTCGCGGCGGCGCTGAAGTCCAAGGACGACAAGGTCGGCTTCATCGGCGGCGTGGACCTCCCGCTGATCAAGAAGTTCGCGGCCGGCTTCCGCCAGGGCGTCCTGGACACCAAGCCGAAGGCCACGGTGCAGATCCAGTACCTGTCCACCGGCTCGGACCTCTCCGGCTTCGGTAGCCCCGACAAGGGCAAGGCCGCCGCCAAGGGCATGCTCGACAAGGGCATCGACGTCATCTTCGCCGCCGCGGGCGGCTCGGGCGCCGGCTCGATCGAGGCCGTCGCCGGCAAGAAGGGCGCCTGGTCCATCGGCGTCGACTCCGACCAGGCCAAGGACCCGGCCCTGGCGAAGTACGCGGACACGATCCTGACCTCGGTCGTCAAGAACGTCGACTCCGGCGTCTTCGACCTGGTCAAGTCCGTCAAGGACGGCAAGCCGATCACCGGTACGCAGACGTACTCGCTGGCCAAGGGCGGCGTCAGCCTGACCCCCACGGGTGACCACCTCAAGGACATCCAGACCCAGCTCGACGAGGCGAAGAAGAAGATCGTCGACGGCACCATCACGGTCAAGACCACGACCTGATCCACCGTCGATCGGGGCCCGGCGAGCGGCTTCGGCCGCCCGTTCCGGGCCCCGATTCACGTACCCCCGGCGGGGTGGAGGCCACCTGTGATCAGGTGGCCAACGATTCGGCGACGCTACGCGCGTAGCGTCGGGACTGGAACCGGCCGGGCGCGATACGTTTTCCACCCCCCGCCTTCCCGTCCTCACCGCCCCCGCCCTCCGCTCCTGCCAAGGAGAGTGCGCCATCAACGCGTCCAGCAGTCCCAACGCCGTGGAGCTCCGCGGTATCACCAAGCGGTTCCCCGGGGTCGTGGCCAACCACGACATCGACATCACCGTGCGCCGCGGCACCGTCCACGCCCTCGTCGGGGAGAACGGCGCCGGCAAGTCCACTCTGATGAAGATCCTTTACGGCATGCAGAAGCCGGACGAGGGCACCATCGCGGTGGACGGCGAACAGGCCGTGTTCGCCAACCCGGGCGACGCCATCGACCGCGGCATCGGCATGGTGCACCAGCACTTCATGCTCGCCGACTACCTCACCGTCCTGGAGAACGTCGTCCTGGGCTCCGAGAAGCTGTACGGCATCGGGGACCGGGCCCGCGCCAAGATCCGGGAGATCTCCGACGCGTACGGTCTCGGCGTCCGCCCGGACGCCATGGTCGAGGACCTCGGGGTCGCCGACCGGCAGCGCGTGGAGATCCTCAAGGTCCTCTACCGGGGCGCCCGCACGCTGATCCTCGACGAGCCGACCGCCGTCCTCGTGCCCCAGGAGGTCGACGCGCTCTTCGACAACCTGCGGGAGCTCAAGGCGGAGGGCCTGACCGTCATCTTCATCTCGCACAAGCTGGGCGAGGTCCTGTCGGTCGCCGACGAGATCACGGTCATCCGGCGCGGCACCACCGTGGGCACCGCCGACCCCCGGAACACCACGACCAAGCAGCTCGCCGAGCTCATGGTCGGCAGCGAACTCCCCTCCCCGGAGACCCGCGAGTCCACGGTCACCGACACGCCCATGCTCACCGTGGACGGCCTGCGGCTCACCGCGACCGACCCGGACGGCGCCGTGCGCGCCGTGCTCGACGGCATCACCTTCACCATCCACAAGGGCGAGGTCCTGGGCATCGCCGGTGTGGAGGGCAACGGCCAGTCCGAACTCGTCGACGCGATCATGGGCATGCGCACCCCGGACGCGGGCACCCTCACGCTGGACGGCGCGGACATCTCCCGCACCCCGACCCGCAAGCGCCGCGAGGGCGGCATGGCCGTCATCCCCGAGGACCGCCACCGGCACGGGCTCCTGCTGGAGGCCCCGCTCTGGGAGAACCGCATCCTCGGCCACGTCACCGAGCGGCCCAACAGCCGGGGCGCCTTCCTCGACATCAAGGCCGCCCGCACCGACACCGAGCGCATCGTGCGCGAGTACGACGTCCGCACCCCCGGGATCGACGTCACCGCGGCCTCCCTCTCCGGCGGCAACCAGCAGAAGCTGATCGTCGGCCGCGAGATGAGCCACGCGCCCAAGCTCCTGATCGCCGCGCACCCCACCCGGGGCGTGGACGTCGGCGCCCAGGCCCAGATCTGGGACCAGATCCGCGAGGCCCGGAGCGAGGGCCTGGCCGTTCTGCTGATCTCCGCCGACCTGGACGAGCTGATCGGGCTCTCCGACACCCTGCGCGTCATGTACCGCGGCCGCCTGGTCGCGGACGCCGACCCCGCGGCCATCACCCCCGAGGAGCTGGGCTCGGCGATGACCGGCGCGGCCAGCGGCCACCTGGAAGCGCCGGAGGAGGGCGAGGCGCCCGCCGCGCCCGCCACGGACGACGACACCGACCCCCGCGAAGGGGGAGAGGACCGATGAAGAAGATCGACAAGGAGCGGCTGCTCCTGGGGATCGCGGCCCCCGTACTCGCGATCGTGGTCGCCTTCCTGGTGACGGCACTCGTGCTCGCCGCCACCGGCAAGGAGCCGTTCAACGCCTTCGGCATCATGTTCGACTACGGCCTGAAGTCGGACAGCCAGGTCTACATCCTCAACAAGGCGACGACGTACTACCTCGCGGGTCTCGCGGTGGCCGTCGGCTTCCGGATGAACCTCTTCAACATCGGCGTCGACGGGCAGTACCGCCTCGCCGCCTTCTTCGCCGCCGCGCTCGGCGGCGCGCTGACCCTGCCGGGCGCCCTCCAGATCCCGCTGATCATCCTCACCGCGATGATCGTCGGCGCCATGTGGGCCGGCATCGCCGGTCTGCTCAAGGTCACCCGGGGCGTCAGCGAGGTCGTCTCCACGATCATGCTGAACTCCATCGCGACCGCGGTCATCGGCTACCTGCTCCAGCAGAACCGCCTCGGCCACCTCGACGAGGCCGGCACCAAGATCTCCACCAAGCCGCTCCCGGAGTCCTCGCACTTCTTCGAGTTCCCGACGACGCCGACCCCCGTCTGGGGCTTCATCGTCGTCGCCGTCGCCGCCGGCATCGCGTACTGGTTCACGCTGTCCCGCACCCGCTTCGGCTTCGACCTGCGCACCGTCGGCCAGTCCGGCTCCGCCGCCGAGGCCAGCGGGGTCAACGTCCGCCGCATGGTCATCACCTCGATGCTCATCTCGGGCGCCGTCGCCGGCCTCATCGGCATGCCGACGCTGCTCAACGACAGCCACGAGTTCAGCGGCGACTTCCCCATCGGCATCGGCTTCACCGGCATCGCCATCGCCCTCCTCGGCCGCAACCACCCCATCGGCATCGCGCTCGGCGCGCTGCTCTGGGGCTTCCTGGAGCGCGGCACCGGAAAGCTGGAGTTCGAGGGGTACGACAAGGAGATCGTCGGCGTGATCCAGGGCGTCATCGTCCTGTGCGTCGTCATCGCGTACGAAGTCGTCCGCCGCTACGGACTCAAGCGCCAGCAGAGCAAGGTCGGCGCGGAACTCGCCGCACAGGCCGCCCGTAACTCCGACCAGCAGGAGGTGTCGGCGTGACCGTCACGGCGACTTCCACCCCGCCCCCGGCGGCCCCCAAGGTCTCCGGCGGCAAGAGCGGGCGTTCCCGCCTGTCCTTCCCCGTCATCCTGCTGATCATCGCGGGCGTCCTGCTCGCGCTGTCCGCCGTGCGCGCCATCACCGGCGCCCAGGACGTCACCTCGGCCGGCCAGATCAGCGCCGCGCTCGCCATGGCCGTGCCGATCGGCCTCGCCGGTCTCGGCGGTCTGTGGTCCGAACGGGCCGGTGTGGTCAACATCGGCCTCGAAGGCATGATGATCCTCGGCACCTTCTTCGGTGCCTGGGCCGGCTGGCAGACCAGCCCCTGGCTCGGCGTCCTCGCCGGTGTCATCGGCGGCATGCTCGGCGGCCTGCTGCACGCGGTCGCGACCATCACCTTCGGCGTCGACCACATCATCTCCGGCATCGCGATCAACATCCTGGCGCTCGGCTTCACCACCTACTTCGCCAAGCTGTGGTTCAACAGCGGCGAGGCGGCGGCCAAGGGCGGCTCCCCGAAGCAGTCCCCGCCGGCCGACGACATCACCTCGGTGACGATCCCCGGCCTCTCCGACGGACTGCGCTCCATCGAGAAGCACCACTGGTTCTTCGTCTCCGACCTGGCCGGCATCCTCGGCGGCCTCGTCACCAACCTCTCGCTGCTGACGATCCTCGCCGTCGTGCTCTTCATCGGGACCTTCTTCGTCCTGTGGAAGACGGCGTTCGGCCTGCGCCTGCGCTCCTGCGGCGAGAACCCGGTCGCCGCCGAATCGCTGGGCGTCAACGTCTACACGTACAAGTACGTCGCGGTGATCGTCTCCGGCGGGCTCGCCGGGCTCGGCGGTGCCTTCCTCTCCTTGGTCACCTCGCACATCTACAACGAGGGCCAGACCGGCGGACGCGGTTACATCGGTCTCGCCGCGATGATCTTCGGCAACTGGCGCCCCGGCGGACTCGCCATGGGCGCGGGCCTGTTCGGCTTCGCCGACGCGCTCCAGCTGCGCAACGGCGGCGAGTCCGTGCACGCGCTGCTCCTGCTGCTGTTCGTGGTGCTCGTCGGCATCGCCGCGTGGAAGCTCTACCGCAAGAGCTGGACGCAGGGCGTCGTCAGCGCCGTCATCGCCGCCGTGGTCCTGGTCTGGTACCTCGGCACGGACAGCGTGCCCACCGAGTTCGTCAGCGCCACGCCGTACATCGTCACGCTGCTCGTCCTCTCGCTCTCGGCGCAGCGGCTGCGGATGCCGAAGGCGGACGGCATGCGCTACCGCAAGGGCCAGGGCAAGTGACGCCCCCGCCCTTCACCGAGGCCGACTGGGAGGCCCTGCGGGCCGCGGCCCGGGACGCCATGTCCCGGGCGTACGCCCCGTACTCCGGCTACCCGGTCGGCGTCGCCGCCCGGGTGGACGACGGCCGTACGATCACCGGCTGCAACGTCGAGAACGCCTCGTACGGGATCGGGCTCTGCGCCGAGTGCGGCCTGGTCTCCCAGCTGCACGCCACGGGCGGCGGCCGGCTGACCCACTTCACCTGCGTCGACGGCGCGGGCGAGAGCCTCGTCCCGTGCGGCCGGTGCCGGCAGCTGCTCTACGAGTTCGGCGGCCCGGAACTGATCCTGGAGACCCCGGACGGCTTCCGCACCCTGGACGAGATGCTGCCCCAGGCGTTCGGCCCCTCGCACCTGGGCTGACCGTTCCCCGCCGGGTGGGCCCGCACAACGGGCCCACCCGGCGCCTCTTTCTCCCTCTATGCGCGTAGAGTCAGCGGGACCCAACGCGTTTGTACGTACCGGCCGGAAGGACGCCAGACCATGGACGCCATCTCCGTCATCCGCACCAAGCGGGACCGAGGCGAGCTGACCCCCGAGCAGATCGACTGGGTCATCGACGCGTACACCCGCGGCGAGGTCGCCGACGAGCAGATGTCCGCGCTGGCCATGGCGATCCTGCTGAACGGCATGAACCGTACGGAGATCGCCCGCTGGACCGCCGCGATGATCGCCTCCGGCGAGCGGATGAACTTCGACAGTCTCTCCCGCCCCACCACGGACAAGCACTCCACCGGCGGCGTCGGCGACAAGATCACCCTGCCGCTCGCCCCGCTGGTCGCCGCCTGCGGCGCGGCCGTCCCCCAGCTCAGCGGCCGGGGCCTCGGCCACACCGGCGGCACCCTCGACAAGCTGGAGTCCATCCCCGGCTGGCGCGCCCGCCTCTCGAACGCGGAGATGCTGGACGTCCTGGACACCACCGGCGCGGTCATCTGCGCGGCGGGCGACGGTCTGGCCCCCGCCGACAAGAAGCTGTACGCGCTGCGCGACGTCACCGGCACCGTCGAGGCGATCCCGCTCATCGCCAGCTCGATCATGTCCAAGAAGATCGCGGAGGGCACGGGCGCCCTGGTCCTGGACGTCAAGGTCGGCTCCGGCGCCTTCATGAAGACCCTGGACGACGCCCGCGAGCTGGCCTCCACCATGGTCGCCCTCGGCACCGACAGCGGCGTCCGCACGGTCGCCCTGCTCACCGACATGTCCACCCCGCTCGGCCTCACCGCCGGGAACGCCCTGGAGGTCCGCGAGTCCGTCGAGGTCCTGGCCGGCGGCGGCCCGAAGGACGTCATCGACCTCACGCTGGCCCTGGCCCGCGAGATGCTGGACGCGGCCGGACTCAAGGACGCCGACCCGGAAAAGGCCCTCCAGGACGGCTCCGCGATGGACGTCTGGCGCCGCATGATCTCCGCGCAGGGCGGCGACCCGGACGCCGCGCTCCCGGTCGCCCGCGAACAGCACGTCATCAAGGCGTCCTCCTCCGGCGTCCTGACCCGCCTGGACGCCTACGACATCGGCGTCGCCGCCTGGCGCCTCGGCGCGGGCCGCGCCCGCAAGGAGGACCCGGTCCAGGCCGGCGCGGGCATCGAGCTCCACGCCAAGCCCGGCGACGAGATCACCGACGGCCAGCCGCTGCTGACGCTGCACACGGACACCCCGGAGAAGTTCGACTACGCCCTGAAGGCGCTCCCGGACGCGTACGACATCGAGCCCGCGGGCACGGCGTTCACGGCGACCCCGGTGGTGCGGGAACGTATTGCCTGACCTGCGGCTTCCTCGTACGGGTGAACGGGACCGGTGGACCGCCCCCGGTCCCGTTCGGCATGCTGGACTCGGTGACGCACCAATACGAGGAGAGACCGCCATGAGCGCACTCACCGTCGAACCCGCGCCGGGCCCGGGACAGGGCCAGGAGTGGGACGACCTCGTCCGGATCTGGGAGGAGACGGACGCGCCGGAGGGCTGCAAGGTGGAGATCATCGAGGGGATCGTCACTGTGTCGCCGCCGCCGTCCAAGGACCACAACACCACTGCCGAGCTGCTCCAGCGCAGGCTCTATTCCGTGATTCCGGAGGACTGGGGGATCTACCAGACCCTCGGGGTCTCGGTCCCCGGCAGGGCCGGGCTCTACATCCCCGACCTCGTGGTCGTCCCGAGAGCCGTGGCGAGCGGACCGGGCAACCGCGTCCCCGCCGAGGAAGCGCTGCTGGTCGTCGAGATCACCTCGCAGCACAACGCCAACCACGACCGCATCGGCAAGGTGCGCGGCTACGCGAAGGCGGGCGTCGCGCTCTTCCTCCTGCTGGACCCCTGGCACTCGGGCCGCCCCACCGCCACGCTGTACGGGGAGCCCGAGGACGGTACGTACCGCCAGCTGGCCACGGTCGAGTACGGCGACAAGCTGACCCTGCCCGACCCGTTCGGGCTGGACCTGGACACGGGCATCTTCCCGGTCAGCTGAGAGGGGCCGCCTCGACGCGGTGAATTCCGGGGCGCCCTCCGGTCTGCCAGGGTATGGAAGCCTCGTCAGCCCCGCCCCCGGCCGCGCTCGTCGTAACCGGCCGCATCACGCGCGACGCCGTCCCCCGCCTCTGCGCCGAGCTGGAACTCCTCCTGGCCAGGTCCCCGGACCCCGCCACGGTGTACTGCGACCTGAGCGGCGTCGTCCACCCGGACCTGACCGCGGTCGAGGCGATCGCCCGCCTCACCCTGACCGCCCGCAGAACAGGCATCCCCGAGCTGCCCCTGCGCGGCACGCCCCCGGAACTACGGGCGCTGCTGGAACTGGTGGGACTGGGGGACTGCCTCACCTACGGACGCTGACGCGCGCGTTCCGAACGGAATTCGGCGGGTTGTCCCAGTGCCTTGACCCAGGCGTTCGCCGTGGTCCCGCCCGTCCGATGAGCGGACGGGCGGAGCAGGCGCCCGTCAGCGCTCCCCCACCGCGTAATCGCAGGTGAACAGCCGGGAACGGCCCTCGCCGGAGCCCGTCCCCTTCGGTGTTGTCCGTAGTGCCGTCGCGCGCGGCGTCGCCCGCATCGCCTGCGCGCAGTCCGACTCCGGCTGGGGACCCGGCTCGGCCGCCGATGAGGGCGGGGTCACCGGGGCCGGCCCCGAAGTCGCCGCCGGCTCGCCGAGCCACTGGGCGGCCGCCCAGCCGGCCCCCGCGAGCACCACCCAGCCCACGGCCAGGCCCCGCACCACGCGCCGCCTCACGCCGCGACCGCCTCCAGCCTGTCCGGGAAGCCGAACAACGGGAACCACCGCGGCGCGTCCAGGAAGCAGTGCAGGCCCGTGATCGTGCCGTTCTTGATGTCGATGACCTGGACCGCCCAGGGGAGGAAGCCCGGGCCCTCCGGGTCGGGCTTGTAGTGGGCGAACGCCGGGGAGCCGTTGGCGGTGGTCGCGAGGAGGCGGGAGCCGGCGCAGCCCGCGCCCAGGGACGTCATGAAGCCGGTGATGTCGTCGTGGCCCCGGAGCCAGAGGTCGAACGGCGGCATCGTCATCACCGCGTCCTCGTGGAGGAGCGCGGTCAGCGCCTGCATGTCGTAGCCCTCGAACGCCGCCACGTACCGTTCCAGCAGGGCGGTCTGCTCCGAGTCCAGGGGGTCCGCCGCGTCGGCCGCCACGGACTCGTGGTCGGTCAGGGTCGCCCGGGCCCGCTGGAGGGCGCTGTTGACCGAGGCGACGGAGGTGCCGAGCAGCTCCGCGACCTCCGCGGCCTTCCAGGCCAGCACCTCGCGCAGGATGAGCACCGCGCGCTGCTTCGGCGGCAGGTGCTGGAGCGCCGCGACGAACGCCAGGCGCACCGACTCGCGCGCCACCGCCGCCTCCGCCGGGTCGTCGGTCGTCGGAATGATCCGGCCGTCCGGCATCGGCTCCAGCCAGGTGTTCTCCGGCAGCGGATTGAGCGCGGCCTGCGCGAGCGGCGTCGGCCCGGTCAGATCGACCGGCCGGGCCCGCCGCTTGCCCGCGTTCAGCATGTCGAGGCAGACGTTGGTGGCGATGCGGTACAGCCAGGACCGCAGCGAGGACCGGCCCTCGAACTTGTCGAAGCTCCGCCAGGCCCGCACCAGCGTCTCCTGGACCGCGTCCTCCGCCTCGAACGCCGAGCCGAGCATCCGGTAGCAGTAACCGGTCAGCTCGACCCGGTGCCCTTCCAGGCGGCTGTCGATGTCGCCCGGCACCCCGGCTTCCGCGCCGGGGCCCGCCGCTGTCACTTCACTCATCGCCGATCCACCCTGTCGTGCCGTGCGACCGCTCGCTCCGTCCAGTACTTCGGAAGCTACAGCGGGGCACTGACAACGGGGCGGGCGAGCGGCAGCCGTCAGGTCCCCGGCTTGCGGCCGTACACGTAGACGTCGTCGCCGTTCTTCAACAAATTCCAGTATGACTTCGCGTCCGAGGTGCGCATGTTGACGCAGCCGTGCGAACCCGGCGGGTTCCACATCTTCACGCCGACCGCGTGGAACGCCTGCCCGCCGTCGAAGAACTGCGAGTACGGCATGGACACGTGGTAGATCGAGGACACGTGGTTCTTGTGGCGCCAGTAGATCTTCTTGGCGCCCGTCCGCGTCTCGTACTTGTCCCGCCCCGTCCGCACCGGCACCGGCCCGAACTTCAGCTTCTTGCCGTCCTGGATCCAGCTGATCTGCCGCGTCAGGTCGACGCAGGCGATGCGCCCCTTGTTGGTCGGGCACTTCCCGGCCTTGTTCGGGTTCTTGCCGGCCGCCTTCTGCGCGGTGAGCGTCTGCATCGTGCGCCAGGTGACCGGCCCCGCGTAACCGATGGTCGGGGTGACCCCGTAAGTGCTCTGGAACGACCGGATCTTCTTGCAGTCGGCCGCCGACTGCCTGCCGTCCACCTTCAGGTGCAGGTACTTCTCCACCTGCTTCTGGTACGGGCCCGTGGACGTCGTGCAGGACGCCGCCTGCGCGGCGGTGCCCGTGCCGAGGACGAACGCCGGTATCGCGGTCAGCCCCGCGACGGACAGGACGAGCCCCCGCCGCGCCCGTACGCCCGTAATGCCCCGTATGTTCCGCATGCTCTTCCTGACTCCCATGTACGCCAACTCCCCTTCGCGCGCACTGCGGTGATTCCGCCTGCTAGATGCGCGAAGGGGAGCGACAGGTTGTGCGCCGAATGTCTCAGTTCTGTACGGGCGCCACCGCGCCGGGCCGCAGCCGTTCGGCGCGGGCGGCCCGCGTCCCGTACAGCGTGATGGACACGACTCCGAGGACCGCGAGCAGTCCCAGCGTCACCGTGCCCGCCCAGCCGCCGGTGTGGAAGGCCACCGCGCCGAGCGTGCCGCCCGCGCTGGAGCCGAGGTAGTACGCCGACTGGTACAGCGCCGACGCCTGGGCGCGGCCCGTCGTCGCCGTACGGCTCACCGAGGACGAGGCGACCGCGTGCCCGGCGAAGAACCCGGCCGTGATCAGCACCAGGCCCAGGAGCACCGCGGCCAGTGCGTCGCCCAGCGAGAGCAGCAATCCGGCGGCCGTGGTCGAGACGGCGAGGTACAGCGCGCCCCGCCGCCCCAGCCGGGCGACCAGCCGTCCGGCTGCGGCGGAGGAGACCGTGCCGACCAGGTACACCAGGAAGATCGAGCCCACGATGCCCTGCGGCAGGTTGAACGGGGCCTCCACGAGCCGGTATCCGATGACCGTGTACACGGCGCCGAACACCGTCATGAACAGCGCGCCGATCGCGTACAGCCGCCGCAGCAGCGGGTTGGCGAGGTGCGAACCGACCGTACGCGCGAGCGCCTTGGGGTTCAGCGTGCCCGGGGTGAAGTGGCGGGCGCGCGGGATCATGAAGTGGAAGACGACCGCGCAGGCCACGGCCAGCAGCCCGACCGCGCCGAGCGCCGCCCGCCAGCCCCACAGCTGGGCGACCCAGCCGGTGAGGATGCGGCCGCTCATCCCGCCGATGCTGTTCCCGGCCACGAACAGCCCGATCGCGGCGACGAGCGCCTTGGGCCGCACCTCCTCCGCCAGGTACGCCATCGCGGACGCGGGCAGTCCGGCGAGCGCGGCGCCCTGGACCGCGCGCAGCGCGATCAGCCAGCCCAGCGAGGGGGCGAACGGGACGAACAGCCCGACCGTCACCGCGATCACCAGCGAGGCGGTCATCATCTGCCGCCGCCCGAACCGCTCGGACAGCGCGCTCAGCGGCAGGACGCACAGCGCCAGCGCCCCGGTCGCGGCGGACACCGTCCAGCTCGCCTGCCCGGCCGTCGCGCCGAAGGACGCGGAGACGGCGGGCAGCAGCGCCTGCGTGGAGTAGAGGAGCGCGAAGGTCGCGACACCGGCAGCGAAGAGGGCGAAGCTCATCCGGCGGTAGCCGAGGCGCCCGGGTTCGAGCCGGTCGGTGGTGTCGGTGACGGGGGACGACGGGGTCGAGGCGGCCACGGTGAGGGTGGACGCCCCGGTACTGGCAGGAGGCATGCAAGGAACGTATGCCGCGGGCGATTCATGCGTCCAATGCACAAACAGCCAATAATCAATCCCATGGTGCATCAACACAGCTCACGGCCCCGGCTGTCACCGGGCAGTTACGAAGAAGACATCCGCGCGGTCCTCGCGCCCCGCCTCGCGTACTTCGAGGCGGTCGCCCGCCACGAGCACGTGACCCGCGCCGCGCAGGAGCTGGGCGTCCCGCAGTCCACGCTCTCGCGCGCGATGGTGCGGCTGGAGGACGACCTGGGCGTCGCCCTGTTCGCGCGCAAGGGCCGCACGGTCTCGCTGACCCCGGCCGGCCGGACCTTCCTCGGCTCGGCCGAACGCGCCCTCGCCGAGGTGGAGAAGGCCGCCGACTCGGTACGCGCCGACGCCGATCCCACCGCGGGCAAGGTGGCCTTCGGCTTCCTCCACACGATGGGCTCAGAAACCGTCCCGGCCCTCATCCGCGCCTTCCGGGCCGACCACCCCCGGGTCCGCTTCCAGCTCGTCCAGAACTACGGCGAGGCCATGATCGAACGCCTCCGCGCCGGCGGCCTCGACCTCTGCCTCACCTCCCCGGTCCCGGACGCCCCCGACCTGGTCACCCGCCGCCTCGACGAACAACGCCTCCGCCTGGTCGTCCCCGACGACCACCCCCTCGCCACCCGCCGCCGCATCCGCCTCGCCGAAGCCGCCGACGAAACCTTCGTCACCCTCGAACCCGGCTACGGCCTCCGCCGCATCACGGACGACCTCTGCGCGGCGGCGGGCTTCGTCCCCCGCGTCGCCTTCGAGGGCGAGGAGGCGGAGACCCTGCGCGGCCTGGTGGCGGCGGGCCTGGGCGTGGCCCTGCTGCCCCCTCCGGCGGTGGCCCGCCCCGGGGTGGTGGAACTGACGGTGACGGCACCGAGGGCGGTGCGCGAGATCGGGGTGGCCTGGCTGGACGGGCACCCGGACACGGCCCCGGTGGCGGCGTTCAAGCGGTTCCTGCTGGGGCGGCGGGGGAGTTTGCTGCCGGGGTGAGGGCCCCGCGCGTGCGGGGAGCAGTCGTTGAACGTGTCCAGCAGGTCTTCGGCCTTCGGGACATCCCCGCGCACGCGGGAGTCCATCACCGCGGGGAACGGGTTCCTCGTCCCGTACGGGCCATCTCGGCCACGGCATCGTACAGCCGCGCTCCGTCGCCAACTGGCTCTTTGTCGAAGCTCGTTGGAGATATGCCAATGCCGCCGCCCCGCAGGCGCCCGGTTGCTAGCGTCCTGTGCCGTTCGAGCAGGCAACCGTTAAGAGCAATGAGAAACGGTGGAGCGTGGCTGGATCAAGTGCCTTGCCCGGTGAGGGCTTACGGCCCCGATGGGACCCCCGGGAATCCCCCTGCGTCCGGGTCCTCACCCTGGACGGCCGGCTCGTGGAGCTGAATCTGGTGGAGCTGTTCCACGATGCCGACGGCCTGCGGAGTGTGGAAGGCGGCACGCCGGGGGAGCGGGTCGCCGTCATCGAGTACCTGCTGGCCATCTGCTACGCCTCCGGTACGTATCCGGAGTCGGCCGCACGGTGGCCCGCCTGGGTGGACCGGAAGGACGCGCTCCGGCCCGCTGCCGACTGGCTCACCCAGCGCCCGGAGGACGAGGTCTGGGATCTGTTCCACCCCGAGGAGCCCCTGGGACAGAACTCCCTGCTGGCCCCGTTCATCGATGAGCACGGGGCGGGTCCCGCCCAGCTGGTGATCGAGCGGGTGGGCGACTACAACCAGTTCTTCGACCACCACCATCTGGAGCACCCGGATCCGCTTCCGGCCGCCGAGGCGTTCCGGGCCATGCTCACCCAGCACGTGTACGGCCCGGCCGGGCGCGCCCGGATCTCGGGCAAGGAGACGCTCGGGGCCACCCTCACCAACCTCGCCGCCACCCGTCTCGGCAGCCGGATCCGCGTGGTCGCGCTCGGGGGCACCCTCGGTGAGACGCTGCGCCTCAACCTCGCCCCGGTCCCCGGTCCGCCCGGCGAACTGAACCGCACGTGGACCGCGGGCAAGGAGCGGCGGGGGTTCACGGCCAAGCCGAGCGGCCGGGCGGTGACCGGTCCGGCCGACCTGCACAGCTCCCTCGGCCGGTCGGTCCTGCTCCGCCCGACCCGTACCGGGGACCACGTGGACCGGGTGCTTCTCGGGGCCGGCGAACTGCTCGCACTGAGCGACGAGCACCGGCAGGACGCCGTGTACGCGAAGAGGGCGGACGGCACCAGGAAGCCGCTGTGGGCCTCCGCCACCCGGGCCGTCTGGCGGGAGGCGCACGCCCTCTACGCCGCCGTGGCCGAAGCGCGGTCGCACCCGGTGGGCGGCAACGACGGGGGCACCCTGTACCGGCGGCTCGCGCTCTTTCCGGCCCAGGACGTCGCCCCCGAGCCCGGACAGCAGCCCGCCCGGCGCATCGACCTCTGGGCGGTCGGGCTGGTGGCCAGGCAGACCACGGCCATCGCCTGGGTCGACGGCGTCTTCCCGTTCGCCCCCGGCCTCGAAGCCAGGCTGTATACGGCCTCCCGAGGAGGTTCGGAGATCGCCGAGTACGTGGCGTCCGCCCTGTCCAAGGCGGCGTACGCGGCCTGGACCGTGGCGTACCCGAACCCCAAACCGGCCGACAAGGCCGCCCAGATCGACCGCTTCGACGCCCGCGCCCAGCACTGGGCGGCGACCCTGGAGCCGTTCGACCTGCTGATGGAGGAGACGACGCTCGGCGAGGACGTCCACGCCTCCTTGTACGAGTACGCGGCCACCGTCACCGCCGCCGCCCGCCGGTTCCTCGCCGAACGCCTCGACGCGCTGCCCAGGAACGCGCAGGGGGCGAAGACCCGGGCAGCCGCGCTGAGGAGGTTCGACGCCGAGATGAGCGCACCGAAGGCCCCGGCCGAGATCCGAGGGGGAACCACGTCATGACCACCCGCACGGGCGCCGACGCCCGCACCAGCGAGAGCAGCGCCGCGCTCACGGCCTGGCTCGCCAGCCTGGTCCACAACAACGACTACGCGAGCCTCGCCGAACTGCGACGCCCCCGCGTCCAGCGCGAACCCCACTTCCGAGCCCTCTGGTACAGCCCGACCGAGGCCCAGCGAGAGATCTACGGCCAGGTCGCCTTCCTGTTCGCGGTATACCACCAGGGGCGTGGGAAGCCCGATTTCGGGTACGGCAGTCTCGGCGAAGCGGCCCGCCGTATCGGCGGCGGAGCCCTGCACGGGCCCGACGATCCCGGCGCGGCCCGTCTGGTGGACCGCATCGTGTCCAGCCGCCGTATCCCATGGCGTCATCTGCAGCACGCCGTCGCACGGCTGCGCTCCTGCGACCGGCATCCGCCGTCCTGGGCGCGGCTCGTGGACGACCTCTGCCTCTGGCACGACCGCAAGGCCCGCATCTCGTACGAGTGGGGCGCCGCCTTCCACATGCCGCCCGCCCGGACCGCCCCGCCGACTGCCGCCGCCGACCCCGAGAAGGGCTCCCTCGCATGACCAGCAACGCCGCATCCTCCGGCAGCCAGTTCCTCTCCCTGCACCTGCTGGAGACCCTGGTGGCCGTCCTGCCCGTACGCGACGAGAACGGGGCGCCCAAGTCGATCGTGTACGGCGGTTACGAACGCCACATGATCACGAGTCAGGCGCGACGCAGGGCCGAACGCGTCCACACCCGCAACCGGGCCAACGCGGGCGTCGGCGCCCTGGCCGGCCACCGCACCGGTGTCCGGACCCGTGAGTGGGCGCTCACCACCGCGCGCGCCCTCGTTTCCGCGCACGGCTGGGAGTGGGACGAGGCCATCCGTACCGCCCGCGCCGTCATCGAGGCCACCGGGCTGAAGTTCGGGGACCCCGCCAAGAAGACCGTCGCCAACCTGACGAAGGTGCTCCTCTTCGCCCCCGAGGACGCGGGCACGCGCATCGCCGCCCACATCGAGGAGCAGGCCGGGGCCCTCCGGCCCTGGACCGAGGAGTACGTGGCGGCGCAGACCGCGGCGGCCAGGGCCAAGGCGAAGAAGGGCGCCCGCAAGGGAGCCGTCCAGGACGAGCCGGCCGAGGGCGCGGACACCCCGGCGGCCGACGCCAAGCTGCCGGCGCTGCCGGGCGCGACCAGGGCGGCGGTCCTCACCGCGCTCGCCCCGCGCGACGCCGTCGACATCGCCCTGTACGGACGCTTCCTCGCCGAGATCGCGGACTCCCCGAACGTCGACGGCGCGGTACAGAGCAGCCACGCCTTCACGGTGCACGAGGCGGAGCAGGTGGACGACTTCTATGCGGCGGCCGACGACGCGAAGCTGGACCGCAAGGCCAACGCGCTGGACTTCCTCGACGCGGCGGACGACGCCGGAGCGGGCATGACCGGCTACCAGTCCCTCATCACCGGCACCTTTTACCGGCACGCCGTCCTCGACCGCGTGAAGCTGCGCAACAACCTCCGCGCCGCCGGGATGACCGCGGAGGAGGCGGAGGAGGCGTCCGTCGCGGCCGAGGCCGAATTCGTCACGGCCTTCGTCGACGCCTTCCCGGAGGCGAAGAAGAACTCGACCGCCTCCACGGGCTCGCTGCCCGCACTCGTCCTCGCCTTCGAGGGCGAGCGCCCCTACAACTACGCGGCCGCCTTCCAGGCCCCCATTGACGAGAACCCCGTGGACAAGGACGGCGAGGGCCCCGCGGGACCGGCCGCGGTGCGGCGGCTGCTGAAGCACCACGCGTTCGTCAGCCGCCGCCGCCCCGACATCAGGACCGGCCGCGTCCTCACCTACGACCCGCGCATCGAGGAACTCCTCGGCACGCTCGAGGACACCGGCGCCCTGGCCGTCGCCTCGGCCGAGGAGCTGACGGCGTGACCCCGCACGTCCTGCTTGTACGGCTTGCCGCGCCGCTCCAGTCCTGGGGAGTGGCGTCCCGGTTCTCGCACCGCGACACGCACGCCCGCCCCACCAAGTCGGCGGTCATCGGCATGTGTGCGGCGGCCCTCGGCCGGGAACGCACCGACCCCGTGGACGACCTGGCCACGCTCGCCTTCGGGGTCCGCGCCGACCACCCGGGGACCCCGGTGCGCGACTACCACACGGTCGGCGCCGGGCGGTTTCCCCTGCGGCCCCGGGACGTCATCACCGACCACCGGCGGGCCGCGGCCGTCGCCGCGAGCATGGAGGCGGCCGACGGCGAGGGCTTCGGACACCACGAGCTGGCCGGCTGGTACGGGGCGCCGAAGAAGATCACCGCCGACCCCGTCTCCGGGGCGCTCGTATCGGCCGAGCTGTCGCGTACGGCGCTGATCACCGAGCGCTGGTACCTGTCGGACGCCGCCTTCGTCGTCGGACTCCAGCATCAGGACCGGGCGCTCCTGGAGGAGGTCGCGCACGCCCTCGAACACCCGAAGCGGCTGCTGTGGCTCGGCCGGAAGTCCTGCCCGCCCTCCGGCACGCTGGCCGCAGAGATCCTGCCCGGCACGATCGCCGCCGCGTTCACGGGCAAGATCCTGCTTCCCGGGCCCGAGGGGCCCGACACCTCGGGGCGGCGTCCCTGGGCGTGGATCCAGGCCGCGCCGGGCACCCGGGGCGCGCTCCAGGTCAACGACGAGCCGGTCAGCTTCGACCCGGGCCGGCGGGCCCATGTCACCCGCTGGGAGACCCGTACGCGCATCACCATCGCACCGACCGCAACCGGATGGGACATCATCCCGTGAAGAGCACCCGGGCCTCGACGGCCCGCTTCGTCGCCACCCACTCCGTTCTCACCCTGAACGCCCGCCACCCCCTGGTCGCCAAGTCCCTGGTCGACGCCCAGGAGATGCACCGCACGGTGATGAGCGGCTTCCGGGGCTGGGTCGAGGACGGCGAACCCGAGGCGCGCGCCCAGATGGGCGTCCTGTCCACCTGGTCGGTGGACCTGAAGGCGGGGGCCCTCGTCCTGGTCGTCCAGTCCCGGGTCCCGGGCGACTGGACGCGCATCCCCCCCGAAGCGTTGACGACGGCCCCGCACATCATCACCGTCGACCGCACCTTCGAGCGGGGCGAGGTCTTCGGCTTCCGCGCGGTCGTGAACCCCACACGCAGCAGGCCGTCGGGCCGCCCGCCCGCGGAGAAGGTGCGCGGCACCCGTACCGCCCACACCACCCCGGAACACGTGAAGCGCTGGTTCGCACGGCGCCTCCAGGCCGCCGGCGAGCCCTCGGTCGCCGAGGACGGCGTCACCCGCATCGGCGCCACCGCGGACCCGGAGACCCTGGGCATCCGCATGCTGCCGACGGTGTCCAGCACCCACCGCGCCAAACCCCTCCGCATCGGCCGCGCGGAAATCCGCGGCACCCTGACGGTCACCGACCCGGAAACCCTGGTGGCCTCCCTGTCGAACGGCCTGGGCCACGCGCGGGCGTACAGCTGCGGGTTGATATTGGCGCGTTGACCGGCGGAGAGCGTCCCCGCGCACGCGGGGGCCGAGTAGAAACTGCTCCTAACGGGGGCCATCCCCGCACGTGCGGGGAACCTCCGGCAAGCGCCGAGAGTAGGCCCTCGGGCCCCGCCGCGACCAGCCCCGCGGACATCACCGCTTCCCACCGCCGCGTCGCAACAGGATCGTCAGGGTCGCCCGCGCGTCGCGCCGGCGCTCCGGGCTGCGGAACAGCACGGAGGAGGTGGCGACGGTGACGACGGCCCCGACGTAGGCGAGGCCGGTGGCGGCGGCCCCTTGCAGGACGGACTCGAGGACGGGCGGCAGGCCGGACATGCGGATCTCCTCAGGGGTGTCGCCCGTGGCTACTCCGCCGGGCGGCGTGCCTCAGGTATCCACCGTGCGTCCGGATTCCAGAAACGTTCGGGACCCGTACACGCCCGAAACATGCAGGTCAGGGACGGATGAAAAACATTCCAGAGCACTCACCCGCAGCGCCTGATTTCCGCGACGACCTCAGGAGGCTGGATGAGGCAGCGGGCGGCCGGTCCAAGGGGCCGGGGCTTCACGAACTGGCCGCCCTTGAGGGGTGCACGGTCAGGGTCTCAAGCCTGAGTACGTGGCTGCGGGGTGAAACGCTCCCTCGTGAAGAGAACATGCCTTATGTATTGGGTCAGCTGATCCCCACGTTGGAGAAGTGTGCGAAGAGCCGGTCGCGTACCTATGTCGGCCGGACCAAGGCCACGTGGCAGGCCCGCTTTTTGGCTGCCAACACGGTCCGCCAAAGGAAGCAGAGCCCTTCCGGCCCCCGGGTGCACGGAACGTCCCCAGGGCGTCTGCTGGCCGGGCCATCCCCGGCCCTCTTGGACGTACTGCCACGTGAGTTCGCGGGCCGGGAGGACGAGCTCGACGAGCTGGTCGCATTCGTGACGGCGGGTCAGGACGGGCCGGATTACCGGTGGTATCAGGCGGGCCCTTGGGCGGGGAAGACTGCGCTGCTGGCCTGGTTCGCCGACCGCTACCGGCTGCCCGGGATCGACATCGCCCACCACTTCATCTCGGGGCGCCTGGGCACGGATCGATGCGAGGACTTCACGCGCGTGGTCGGGCAGCAACTGGCTGCCGCGTCGGGCATGCGACGTCTGCCTGCTGCCGCCCTCAAGGACTTCTCCGTGGCGTACGCGGCGGCCGCTCAAGCCTGCGAGCAGCGCAATCGTCGGCTCGTACTGGTCGTTGACGGGCTTGACGAGGACGCCGACGTGGATCGGGACGGCATGGGCATCGCCGGGCTGCTCCCCAAAGCCCCGCCGCACGGCATGCGCGTCATTGTCAGCGGCCGTGCTCACCCCTCGGCCCCGCTGAAACTGGCGGGGGATCACCCCCTGCGGGATCCCGGTATCGTCCGGCAGCTCACCTCCTCTCCGGCCGCACGGGCCATCCGGGACATGGCTCTGGTGGAGCTGGACGAGCTCCTGGGCGACCCCCGCATCGGCCAACAGGTGTTGGGGCTGCTCGCCACCGCGCGAGGAGCCCTCACGCGAGCGGATCTGGCGAAGATCCTCCGCGTCCGGCCGCGCGAGGTGCGGCTCCGGCTCGGCACCGTGGTCAGCCGTTCACTCGCGCCCACGCGCGTCGATCGCCTCGCCCTGAACGGACGGACCGGAGCGGAGGCAGAAGAGGACCGCCAGGCGTTCGTGCTGGCCCACGACGCGATCCTCAGGACGGTGTGCCAGGAGCTGGGGGAGCCCGACCTCGCCGAACGGAGGGACGACCTGCACCGCTGGGCGCAGGCGTACCAGGACCAGGGCTGGCCCGAAAACACGCCCAACTATCTTCTGACCGGCTACATCCGCCTCCTCCAGGACTCCGCGGACACCGAGCGTCTCGACGCCCTCGTTCTCGATCCGTGCTACCAACTGCGCCTCGCCGACCGCTCCGGCGCCGACGTCGCCCTCGCCCATCTGGGTCTGGTCGCCGCCCGTCGCGGGAAGCACGCGGCACTGGGGCCGGCCGTCGCGGCCGCCGTTTCCCGGGACATGCTGCTGGGCCGGGCGCGGCCGGTCCCCGGGGCCGTCGCACAGGCCGTTGCCCGGCTCGGGGACCCGGGGCGGGCACGAGCGCTGGCGATCGCGTCGGGGAGCGCCGTGGACAAGGCGCTGCGGCTCGCCGACCTGGCGGAGATGGTGTGGGCGATGGACGAGCAGGAGGCCGCCGTCACCGCCCGGGAGGCAGAGCGGTGGGCGCGCACGGCGTTGCGGGAGGCGGAGGGGGCCGGTTACGTCACCGACGAGGCCGAGGGCGCGGCCGCGCGGGCAGCTCTCGCCCTGCTCACGACGGCAGAGGGCCGCAGTCGCCAGGAGCAGTACGCGGATGGCCTCGCGCTGCTCCGTTCCACCCGGGGCACCGGGTCGGCCCGCAGCGAGACCTGGGCATCGGCCGCCGCCTTGCTGGCACCGGACCATCCACAGGACGCGGCCCGACTCCTGGACGAACTGGAACAGCAGGCCGATCCCATGGACGGCAAAGGCGTGGCCGTCGCGGTGCAGCTCTGGCAGACGGTGGCGGCCGCGGACTCGGACCGCGCCGGCCGTCTGCACGACCTCGCCCTGGAGCACGTGACGAGGGCGTGGCAGGAGGCCCCCTCACTGGAGGCCGTGGCCACGCTCGCCGCAACCGCCTCCTTCGTGGCACCCACCCGTCCGGCGCAGGCCGGGCAACTCGCGGCCGCCGCCTGCCACCACCTCGAACGCGTCCTGCACGTCGACGCCGGGGAGCGCTCGCCGGCGGACGCCTTCCACCTGGAATTCGGCTTCCCGCACACGCTCGCCGTGCTCGCCCGGGCCCTCACCGACGTGGGGGCACCACCGGAGGAAGCCACCCGCATCCTGGAGCTCGGACGGCGCGCCGTGCCCCCGGAGCCCGCACACGCCCCGGAAGAGCCCGTCGCCGAGGATCACGCGTTCACCGAAGCCACCGCGCTTGCCGAGCAGGCCGTCCACCTCGCCGGACGCGGCGCCGTGGACGACGCGGAGCACCATCTGCAACAGGCGCTGGCCCTCCTCCCCCCGGCCGGACGCGGCGGCCGGGGACCCGTCTGGCTGCCGGACCTCGCGGGCGCGCTCGTCCGTACCGGCGCAGCCGTCGATCCCGAGGTGCTGCCCGGCCTCGCGCGGCACCCGGACGAGCGGGTACGCGTACACGCCGCCATGGCCCTGGCCCATGCGGACTGCGACCGACAGGCCGAGGCACGCCACCACGCGCGGGAAGCGGCCCGTGGGGCTGCCGGCAGGGGCTGGGCGTATGTTGCGCAGGCTCTGGCCCGCGTAGGAGAGGTGACGTCCGCCGTCGACCACGTCGAGCGGCACCGGCCGCCGCAGCGCCCCGGCGGGCGGGCCGCCTGGCGAACGGCGGACCGGGCAGCGCGCGTCGCCGTCGCGGCCGAGCTCGCGTCACACGACCCCGAAGCGGCGTACGAACTGGTCCGTCCGTTGCTGGAACGTCTACGAGCAGCCCCGGGGGCGATGCGAAGCCACGGGCTGTTGCCCTTGCTGGCAGAACTCCTCCCAGCCGTTGCAGACCTGCCGCCCCACCAACAGCAGCTGTTCCACGAGGTCATGGCAGCCGCGCAGGAGCAGGCGACGCGGAGCAACCCGCATGCCTGGCGCCCCGAAGACCTCCTCGTGCAGGCGTTCCTTCTCATCGGTGACGGGAAAGAGCCCGCCCAACAGCTGGACTGGCTGACCCGGGACGCGGCCCATCGCGGGGCCGAGCATTCCCCCACCGCCGCGCTGGCCGTGCTGCACGCGGCCCTGGGCGACCACGCCGCCGCGCACCGCGTGGCGATGTCTTCCGCCGCACCCCGCCACAGAGCCGTGGCGCTGACCGCGGTGGCCGTGCACCTCGCCCGTGTGCCGTGCCGTCCCTGCCCCGTCCCGGACCCGGTCGGCACGGACGCCTTCACGCACACCGTTCAGTGCCTGGCGCTCCACACGACGCGGGCCGCACCGGCCGCCGTGCGGCCCGCCGCGAGGTCCCTGCAACACGCCCTGGCGACACCTGGCTGGCATCACGCCATCCCGGCCCTGTCCCACATCGCCCCCGACACCCTCGCCACCGTCTACGCCATTACGGAAAAGCACCTGGGCACACCGCGGGACACCGACAACGACCGGATCCTCAGCTGACCCCCAACGACTCCCCGAACCCCACCGCCAGCGGCATCCGCAGCCCCAGCGGCGGCGGAGCCGCCAGCGCGTCCGTCACCGGGCGGGCGTACGCGTGGCCGAACAGCGTGCCGCGTACGAAGTCGGCGGCCAGGGCCGCGACTTCGGAGCGGTGTTGGCGCAGCCCGTGGCCGTCCGAGTGGACCTCGAAGCGGCAGGTGTCGCGGTTGGCCTTCTTGGCGCGTTCGGCCAGGCGGAAGGACAACTCCGGGGCGCAGCGCGTGTCGTTGGTGCCGTGGACCAGCAGGACCGGGCGGCCGACCAGGTGTTTGACCGGTTCGGGGGCGGCGGACGGGTCGCCGGGGAGCCAGGGGGCCATGGCCAGGACCGCGCCGACCGCCGGGTGGCCGCCCGCGCGGAGGGCCGCTCGGGCGCCCATGCCGTGGCCGGCCAGGCAGAGGGGGACGTCGCCGTAGCGGCGTACGGCCTCGTCCACCGCCCACTCCGCGTCCGCCGCGAGATGGGCGTCGTCCTCGTTCCAGCCGCGGCAGCGGTAGCGCACCACATGGGCGGTGAGGCCGTCGGCGCGGCCCGCGTGGGCCAGGGCGCGGGCCAGCGGGAGCAGGCGGGCGTGGGAGAGGGCGGAGGGGCGGCGGTGCGAGTGGGGTTCGCCGTCCGGGAGCAGCAGGACCACGCCGCCGACCGTTGCCGTTCCGGCCGCCGCTCCGACGGCCCGTCCCAGCCGTGCCGCGGGCTGGGGGAGTGCGCGCTGTGCCATGGCGTAACAGTGTCAGACGAGCGCGCGTCCGCCACCCCTGTTCGCGGGGTCTGTTACGCAGCGGGGCGCGGGAAGGTTCGACCGTACCGTTATGCAACGACCAGCCCGCTCTACGCGCGTAGGCGCTACAGTGCCTGGATGATGAGCCCGACCCTCCACGTGCCCGGCCCGGACCAGATCCGGCGTGCCCCCAAGGTCCTTCTGCACGACCACCTCGACGGCGGTCTGCGCCCCGGAACGATCGTCGACCTCGCGGCGGCGATCGGTTACGACGCGCTTCCCGAGAACGAGCCCGACAAACTCGGCATCTGGTTCCGGGAGGCGGCCGACTCCGGTTCGCTGGAGCGGTATCTGGAGACGTTCGCCCACACCTGCGCGGTCATGCAGACCCGTGACGCGCTGGTCCGGGTCGCGGCCGAGTGCGCCGAGGACCTGGCCGCCGACGGGGTCGTCTACGCCGAGGTGCGGTACGCCCCCGAGCAGCACCTGGAGGCCGGGCTGACCCTCGAAGAGGTGGTCGAGGCCGTCAACGAGGGGTTCCGCGAGGGCGAGCGGCGGGCCCGGCAGGACGGCAACCGCATCCGCGTCGGCGCCCTGCTCACCGCCATGCGGCACGCCGCGCGCTCCCTGGAGATCGCCGAACTGGCCAACCGCTACCGGGACCAGGGCGTCGTCGGCTTCGACATCGCGGGCGCCGAGGCGGGATTCCCGCCCACCCGGCACCTGGACGCCTTCGAGTACCTCAAGCGCGAGAACAACCACTTCACGATCCACGCGGGCGAGGCGTTCGGGCTGCCGTCGATCTGGCAGGCCATCCAGTGGTGCGGCGCCGACCGGCTCGGGCACGGGGTCCGCATCATCGACGACATCGAGGTCGCCGAGGACGGCTCCGTGAAGCTGGGCCGGCTCGCCTCGTACGTACGGGACAAGCGCATCCCGCTGGAGATGTGCCCGACGTCCAACCTCCAGACCGGGGCCGCGTCCTCGTACGCGGAGCACCCCATCGGGCTGCTCCGCAAGCTGCACTTCCGGGCCACCGTCAACACCGACAACCGGCTGATGAGCGGCACGACCATGAGTCAGGAATTCGAGAAGCTGACCGAGGCCTTCGGATACACGCTCGACGACATGCAGTGGTTCACCGTCAATGGAATGAAGTCGGCGTTCATTCCTTTCGATGAACGTCTGGCGATGATCAATGACGTCATCAAGCCCGGCTACGCCGAGCTCAAGTCCGAATGGCTTTTCGAGCAGACCGCTGCGACCAGCGTGTCCTCCTCGCTCGCGGGCTGACGGAGGCGTACGGAAAACGGCCGGGGAAAGGATTTCCCGGCCGTTTTCCTTCGTGTCGGGTGTTTGCGGGGCCGGGGCGCGGCTGACTACGTTGCATAGCCGCTCACATCCCCTTCCCCAAGGATGAATGTCATATGAAGCAGTCTGCCGCCAGGACTCTCGGTGTCGCCGTTCTCGGCGCCGCTTTCGCCGCTGCCGCCGCCGGCACCGCGTCCGCCTCCGCGCTGCCGCTGGAGACCGCGACCAGCGTCCTGCCCGTCGCCGGTGCCGTGGCCGACGCCACCTCGACGCTGCCGGTCAAGGACACCGCCGACCAGCTCCTCGGCACCAGCCAGACCAAGCTCGTCGGCGACGCCACCACCCCCGTCAAGGGCCTCCTCGGCGGCATGCCGGCCGGCGGTCTGAGCACCAGCGGCCTGTCCGCCAACGGTCTGCCGCTCGGCGGCTGAGCCGAAGCCGGAACACGCCGGTGGGCGGGCACCCCGAACGGGTGCCCGCCCACCGGCATGTGTGCGGGAACGACTACCAGGCGGCCGAGGACGACGGCCCCTCCTGGGGCAGCAGCAGCCACAGCGCCAGGTAGAGCAGGAACTGCGGGCCCGGCAGCAGGCACGAGACCAGGAAGATGATGCGCATGGTCCTCGCCGACGTGCCGAAACGCCGCGCCAGCGCTGCGCACACTCCGCCGAGCATGCGTCCGTCACGGGGGCGGGCAAGTGCGGCCATGGTGGGCTCCTTCGCGAACCGTTGCGGGGAGCAGTCCGTTGTGCTCCCGATGCGTCCATCGTCCCGCGACGAAACGGACGAAGCATCGCTCTACGGGGCCATCCCGACCCCGGAAATCGTCGGGGTCGAACCCTGAGGGATCGAACCCTGAGGGACCTCGTGCCCCCTCCGCGCCACCACCCGCGTCCCCGCCGCTCCGCCGCGCCGCCGCAGGCGCGCCCGGCACGCGGGCACCACCAGGACGTGGGCGAGGGCGACGCCCGCCGTGTTCAGGAACAGCGAGTCCACGTCCACCACCTGGCCGGGCACCCCGGTCTGCCCCAGCTCGATGGCGAGCGAGATCAGGAAGCCGGCGGCGACCGTACGGGCCAGCGAGAGCCACGGGTGCACGTACAGCCGCCCCCCGGCCATCGGGAGCAGCACACCCAGGGGCGCCAGGAGCAGCAGCCCGCCGCCGATCCGGCGGAAGGCGGCGGCGGGGCCCAGCGACAGATCGGCCCTGATGCCGGCGAACGGTGAGAGGTTGGCGGCGGTCATCCACGGCACGTCCAGCGGACGCAGGGTGAGCCACCCGACGAGCAGCAGATGCGCGAGGAGCAGCGACACCCCGACCGCGCGGAAGCGGATGACGGCCCGGCCGTCCGTACCTTGACGCACGATGCCCTAGACGCGGGCGGCGGCGGGAACGGTTCCGCCGGACCTGGGGAGACCTGCCTCACGAAAGGCGCGAGCCCTCTACGGCACTCCCACCGTGCTCGGCACCGCCGTCGGGCTCGCCTTCGTCTCCGCCGTGCAGAGGTAGCCGCGGGCCGGGTAGTCGCCGGGGCCGCCCAGCATCACCGTGTCGTCGGGGGTCAGGGCCTCGCTGTCCGCGAAGGTGCAGACGACCTGGGCCAGGGCCTCGGCCGGCAGGTCCTCCGGCTGCTCGTTGAGCCGCAGCACGTCCTTCGCGTCGCCGAAGCGGGGGCCGAAGACCCGGAGCGTCCCGGGCACGTCGGTGGAGAAGCCCGCCTGCCGTTCGCCGGCCGTGGGCTGCCTGCGCAGCTCGTCCAGCAGCTCCGTGGCGACCGCCAGGCGGTCCGACTCGGCCCCCTGGACCCGAACCGTCCGGTCCACCGTCACCAGCTGCGCGGCGCAGACCAGGTACACCTGCACCGGGATGCCTCGCCCGGCCTGGGCCGCGGCGTCCTCGGCGGGCATCGCGCACGGCACCCGGGACGGGGCGGCACCGGCGTCCACCGGCACCGAGGTCGTACGGATGCCGCAGCCCGCCCCCAGTACGGCACAGAGTGCGGCACCTGCCAGGGCGGCGGCGGTTCGGTGTCCCCGGCGTTCGCTGCGCCTCACGTCGCGTCGTCCTCCTGGTGGTCCGGTATCGGTGCGTCCTGATCCCCGGCGGGACGGTCCGGCGCCCCGGGGTCCCGGGGCAGGCGCAGCACGAAGATCGCGCCGTCGCCGTCGGGGGAGTTGCGGGCGGTGATGTCGCCGTTGTGGATGTGCGCGTTCTCCATGGCGATGGAGAGCCCGAGTCCGCTGCCGTCCGAACGCGGCCTGGAGGCGCTCGCCTTGTAGAACCGGTCGAAGACGTGCGGCAGGACGTCCTCGGGGATGCCGGGGCCGTGGTCCCGGACCTCGATGACCAGCTCCTCGCCCTCGATGCGCACCGAGACCCGTACCGGCGAACCGCCGTGCTTGAGCGCGTTGCCGATCAGGTTGGCCAGGATCACGTCGAGCCGGCGCGGGTCGAGGCGGACCATCATGCCGCGCTCGGCGTCCAGCTCGACCGCGTCCAGCCAGGCGCGGGCGTCGATGCAGGCGGTCACCTGGTCGGCGACGTCCACGTCGTCCAGGACGAGGCGGGCGGTGCCCGCGTCGAAGCGGGTCACCTCCATCAGGTTCTCCACGAGGTCGTTCAGCCGACGGGTCTCGCTGACCACCAGGTTCACCGCGGGCGCGATCATCGGGTCGAGGCTGTCGGCCTCGTCCTCCAGCACCTCCGTGACCGCGGTAAGCGCCGTCAGCGGCGTACGCAGCTCGTGCGACATGTCGGCGACGAAGCGGCGGCTGGCCTCCTCGCGGGCGCTCATGTCCGCGACCTTCTTCTCCAGCGAGCTGGCCGTCCGGTTGAACGTCCGCGACAGATCGGCGAGTTCGTCGGTGCCGGACACCACGAGCCGGGTGTCGAGCTTGCCCTCGCCGAGCTTGCGGGCCGCGTCCCCGAGCCGCTGCACCGGCCGCAGCACGGTCGTCGCCGCCGCCTGCGCGAGCAGCGCCGAGCCGACCAGGGCGAGCGCCGTGGCGATCCCCAGCGACCAGGCGAGCGAACTCAGGTCCTGCCGCTCCTGGTCGAGCGACTTCAGCATGTAGCCGGTCGGCCCGCCACCGATGATCTTCGTGCCCGCGACGAGATACGGCGTGCCGCGTATCGAGGTGCGCTGCCAGAAGAGGTGGTACTCGTACTTGTTGCCCGCCTTGACCGGCTGCTTGCGATCCACCTGCTCCTGCAACGACAGCGGCACGTTGTCGCGGGTGAAGGTGTCCAGGTCGCTGTTGCCGACGATGGGCTTGCCCGGGTCGCGTTCGTCGATCAGGAGCACGCTGTAGCCGGGGCTGCTGCTCGCCATCTGCACGGCGGCCGTCTGCAGGTCCTCCTTGGTGGGGCGCAGCGGCAGCGACGCCGCCCGGGTCTGCATCTCCTGGCGGAAGTCCCCGAGCGCCGCGTCCTGCGTACGCGTCAGCACGGCCTCGCGGTTGAGCCAGTACGCGATGCCAGAGGCCGACACGGCGGCGGTCAGCGCGACGAGACCGAAGACGATGACGAGCCGCAGTCGCAGGCTGGTCCAGCGGAGCCCGGCGCGCAGGCCCCGCCGCACAGCCGTGCTCACTGCGGCGAGTCCAGCCGGTAACCCACGCCCCGGACCGTACGGATCAGGGTCGGTGAGGACGGGACGTCCTCCACCTTGGCGCGCAGCCGCTGGACACAGGCGTCGACCAGCCGGGAGTCGCCCAGGTAGTCGTGCTCCCAGACCAGGCGCAGGAGCTGCTGCCGGGACAGGGCCTGGCCGGGGCGGCGGCTCAGTTCGAGCAGGAGGCGCAGCTCGGTCGGCGTGAGCTGCAGATCCTCGCCGTTCTTGGTGACGGTCATGGCGGAGCGGTCGATCACCACGTTCCCGAACGTCGCGGAGTCGGTCGACTCCCGTTCGCCGCGGCGCAGCACCGCGCGGATGCGGGCGTCGAGCACCCGCCCCTGCACGGGCTTGACCACATAGTCGTCGGCGCCGGACTCCAGGCCCACCACGACGTCGATGTCGTCGCTGCGGGCGGTCAGCAGGATGATCGGCAGCTGGTCGGTGCGGCGGATGCGCCGGCACACCTCGAAACCGTCGATCCCGGGCAGCATCACATCCAGCACGACCAGGTCGGGGCGCTGCTCGCGCAGCAGGTTGAGGCCGTCCTCTCCCGTCGCCGCGGTGGCCACACGGTGGCCCTGGCGTGACAGCGAGAGTTCGAGGGCCGTGCGGATGGCGTCGTCGTCCTCGATCAGCAACAGGAAAGGCACTTGGTCATTCTGACCCATGGGGCGCCCCAGTTCGACAGTCGGTCCCCCCTGATGCGTGCCCCATACGTCCCTCATGCATCCGGAAGCACGGGTTCGTGACCCCGCCGGGCCCTGTGACAGCCCTGTGACAGTCGGCGGACAGCGCCATGAAACTGCCCCGGCAAGCTCGTTGGCACAAGGAACGGACGGACTCCACCGATGGGGGGCGCGAGATGAACGCAACTCACAGCATCAACGCAAGCGCAGTTGTCACGCGTCTCCACGATGTCGGGCGGAACACCGAGAAGTCCGGCGCCGCAGTGAACGGACGGGGGTGCGTTCGAGGCGCCGGGCGTCAGCACACGTCATTCATGACGGTGGTTGACGCGGGGGGCAACGGGGGAAACGCGTACGGGGAGGACTCGGGGGAGCGGAAGTCACCGGAGCGGTCCGGGGACGCCGAAGCGGCGTTCACGGCCTACGTCCGGGAGCGCCGCGCCTCCCTGTACGCCACCGCCTACCACCTGACCGGTGACCGGTTCGAGGCCGAGGACCTGCTCCAGAGCGCCCTCTTCTCGACGTACCGGGCCTGGGACCGCATCAGCGACAAGGCCGCTGTGGGCGGTTATCTGCGCCGCACGATGACCAATCTGCACATCAGTGCCTGGCGCAGGCGCAAGCTGAACGAATACCCGACCGAGGAGCTGCCGGAGACGGCGGGCGACACGGACGCGATGCGCGGTACGGAGCTGCGCGCCGTTCTCTGGCAGGCGCTGGCGCGCCTTCCCGAGCTGCAGCGCACGATGCTCGTCCTGCGCTACTACGAGGGCCGTACGGACCCCGAGATCGCGTCCATCCTCGACATCAGTGTCGGCACGGTGAAGTCGAGCATCTGGCGGTCGCTCCGCCGGCTGCGCGAGGACGAGGTCCTCAGCTTCGGCCGTGACGAGGAGGAGTCCTTCGGCGAGCTGGTGGCCTGAAGGCTGGGGGGAACGGGGGCCCGGGGGATACGGGGGTATCTCGGGGGACAACGGGGATACGGGGAAGCTGCGGGGTCGGACGGGCCGGGGGGTCCTGTCCGGCCCCGCGGTGCGTTTCGGGGGCTCTGCCCCCGGCCCCCCGCTCCTCAATCGCCGGAGGGGCTTGAATGTGCCGGCAACCGGCACCGCCCCGCGGCCGCCGCCGCCAGGCGGCCCAGCGCCTCCGGCTTCGCGCAGGCGTGCGCGCCCAGCGCCACGTGGCGGGCGACGATGCGGCGTTCGGTACGCATCAGGCGCCATCCGCGCCGCAGCAGGAACGGCACCGACTTGCGGCCCTCGCGCAGGTCGCGCAGGAGGCGGCGGCGGAGGGTCGTGGAGGGACGGCCGCGCAGGCAGAGCGCGTCGGCCAGGAGGCCCAGCGACTGGCAGCGGTCGATGATGTCGGCCGCGAATATGCCCTCGGCCACGAACAGCGGGGTGCGCCCGATGTGCAGGACCTCCTGCCCGGTGCGGGAGCTGGTGGCGATGTCGTACACCGGGACGTCGGTGCGTCCGCTCCCGCAGAGCTCCGTGATCGCGGTGACCGCCGCGTCGGCGTCCCAGGAGTCCGGGGAGTCCCAGTCGATGTCCGTGCTGCCGGTGACCAGCGGCAGGGTCGGGTCGCCGGCCTCCTTGTAGAAGTCGTCCAGCCGCAGCACCGGGAGGCCGGTGCGGGCGGCGAGGGACGACTTGCCGGAGCCGGAGGGGCCCGTCAACAGGACGACGCGGGTCGAAAGCGCTTGGGAACTCACAGGACACGAGTGTGAGGCATTGACCCGCACGTGGGACCCCCCGGAGGTCCTGTTGGTATCGCGCATCACACCTCAACTACTCTTTGCATTCGGTCGATTACACGACCGTTGGTCCGATCGTCCCGATCAGGTGGGAAATCCATGGCACGTCACGCACTTTCCAAGTCCCGGCGCCACACCCTGCTGCGCGCAGGTCTGACCGTCACCGCGGTCGGCGCCGCGCTCGGCGCGGGGGGTGCGGCGGCGCAGGCCGCCCCGCTGCCCGTCGTCCAGGAGACCGGGGCCGACGTCGGCCTCGCGGAGGCCACCGAGGCGGCCGGCGGCGCGGTCACCGGGGCGCTCGGACAGTCGCTGGAGCACGGCGTCGCGCCCGTCACCCACCTGCGGCTCGACCCGCTGGCCGGCACCGGCACCGACCCGCTGGACAACGCGGTGGGCACCCAGGTCGCCGACTTCAAGCCGCTCTCCACCGCCCTGGTCACCGACCCGCTGACGAGCGGCGGCGCCATCAAGGACCTGCCCGTGGTGGGCCCGGTCGTGGAAGGGCTGCGCGGCTGAGTCCGCGCGGGCAGCGGGACGGCCCGTTCCCCGGAGGCACCTCCGGAGAACGGGCCGTCGCCGTGTGCGGTCAGTACGAGGAGCCCGAGGCGCCCAGCGCGCCCGTCGGGTGCCAGACCGTCTTGGTCTCCAGGAACGCCGTCAGGCGGTGCGTACCGGGGTCGGCCACCCAGTCGCTTTCCCCACCCTGTGGACGGGACACGCGCTTCAGGTTGTCGGCCGCCGCGATCTCCAGCTCCTTCGCGAGCTCCGCGTCCGCCCCCGTCAGGTCGATCCCGTTCACGTCCTGGTGGGCGGCGAGCGGCGCCGCGATCTCCGCGGTCCTCCCCGACAGGACGTTGACCACACCGCCCGGCAGGTCCGAGGTGGCCAGCACCTCGCCCAGCGACAGCGCGGGCAGCGGAGCCTTCGCGGAGGCCACCACGACCACGGTGTTCCCGGCCGCGATCACCGGGGCGATCACCGAGACCAGGCCGAGGAACGAGGACTCCTGCGGCGCCAGGACCGTGACCACGCCGGTCGGTTCGGGCGTCGAGAGGTTGAAGAACGGGCCCGCGACCGGGTTCGCGCCGCCGACGACCTGGGCGATCTTGTCCGTCCAGCCCGCGTACCAGACCCAGCGGTCCACCGCCGCGTCCACGACGGCCCCCGCCCTGGACTTCGACAGGCCCTCCGCGTCGGCCACCTCGCGCACGAACTGCTCGCGGCGGCCCTCCAGCATCTCCGCGACGCGGTAGAGGATCTGGCCGCGGTTGTACGCGGTCGCGCCGGACCAGCCGCCGAACGCCTTGCGGGCGGCCACCACCGCGTCGCGCGCGTCCTTGCGGGAGGACTGCGGCGCGTTCGCCAGCCACTTGCCCTTCGAGTCCGTCACCTCGTACACCCGGCCGCTCTCGGAGCGGGGGAACTTGCCCCCGACGTACAGCTTGTAGGTCTTGAAGACGCTCAGACGGTTATCGGACATCGAGGTACGCCTCCAGGCCGTGACGGCCGCCTTCGCGGCCGAAGCCCGACTCCTTGTAACCGCCGAACGGCGAGGTCGGGTCGAACTTGTTGAACGTGTTGGCCCAGACGACGCCCGCCCGGAGCTTGTTCGCGACCGCCAGGATGCGCGAGCCCTTCTCCGTCCAGATGCCGGCCGACAGGCCGTACTGGCTGTTGTTCGCCTTGGCCACCGCCTCGTCCGGCGTGCGGAACGACAGCACCGAGAGCACCGGGCCGAAGATCTCGTCGCGGGCGATGGTGTGCGCCTGGGTGACGTTGGTGAACAGCGTCGGGGCGAACCAGTAACCGGCCGACGGGAGTTCGCACGGGGCGCTCCAGCGCTCCGCGCCCTCCGCCTCGCCGGTCTCCACCAGCGCCGTGATCCGGGCCAGCTGCTCCGGGGAGTTGATCGCGCCGATGTCCGTGTTCTTGTCCAGCGGGTCGCCCAGACGCAGCGTGGACAGGCGGCGCTTGAGCGCGTCCAGCAGCTCGTCCTGGACCGACTCCTGGACCAGGAGGCGGGAGCCCGCGCAGCAGACCTGGCCCTGGTTGAAGAAGATGCCGGTGACGATGCCCTCGACGGCCTGGTCGATGGGGGCGTCGTCGAAGACGATGTTGGCGCCCTTGCCGCCCAGCTCCAGCGTGACCTTCTTGTCCGTCCCCGCGACCTGGCGGGCGATGGCCTTGCCGACGGCGGTCGAGCCGGTGAACGCGACCTTGTCGACGTCCCTGTGCTCCACGAGCGCCTGGCCCGCGTCGCCGTACCCGGTCAGGATGTTCACGACACCCTTCGGCAGGCCGGCCTGGCGGCAGATGTCCGCGAAGAACAGCGCGGACAGCGGCGTCGTCTCGGCGGGCTTCAGGACGACCGTGTTGCCCGTGGCGAGCGCCGGGGCGATCTTCCACGCGAGCATCAGCAGCGGGAAGTTCCACGGGATGACCTGTCCGGCCACGCCCAGCGGGCGCGGATTCGGCCCGTAGCCCGCGTGGTCCAGCTTGTCGGCCCAGCCCGCGTAGTAGAAGAAGTGCGCGGCGACCAGCGGGAGGTCCGCGTCGCGGGTCTCCTTGATCGGCTTGCCGTTGTCCAGGGTCTCCAGGACGGCCAGCTCGCGGCTGCGCTCCTGGATGATCCGGGCGATCCGGAACAGGTACTTGGCACGCTCGGAGCCGGGCAGCGCCGACCACTTCTCGAACGCGCGGCGGGCCGCCTTCACGGCCCGGTCCACGTCCTCGGCCCCGGCCCGGGCGACCTCGGACAGCACCTCCTCGGAGGACGGGCTGACCGTCTTGAAGACCTTGCCGTCGGCCGCGTCGGTGAACTCACCGTCGATGAACAGGCCGTACGAGGGGGCGATGTCGACGACGGAACGGGACTCCGGCGCCGGTGCGTACTCGAATGCGGATGCCATGGGTATCAGTCCACCGTCACGTAATCGGGGCCGGAGTAACGGCCGGTGCTGAGCTTCTGGCGCTGCATCAGCAGGTCGTTCAGCAGGCTGGAGGCGCCGAAGCGGAACCAGTGGTTGTCCAGCCAGTCCTCGCCCGCCGTCTCGTTGACCAGCACGAGGAACTTGATCGCGTCCTTCGAGGTGCGGATGCCGCCGGCCGGCTTCACGCCGACCTGGACGCCGGTCTGCGCGCGGAAGTCGCGCACCGCCTCCAGCATCAGCAGGGTGTTCGCGGGCGTGGCGTTCACCGCCACCTTGCCGGTCGAGGTCTTGATGAAGTCCGCGCCGGCCAGCATCCCGAGCCAGGAGGCCCGCCGGATGTTGTCGTACGTGGACAGCTCACCGGTCTCGAAGATCACTTTGAGCCGGGCGGACCCGCACTCCGCCTTCACGGCGAGGATCTCCTCGTACACCTTCAGATAGCGGCCGGCCAGGAACGCGCCCCGGTCGATCACCATGTCGATCTCGTCGGCCCCGGCCGCCACGGCGTCCCGGACGTCCGCGAGCTTCACGTCGAGCGCGGCGCGCCCGGCGGGGAAGGCCGTCGCCACGGACGCCACCTTCACGCCGGAGCCGGCCAGGGCGGCGGCCGCGGTGGCCGCCATGTCGGGGTAGACGCAGACCGCGGCGGTGCGCGGCGTCGTGCGGTCGGTGGGATCGGGGTTGACGGCCTTGGCGGCGAGGGCCCGGACCTTGCCGGGGGTGTCCGCGCCTTCGAGCGTCGTCAGGTCGATCATCGAGATCGCGAGGTCGATGGCGTACGCCTTGGCCGTCGTCTTGATCGACCTGGTACCGAGGGCCGCGGCGCGTGCTTCGAGGCCGACCGGGTCGACGCCGGGCAGCCCGTGCAGGAAGCGGCGCAGCGCACTGTCGGACGCCGTCGCGTCGGCGAATGCGGGGAGGGTGGTGGGCATGGTCACCACATGAGCATATCTACGCGCGTAGCGACCTGTACAGGGACCCCGGAGACGCCTTCCGGCCATCCGCGCGTCCCACGCGTCCGCGCCCGCGCGGCGGCCGCCACCGCGCCTCGCGGGCGCGTCAGGCACAATCGGGCTCATGACGAGCCCCACGCCTGCCGACGAGCCCACCTACGCCGACCGGACCTTCCGGTCGCCCGCCGGGCTGGCCGGCGGCGTCCTCCTGCTCGTGCTCGTCTGCGGGATCGGCGGCGACGCCCTGTTCCGGGGCGACGGCCGGGTGCCGTGGATGGCGCTCGCCGGAATGCTGACCGCCGTGCCCCTGATCGTCGCCTTCACGCTGCGCCCGGTGGTCGCCGCGAACGACCGGCGCATCCGCATCCGCAACCCGTTCCGCACGATCACCCTGCCGTGGAGCGACGTCGCCGACGTGCGGGCCGGGTATTCGAGCGAGCTCTTCACGCAGGACGGTACGAAGTTCCAGCTCTGGGCCGTCCCCGTGTCGCTGCGGCAGCGCAAGAAGGCCGCCCGCCAGCAGTCCCGGCAGGCGGTGGAGGACCCGTACCGGCGCACGTCCACGATCGCCGACGTGCGCAACACCAAGGCCCGCACCGCGGCCGCCGACCAGACCGTAGCGGACCTGCGCGAGCTGTCCGAGCGCGCCGGCGACAAGCCCGCGCCCGACGCCCCCGCCGCCTCGGTGCGCTGGGCGTACGAGGTCATCGCCCCGGCCGTCGTCGGCGCGGTGCTGCTCGTGGTACTGGGCGCGACCGGCTGACCCTGCGGGCTCACAGCCAGCCCTGGCGCTGCGCCTGCAACGCCAGCTGGAAGCGGTTCGTGGCGCCCAGCCTGGCCATCAGGACCTGGAGGCGGCGGAACAGCGTGCGGCGGCTGATGCCCAGCTCGCGCGCGATCACCTCGTCGCTCGTGCCGCCCGCCAGCAGCCACAGCAACCGCCGGTCCGCGGGCGGCAGCCCGCCCGGGCGCGTGGTCCGGCCGCTGAACGGCAGCGCGTTCTGCCAGTACTGCTCGAACAGCGCGATGAGCGCCGACAGCAGTCCGCACGGCTGCACGACCAGCATGGTGTTGTGCACGTCCGCCTCCCGGATCGACAGCGACACCAGCGCCGACGCGTCGTCGATGATCACCAGCTTCACCGGCACCGCGGGCGCCACCCGGGCCTGCTCCCCGGCCCGGACGCACGGCTCGATGACGTCCCTCAGATGCCCGGGGTGCTCCAGCGACTCCCGCGAATACACGACGCGCTGCGTCACCCCGCGGGCGAGCGTGGCCAGCGCGTCCTGCGTCGCCCCGGGCTGCGGCACGTAGGGCGGCGACTCCAGCTGCCGGATCTGCTCCCGCGCGCTCGCCCACGCCCGGCGGATTCTCGGCCCGACCGCGTCCCCGGTCACGGACTCGACCAGATGGTCGTCGTACGCGGCGAGCCGCTGCCGCCGGAACGACTCGAACGCGCCCCCGACCGCGATCCGGGACTCCTCGACCTCGCTCGCCCGCTGCCTGACCAGGATCTCCAGCCCGTCGCCCGGCGGGACCGGGGCGACCAGGTCCGCACCGCCGCCCGCCCCGCTGACCAGCCCCGCGTCGGCCAGCTCCCCGTACGCCGCCGACAGCGCGGGGGCGTCCAGACCGGCCGCCCGGCCGATCGCGGCCAGGGGCGCGGGCGCCAGGTCGAGCAGCGCCTGGTAGACCCGGGCCGCCGCCTCGCCCACCCCGAGGAGCCGCAGGGCATCGGCCAGCTTCGCGTTCGTCATGTACGGCATTGTCCGCCCGGCAAGAGGCACGGCGATGGCCGATCGGTGCCACTGGCACAGCCGCGCACCCGCACGCCCCTGACGGCGGTAGCTTCCGGGTGCCGCCGGTGAGGACCCGGCGGTCCAACACGTCCAGAGAGGGAGCATGACGTGGCGAAAGGCCGGAAGAACGGGCTCTACACGGAGATCTCCGCGGAACTCTCCGCCCTGATGAGGACCGGATGGGCGGACACCGAACGGCACGACCTCGTACCCGACGAGCAGGCCCCGCACGCCGCCGCCCGGCGCGCCCGGCTCTCCGCGCGCTTCCCCGGCGAACGCCTCGTCATTCCCTCCGGGAACCTCAAGACCCGGTCGAACGACGACGACTACCCCTTCCGGCCCTACTCCGGTTACGTCCACATGACCGGCGACCAGGTCCGCGACGGCGCCCTCGTCCTGGAACCCCGGGCGGACGGCGGCCACGACGCGTACTGCTTCCAGCTGCCGCGCGACACCCGGGACAACGACGAGTTCTGGACCGGGGCCACGGCCGAGCTGTGGACCGGGCGCCGCCGCACCCTCGCCGAGTCCGCCCAAGTCCTCGGGCTGCCCTGTCGCGACGTCCGCACGGCGGCCGAGGCGCTGGCCGCTGCCGGGGGCGGGGTGCCGACCCGGATCGTCCGGGGCATCGATCCGGCCCTGGAGCGGGCGGTCGTCACCGACGAGGAGCGGGACGCGGAGCTGGAGGAGGCGCTGAGCGAGCTCCGCCTCGTCAAGGACGCGTGGGAGATCGGCGAGCTGCGCAAGGCCGTCGACTCGACGGTGCGCGGCTTCACCGACGTGATCGCCGACCTCTCGGGGGCCGTCGCGACCTCGGAGCGGTGGATCGAGGGCACGTTCTTCCGCCGCGCCCGCCTGGAGGGCAACGACGTCGGCTACGGCTCCATCTGCGCCGCCGGCGACCACGCCACGATCATGCACTGGGGGGACAACGACGGGCCCGTGCGCCCCGGCGACCTGCTCCTGCTCGACGCCGGCGTCGAGACCCGCACCCTCTACACCGCCGACGTCACGCGCACCCTTCCCATCAGCGGCACGTTCACACCGCTCCAGCGGAAGGTGTACGACGCGGTGTACGAGGCGCAGGAGGCGGGCATGGCCGCGGTGAAGCCGGGCGCCCACTACCGCGACTTCCACGAGGCCGCGCAGCGCCATCTCGCCGCCCGGCTCGTGGAGTGGGGCTTCATCGAGGGCCCGGCCGACCGGGCCTACGCACTCGGCCTCCAGCGCCGCTTCACCATGGCGGGCACCGGCCACATGCTCGGCCTGGACGTCCACGACTGCGCCCGGGCGCGCAGCGAGGCGTACGTCGACGGGGTGCTGGAGCCGGGCATGGTGCTGACCGTCGAGCCCGGGCTGTACTTCCAGCCGGACGACCTGACGGTCCCGGAGGAGTGGCGCGGCATCGGCGTCCGCATCGAGGACGACCTCGTCGTGACGGACTCCGGCCACGAGAACCTGTCGGCGGGGCTGCCGCGCTCGGCGGACGAGGTCGAGGCGTGGATGGCGCGGGTGGCGGGCTGAGCGGAGGGCGGCCGGGCCGGGCCCCGGCCGCCCCGTCTCAGATGCCCGCCGCTGCCGCCAGGTCGCGCTTGACGCCGGCCAGCAGCTCCGCGGCCCGGGCGCGCGCCGTCGGCAGCGCGTCGGCGGAGCCCACCGGCACGACGACCTCCAGGTAGCACTTCAGCTTCGGCTCGGTGCCGCTCGGGCGCACGATCACCCGGGCGCCGTCGAGCGTGTAACGCAGCCCGTCGGTCGGCGGCAGCCGGTCCGTGCCCCGCGACAGGTCCTCGGCCGAGGTCACGGGCAGACCCGCCAGCGCGGCAGGCGGGTGCTCGCGCAGCCGGCGCATCGCGTCCGCGATGACGGACAGGTCCTCGACCCGCACCGAGAGCTGGTCGGTCGCGTGCAGCCCGTGTTCGAGCGCGAGGTCGTCCAGCAGGTCCAGCAGCGTCCGCCCCTGCTCCTTGAGTACGGAGGCGAGCTCGGCGACGAGCAGCGCGGCCGTGATGCCGTCCTTGTCGCGGACGCCCTCCGGGTCCACGCAGTAGCCGAGCGCCTCCTCGTACCCGTAACGCAGCCCCTCGACCCGGGCGATCCACTTGAAGCCCGTCAGGGTCTCCTCGTGGCCCAGGCCGGCCTTCTCCGCGATCCGGCCCAGCAGCGAGGACGAGACGATCGACTCCGCGAACACGCCGGTCGCTCCCCGGCGCACCAGGTGTGCGGCGAGCAGCGCGCCCGTCTCGTCGCCCCGCAGCATCCGCCAGCCGCCCTCGGCCGCCGGGTCCGGCACGGCGACGGCACAGCGGTCCGCGTCCGGGTCGTTGGCGATGACGAGATCCGGGTTCGCCCGGCGCGCGGTGGCGAACGCGAGGTCCATCGCGCCGGGCTCCTCCGGATTGGGGAAGGCCACGGTGGGGAACGCGGGGTCCGGCTCGGCCTGCTCCGCGACGAGCACCGGGGCCGGGAAGCCGGCCCGGTCGAACGCGGCGGTGAGCACCGAGGTGCCGACGCCGTGCATCGCGGTGTACACGGTGCGGGCGGTGCGCGGCGAGCCCGCGTCGAGCACGGCGTCCGTACGGGCCAGGTAGGCGTCCAGGACCTCCTCGCCCAGGGTCTCCCAGCCGCTCTCCGGGCGGGGCACGGTGTCCAGCGGGCCGACCGCCGCGATGGCCGCGGCGATCTCGCCGTCGGCGGGCGGCACGATCTGCGAGCCGTCGCCGAGGTAGACCTTGTAGCCGTTGTCGCGGGGCGGGTTGTGGCTGGCGGTCACCTCGACCCCGGCGACGGCGCCCAGATGCCTTATCGCGTACGCGAGGACGGGCGTCGGCAGCGGGCGGGGGAGCACGGCGGCCCGCAGCCCGGCACCGGTCATCACGGCGGCGGTGTCCCGTGCGAAGTCGGCGGACTTGTAGCGGGCGTCGTAGCCGATGACGACGAGACCGCCGGTCCGCCCCTGGTCCTTCAGGTACGCGGCGAGCCCGGCGGCGGCGCGGATGACCACGGAGCGGTTCATGCGCATCGGGCCCGCGCCGAGCTCGCCCCTCAGCCCGGCGGTGCCGAACTGGAGGGTGCCCGCGAAGCGGGCGGTGAGCTCGGGGGTGTCCTCGGCGGCGATGAGCTCGGCGAGCTCTTCGCGGGTGTCGGGGTCGGGGTCCTCCGCCAGCCAGGCGCTGGCGCGGGCGAGGAGGTCCGGGGGTGTCGTCACGGGGTGCCTTTCGTGTGCGGTGTGCGGTGCGGGTGCGTTGCGCCTGCGGCGGGCCTTGTCCCCTACCCGCCCCTTCCCGAAACCGGGGCTCCGCCCCGGACCCCGCGCCTCAAACGCCGGCGGGGCTGATCTCTGCCCCTCGCCGTCGCAGATGTGCGATTGCGGGGCGAAAACCAAGCCCCTCCGGCGATTGAGGAGCGGGGGTACGGGGGCAGCGCCCCCGAAACAGCGGCGGCGCCTCAGATCCGGTCCAGCACCCGCGCCAGCAGGGACCCCATCCGCGTCGCGGAATCCCGCCCCGCCTGCAGGACCTCCTCATGGTTCAGCGGCTCCCCGCTCAGCCCCGCCGCCAGGTTCGTCACCAGGGAGAGGCCCAGGACCTCGGCCCCCGCCTCGCGGGCCGCGATCGCCTCCAGGACCGTGGACATGCCGACCAGGTCGCCGCCCATGACGCGGACCATGTTGATCTCGGCCGGGGTCTCGTAGTGCGGGCCGGGGAACTGCACGTACACGCCCTCTTCGAGCGTCTCGTCCACCTCCCGGCACAGCGCGCGCAGGCGCGGCGAGTACAGGTCGGTGAGGTCCACGAAGTTCGCGCCGACGATCGGCGACGCCGCCGTGAGGTTGATGTGGTCGCTGATCAGGACCGGCTGCCCGGGGCGCATGCCCTCCCGCAGGCCGCCGCAGCCGTTCGTCAGCACGACCGTCCGGCACCCCGCGGCGACCGCGGTCCGGACCCCGTGCGCCACCGCGGCGACGCCGCGGCCCTCGTAGTAGTGCGTGCGGCCGAGGAACACCAGGGCCCGCTTGTCACCGATCACGTGCGAGCGGATCGTGCCGCCGTGGCCCTCGACGGCGGGCGCCGGGAAGCCGGGCAGGGCCGTCACCGGGAACTCGGCCGCCGGAACGCCGAGCGCGGCAGCGGCCGGCGCCCAGCCGGAGCCCATCACGAGGGCGACGTCGTGAGTCTCGGCACCGGTCAGCTCGCGCAGGCGGGCGGCGGCGTCGGCGGCGGCGGCGTGCGGGTCGCCCTGAATGTGGTCCGGGATAAGTGATGCGTTCACGCGGATGAGCGTAACCGCTGAATCCCTACGCGCGTAGATGCCCCTGTACAGAGTCTTGCCGGATTCGTTCGTGCGTTCCGACAAGCGCGCCCGTCAGCAGGGGCGCTTGCGCAGTTCCATCACGTAGTCGTGCGGGGCGCCCGCCGATTCGGCCGCGTCCGCGATCTCGCCCAGATAGCGGGCGGACGGCAGGCCGCCCTCGTAACCGTTCAGCACATAGATCCAGGCCGGCTCCTCGCCGTCCAGGGTGTGCACCCGGATGCGCATGCGGCGGTAGATGTCGAGGCCGACGCCCTCCCAGCGGTCCATGGAGTCCTCGTCCATGGGGGCCAGGTCGTACAGGGCGACGAACACCTGCGAGCGGGGCGCCTCCACCACGGTGGCCAGCGCGCCCTCCCAGCCCATCTGCTCCCCGCCGAAGGTCAGCCGCCAGCCGTTCAGCCAGCCGGTGCCGCGCAGCGGTGAGTGCGGGGCGCGGCGCGTCATCAGCCGCGCGTCGAGGTTGCCGGCGTACGCGGCGTAGAGCGACATGGGATCGAGGGTACGGGAGGTGGCGGCGGGCATGCCGGTTCCTGGGAGGAACGACCCCCGGGGGCGGGGCGGGAACGGGGCGGCCGCGTCCGCCGCGTGCGTGCGCCGTGCGCCCCGGCGCACGTATGGAGGGCCCCGGGGAGAAGCACCTTGGCGCGTGCGGGACAATGAAGTACGTACTGCATTCCCCCGGGGCGATCCCCCGGACCCCCGGCCGGGGCAGCAGACGGCCGCGGGACGAGAAACGCGAGGCGGACTTTTCGTGACCCGGATCGTGATCATCGGCGGCGGACCCGGCGGGTACGAGGCGGCACTGGTGGGCGCCCAGCTCGGCGCGGAGGTGACCGTCGTGGACTGCGACGGCCTCGGCGGCGCGTCCGTCCTCACCGACTGTGTGCCCTCGAAGACCCTGATCGCGACGGCCGAGGTGATGACCACCTTCGACTCCTCGTACGAGGAGCTGGGCATCATCGTCGCCGACGACACCCCGCACATGGAGCAGGCGGCGCGGGTGGTCGGCGTCGATCTGGGGAAGGTGAACCGCCGCGTCAAGCGCCTGGCGCTCGCCCAGTCCCACGACATCACCGCCTCCGTCACCCGGGCCGGCGCCCGCGTCATGCGCGGCCGCGGCCGCCTGGAGGGCCTTCAGGCCGCCGACGGCTCCCGCCAGGTCGTCGTCACGGCCGCCGACGGTACGGAGGAGACGCTCACCGCGGACGCCGTGCTGATAGCGACCGGCGGGCACCCGCGCGAGATCCCGGACGCGCAGCCGGACGGCGAGCGCATCCTGAACTGGACCCAGGTCTACGACCTCGACGAGCTGCCGCAGGAGCTCATCGTCGTCGGTTCCGGTGTGACCGGTGCGGAGTTCGCCGGCGCCTACCAGGCCCTCGGCTCGCGCGTCACCCTCGTCTCGTCGCGCGACCGGGTGCTCCCCGGCGAGGACCCCGACGCGGCGGCCGTCCTGGAGGACGTGTTCCGGCGGCGCGGCATGAACGTCATGGCCCGCTCCCGCGCCCAGTCCGCCAAGCGCGTCGGCGACCGGGTCGAGGTGACCCTCGCCGACGGCCGGGTCATCTCCGGCACGCACTGCCTGATGGCCGTCGGCGCCATCCCCAACACCGCGGGCATGGGCCTGGAGGAGGCCGGTGTCCGGCTGAAGGACTCCGGGCACATCTGGACCGACAAGGTCTCGCGTACCAGCGCGCCCGGCGTCTACGCGGCCGGTGACGTCACCGGCATCTTCGCGCTCGCCTCCGTCGCCGCCATGCAGGGCCGCATCGCGATGTACCACTTCCTGGGCGACGCGGTGGCCCCGCTGGACCTCAAGACGGTCTCCTCGAACGTCTTCACCGACCCGGAGATCGCCACCGTCGGCTACACCCAGGCGGACGTCGACGCGGGCAAGATCGAGGCGCTGGTCGTCAAGCTGCCGCTGCTGCGCAACCCGCGCGCGAAGATGCAGGGCATCCGGGACGGCTTCGTCAAGATCTTCTGCCGCCCCGGCACCGGCATCGTGGTCGGCGGCTGTGTCGTCGCTCCCCGGGCGAGCGAGCTGATCCACCCGATCTCGATCGCGGTCGACAACAATCTGACGGTCGACCAGATCGCAAACACCTTCACTGTGTACCCGTCCCTGTCGGGATCGATCGCCGAAGTGGCTCGTCAGTTGCACAGCCGTAAGCGCACGGGCGGGGCGTGACCGCTGCGCGATCAGGAGACGACAACAAGGCGGCCTCCTATATCACTTGGTGACCGCCTGTATGTACAACTTCTGCTATTCGGCGCAAACTGCTGAAAAGTCTCGCGCGGTCACGTTACTGTCAGTTTCGTGTTCGCTGCAGAACGTCGTCAGTTGATCCTCGAAATGGTGCGCGCCAACGGGGCGGTATCGCTCCGTGAGCTCGCCCGCGTCGTCCAGACCTCCGAAGTGACCGTACGGCGGGACGTGCGGGCACTGGAGGCAGAAGGACTCCTCGACCGCCGGCACGGCGGTGCGGTCTTGCCGGGCGGTTTTACGCGGGAGTCCGGCTTTCCGCAGAAATCCCATCTCGCCACCGCGGAGAAAACGGCCATCGCCGACCTGGCCGCCGGCCTCGTCGAAGAGGGCGAGGCCATCGTCGTCGGTGCCGGTACGACCACGCAGGAGCTGGCCCGCCGGCTCGCGCGCGTCCCCGGCCTGACCGTCGTCACCAACTCCCTGCTCGTCGCCCAGGCGCTGGCCCATGCCAACAGGGTGGAGGTGGTGATGACCGGGGGCACCCTCCGCGGCTCCAACTACGCCCTGGTGGGCAGCGGGGCCGAGCAGTCCCTCCAGGGGCTGCGGGTCTCCCGGGCCTTCCTGTCCGGGAGCGGGCTCACCGCCGAGCGCGGGCTCTCCACGTCCAACATGCTCTCCGCGAGCGTGGACCGGGCGCTGGTGCAGGCCGCGGCGGAGGTGGTGGTCCTCGCGGACCACACGAAGCTCGGTTCCGACACGATGTTCCAGACCGTGCCGACGGATCTCATCACCCATCTGGTGACGGACGAGCCCGCCGCGCACGACGACCGGTCGGCCGCGGAGTTGCAGGCGCTGGCGGATCAGGGCGTGCGGATCGCTGTCGCGGGGGGCGGGGGAGCGTCTTCCGCCGCCGCGGACCCGGGGGCCGGGGGGCGGCCCGCCGCCCGGCGTGAGATGCCGTTGCCCGGGCAGCGGCGTACGCAGGGGCAGGGCTTGCGGGCGCTCGGGGAGCCGGGGGTCGGTGACCGGGAGCGGGGGCGGGTCGCCGATCTGCGGCGGCGGTAGCTCGGGGGCTCTGCCCCGGGCCCCCGCTCCTCAATCGCCGGAGGGGCTTGGTGTGCCGCCGGAGGGGCCTGGATTCGTCAGTCCTCGTAGCGTCAGCTTCAGCAGGCGGTCCGCAAGTTCCGGGTCGTCCGGGGACTGTTCCGCTGCCAGGGCGATGGCGTTCGTCAGCTGCATCAGGTCGTCGATCGAGACGTCCGGGCGGACCGCGCCCGACGACTGGGCCCGGGTCAGGAGCGTCGAACCCGCCTCGCGCAGCGGGGTGTTGCAACGGGCCAGGGCCGAACTCTCGTCCCGGCACGTCGACATGAGGGCCTGGGCCAGGCCGCGGTACTCGCCCGCGTGGGTGACGATCGCGCCCAGCCACTCCACCAGCGCGGCGCACGGCCGCTCCGCGCCGGCCAGTTCGCGGGAGCGGATGATCAGGGAGGTCACCGCCTCCTGGAAGACCGCGCTCATCAGGGCGTGCCGGGTCGGGAAGTGGCGGTACAGCGTGCCGATGCCCACCCCCGCGCGCCGGGCGACGTCCTCCAGGGACGCGTCGGTGCCGTGTTCCGCGAAGGCGGTACGGGCCTCCGCCAGCAGCCGGCCGTAGTTGCGGCGCGCGTCGGCACGCATGGGCCGGGCCGGTGCCCCTGCCTGGCTCGTCGCCATGGTGCGGTCCCTCCAGTCTTCCCGGCCTGTCTCTCCCCGGTCTCCAGGATGCCATCGCGCGGGCGGCCGCCGTTCCCCGAATGCACCGGTGCCCCGGTCACGTCCGACGACATGACCGGGGCACCGGCGGAGAAGGACGCGGGTCAGTCCTTGATCTCGCAGATGACGGCGCCCGAGGAGATCGAGCTGCCGACCTCGGCGGCCAGGCCCTTGACCGTGCCGGAGCGGTGCGCGTTGAGCGGTTGCTCCATCTTCATGGCTTCGAGGACGACGATGAGGTCGCCTTCCTTGACTTCCTGGCCTTCTTCGACGGCGATCTTCACGATCGTGCCCTGCATCGGGGAGGCGAGGGTGTCGCCGGAGACGGCCGAGCCGGACTTCTTCGCCGCGCGGCGCTTGGGCTTGGCACCCGCCGCGAGACCCGTACGGGCCAGGCTCATCCCGAGCGAGGAGGGCAGCGAGACCTCCAGACGCTTCCCCCCGACCTCCACCACGACCGTCTCGCGCCCGGACTCGTCATCGGCCTCCGCCTCCGCCGGAGCGGCGAACGGCTTGATCTCGTTGACGAACTCCGTCTCGATCCAGCGGGTGTGGACACGGAAGGGGTCGGCGGTGAACGCCGGGTCGACCACGACCGCACGGTGGAACGGAATGGCGGTCGCCATGCCCTCCACCTGGAACTCCGCGAGAGCGCGGGCCGCGCGCTGGAGTGCCTGCTCACGCGTCGCGCCGGTCACGATGAGCTTGGCGAGCAGGGAGTCCCAGGCGGGGCCGATGACCGACCCGGACTCCACACCCGCGTCCAGGCGCACCCCCGGTCCGCTGGGTGCCTCGAACTTCGTCACCGTCCCCGGTGCCGGCAGGAAGCCGCGGCCCGGGTCCTCGCCGTTGATCCGGAACTCGAAGGAGTGACCGCGCGAGACGGGGTCGTCGTAGCCCAGGGCCTCGCCGTCGGCGATCCGGAACATCTCGCGGACCAGGTCGATGCCCGAGACCTCCTCGGTCACCGGGTGCTCGACCTGAAGACGCGTGTTGACCTCCAGGAAGGAGATCGTGCCGTCCAGACCGACCAGGAACTCGACCGTGCCGGCGCCGACGTAGCCGGCCTCCTTCAGGATCGCCTTGGACGCCGCGTACAGCTCCGCGTTCTGCGCGTCCGACAGGAAGGGGGCCGGGGCCTCCTCCACCAGCTTCTGGTGACGGCGCTGCAGCGAGCAGTCACGCGTGGAGACCACGACCACGTTGCCGTGCGTGTCGGCCAGGCACTGGGTCTCCACGTGCCGCGGCTTGTCGAGGTAGCGCTCCACGAAGCACTCCCCGCGCCCGAACGCGGCGACCGCCTCACGCACCGCGGAGTCGTACAGCTCCGGGATCTCCTCCAGCGTGCGGGCGACCTTCAGACCACGCCCGCCACCACCGAACGCCGCCTTGATCGCGATCGGCAGCCCATGCTCCTGCGCGAAAGCGACGACCTCCGCGGAACCCGAAACCGGATCCGCCGTGCCCGCGACCAGCGGGGCACCGGCACGCTGCGCGATGTGACGGGCCGCGACCTTGTCACCCAGGTCCCGGATCGCGTGCGGCGGCGGACCGATCCACGTCAGACCCGCGTCCAGCACCGCCTGGGCGAACTCGGCGTTCTCCGAGAGGAAGCCGTAACCCGGGTGGATCGCGTCCGCCCCGGAATCCTCGGCAGCCTGGAGCACCTTGGCGATGTCCAGGTAACTGGCCGCCGGAGTGTCACCGCCCAGAGCGAACGCCTCATCAGCCGCACGGACGTGCAGAGCATCACGATCCGGATCGGCGTAGACGGCCACGCTGCCGATACCCGCGTCCCGACAGGCCCGGGCAACACGAACAGCGATTTCGCCACGGTTGGCGATGAGCACCTTGCGCACGATGGCTCCCTCCTTGAAACAAGCTGAGTTTAGGGACTACCGACACGGTCCTACGACCCGTCCCCAATGGTGAGCTTGCCCACACGGAGTGTGATTCGAGGTGTGCTCGAGTCGCGAAATCCCTTGTGCCACCACGGTACGCCGGGTTCTGAAACCGCACAGTAGCGACCAGGTGTGGCCCAGGTCTCTATCGGCACGAGCAGCGACTTACCGTGATTCTTTGTGGAGTTCCCACTAAGGGGTGGGCAATTCTTTGCCCGACCCACGAAAGCCCGGATAAGCGGGGGTGCGTCCGGGGCGCGCACGGCTCTTGTCGTGGCCATTACTCGTTAGTAGGGTCCGCGCTATCGCACGTACTGCTGGTAACAGGGGGTGAGTGTCGTGGTGCGCAGGCTGGTCGCCTTCTTGGCCGCGCTCGTGCTGGCCGTGGAAGCCGCGGGTGTCGTGGTCGTCAACGTGGTCCTGGGCACGGTCGTGAAGAACCAGGACATGTCACTCGCCGGGACGGACCCCGGGGCGATGTCCAAGGGCACCTGGGCGCTCGGCGGGGTCTCCGGCGTCTTCCTGCTCCTGTGCGCCGCGTTCCTCGTGCTGGCGGGCGCCCGCGACCGGGCCCCGGGGCGCGTCGCGCGGATCGTGCTGATCTGCTGCGCGGTCGTCCACGGCGTGCTCGGCGCGCTCACGGTCGGACTCGTCGGCTGGGCGGCGTTCGCCTGGATGATGGTGACGCTCGGTCTGATCGTGCTCGTCCTGGTGGCGTACGGCCCCGAGCCGGCCGCCGGGCCGGAGAAGGCGGGTCCCGCGGCGGCCGGTCCCACGGCGGCCGGTCCCGAGCCGGAGCCCGGGCCGGCCTGATCCCGCTCAGGCCCAGAGGTCGGTGACCTGGATGCCCAGCTCGCCCAGCAGGCGGCGCAGCAGGGGCAGCGAGAGCCCGATGACGTTGCCCGGGTCGCCCTCGATGGAGTCCACGAACGGCGCCGAGCGCCCGTCCAGGGTGAAGGCCCCCGCCACGTGCAGCGGTTCGCCGGAGGCGACGTAGGCGGCGACCTCGGCGTCCGTCGGCTCCCCGAAGCGCACCGTGGTGGACGCCGTCCGCGAGACGGTGCGGCCGGTCGTGGTGTCCGTCAGGCAGTGCCCGGTCCGCAGGACCCCGGCGCGGCCGCGCATCGACTTCCAGCGGGCGGTGGCCTCCTCGGCGTCGCCCGGCTTGCCGAGCGCCTGTCCGTCGAGCTCCAGCACCGAGTCGCAGCCGATGACCAGGGCCCCGGCGGCCTCGGGGAGCGCGGCGACGGCGGCCGCCTTGGCCTCGGCCAGGACGAGCGCGAGATCCGCGGGGGTGGGGGCGGTGAGGGCGTCCTCGTCGACGCCGCTGACGATGACTTCCGGGGCGAGGCCGGCTTGGCGGAGCAGGCCGAGGCGGGCGGGGGAGGCGGAGGCGAGGACGAGGCGGCGGGGTGCGGTCATGCGCGCCATCGTACGGACGCGGGCCGTTGCGGGGGCGCTGCCCCCGGGCCCCCGCCCCTCAATCGCCGGAGGGGCTTGGTTTTGCCGCCGGAGGGACTTGGTTTTGCCGCCGGAGGGGCTTGGTTTCAGTCAGCGCGTGCCCAGTACGAACATCGCGACGACCATCGCCAGGGCCAGGACCAGGCCTGCGCGGCGCATCATCGTTTCCGCGTCGCGGAGTTCCTTGGGGGGCTTGTTCTCGGGGTCGGACCAGAGCATGGGTCGATCCTGCTGCGGGGGGTTCGGGCGGCGCCTGAGTACGCGTACTCAACCGCCGCCCCTCGCGTCACCAGCGGTTACGCGGGCCAGTACGTGCGGGCCCAGGCGCGCGGGCCCGGCAGGTGGCGGCCGCGGCGGGCCAGGCGGCTGGGGTGGGACCAGCCGGCCGGGGGCTCCGGGGTGTTGGACGGCACCTCGGACACCGCGGCGGCACGGGCCCGGACCACCGCGAGCGCGGCGGCCAGTTCCTCGGGGGTCGGGTTGCCCCGTACGACCTTGATCATGGCCAGGACCCTTTCTAGAGGGGGATGTTGCCGTGCTTCTTGGGCGGCAGGGCCTCGCGCTTGGTCCGGAGCTGGCGCAGGCCCCTGACCACGTGTGCCCGGGTGTCGGACGGCATGATCACCGCATCCACGTAGCCGCGTTCGGCCGCCACGTACGGATTGAGGAGCGTGTCCTCGTAGTCCGCGATCAGTTCGGCGCGGGTGGCCGCCCTCTCGTCGGCGTCCGTGACGGCGGCGATCGTACGGCGGTGCAGGATGTTCACCGCGCCCTGCGCGCCCATGACGGCGATCTGGGCGGTCGGCCAGGCGAGGTTGATGTCGGCGCCCAGGTGCTTGGAGCCCATCACGTCGTACGCGCCGCCGAACGCCTTGCGCGTGATCACCGTGATCAGCGGGACCGTCGCCTCCGCGTACGCGTAGATCAGCTTGGCGCCGCGGCGGATGATGCCGCCGTACTCCTGGTCGACGCCCGGCAGGAAGCCCGGCACGTCCACGAAGGTCAGCACCGGCACGTTGAACGCGTCGCAGGTGCGGACGAAACGCGCCGCCTTCTCGCTGGCGTTGATGTCCAGGCAGCCGGCGAACTGCATCGGCTGGTTGGCGACGACGCCGACGGGGTAGCCCTCGACGCGGCCGAAGCCGGTGATGATGTTCGGCGCGAACAGGGCCTGGGTCTCCAGGAACTCGCCGTCGTCCAGCACGTGCTCGATCGCGGTGTGCATGTCGTACGGCTGGTTCGCCGAGTCCGGGATGAGCGTGTCCAGCTCGCGGTCCTCGTCGCTGACCGCCAGGTCCGCCTCCTCCGGGAAGGCCGGGGCCTCGGAGAGGTTGTTCGACGGGAGGTAGGACAGCAGCGACTTGACGTACTCGATGGCGTCCTTCTCGTCGCCCGCCATGTGGTGCGCGACGCCCGAGGTGGTGTTGTGCGTACGGGCGCCGCCCAGCTCCTCGAAGCCGACGTCCTCACCGGTGACCGTCTTGATGACGTCGGGGCCCGTGATGAACATGTGCGAGGTCTGGTCGACCATCACCGTGAAGTCCGTGATGGCGGGGGAGTACACCGCGCCGCCCGCGCACGGGCCGACGATCAGCGAGATCTGCGGGACGACGCCCGAGGCGTGCACATTGCGCCGGAAGATCTCCGCGAACAGCCCCAGCGCCGCGACGCCCTCCTGGATGCGCGCCCCGCCGCCGTCGTTGATGCCGATGACCGGGCAGCCGGTCTTCAGCGCGAAGTCCATCACCTTGACGATCTTCTCACCGTAGACCTCGCCCAGCGAGCCGCCGAAGATGGTGAAGTCCTGCGAGTACACGCAGACGGGACGGCCGTCGACCGTGCCGTAGCCGGTGACGACGCCGTCCCCGTACGGCCGGTTCTTCTCGATGCCGAAGTTGGTCGAGCGGTGCCGGGCGAACTCGTCGAGCTCCACGAAGGAACCCTCGTCGAGCAGCAGCTCGACGCGCTCGCGCGCCGTCAGCTTGCCCTTCGCGTGCTGCTTCTCCACCGCGCGCGCCGACCCGGCGTGGGTCGCCTCCTCGATACGGCGCTGCAGGTCCGCGAGCTTGCCCGCGGTCGTGTGGATGTCGGTCTCTTCCGGCTCGGACATCGGGTGGCGGCTCCCTGCCTGGTCACGGGGACGACTTGGCTGCTGAACGAACAGCTACTGAGCCGTAGCGTATCGGCGCGGATACGGTTCGGCAGTGCGTCCTTTGACACACCTAGGGTGGCTTGCATGACACCTTCGGATGCGCCACAGAGCCGTTGGTCGGACCTGGACCGGCCGCCCCTCAACGTCCCCGCGCTGCGCCGCGGACTGCTGCGGGAGGGCTCCCTGTGGACCGCCCTCGACGTCGTCGGGTCCACCGGCTCCACCAACACCGATCTCGCCGCGCGCGCCGCGGGCCTGAGCGAGGGCACGGTCCTCGTCGCCGAGGAGCAGACCGCCGGGCGCGGGCGCCTGGAGCGCACCTGGACCGCCCCGGCCCGCTCCGGTCTGTTCTTCTCCGTCTACCTGACGCCCGGGGACGTGCCCGCCGAGCGCTGGGGCTGGCTGCCGCTGCTCACCGGCGTCGCCGCCGCGACCGGCCTCGCGCGCGCGGCGGGCGTCGACATGGCCCTGAAGTGGCCCAACGACCTGCTCGTCACGGTCGAGGGGGAGGAGCGCAAGACCGGCGGAATCCTCGCCGAGCGGGCCGGCGACGGCGTCGTCATCGGCATCGGCCTCAACGTCTCCCTGCGCGCCGACGAGCTCCCCGCCCCCACCGCCGCCTCGCTCGCCCTGGCCGGTGCGGTCTCCACCGACCGAGAGACGCTGCTGCGGGGCGTCCTGCGCTCGCTGGAGCACTGGTACGGGCTCTGGCGCGACGCGGACGGCGACGCCGGGGCGAGCGGGGTGCAGGAGGCGTACGCGGCGGGCTGCGCGACCCTCGGCAAGACCGTACGGGCCCAGCTCCCCGGCGACCGCACGCTCACCGGGGAGGCCGTCGCCGTCGACGGGGACGGCCGGCTCGTCCTGGCCACCGGCGGCGGGCTGCGCGAACCGGTGTCCGCGGGCGACATCGTGCACCTGCGGGGCGTGGCGGGCGGCCTGACCTGAACCGGGAGCGCCCCGGGCTCGTGCCCTGAGGACGTGAGGTAGGGCACACCTGCCGTATCGTTGAGGTGATCCACCGACGGACAGATCGGCAGGGCAGTGCGCAGGGAACGGGCAGGAGGCGGCTGGTGACCGTCGACGACACGACCTCCGGCGATGGCGCGCAGCAGTCACCGGACCCCTCGGTGCACTCCACACCGCACCACGAAGTCGACCACACGGCCGAGCCGACCGACGACCCCCTCGCGATCCGGCTGGAACAGCTGATCCTGGGCGCCGACCGCCGCTACACGCCGTTCCAGGCGGCCCGCACGGCCGGCGTCTCCATGGACCTGGCCTCCCGCTTCTGGCGGGCCATGGGCTTCGCGGACATCGGCCAGGCCAAGGCGCTCACCGAGGCCGACGTGCTGGCCCTGCGGCGGCTCTCCGGTCTCGTGGAGGCCGGGCTGCTCAGCGAGCCGATGGCCATCCAGGTCGCCCGGTCGACCGGGCAGACCACCGCCCGGCTGGCCGAATGGCAGATCGACTCCTTCCTGGAGGGCCTGACCGAGCCCCCCGAACCCGGCATGACCCGCACCGAGGTCACGTACCCCCTGGTCGAACTGCTGCTGCCCGAGCTGGAGGAGTTCCTGGTCTACGTGTGGCGGCGCCAGCTCGCCGCCGCCACGGGCCGGGTCGTGCAGGCGGCGGACGACGACGAGATGGTCGACCGGCGCCTGGCCGTGGGCTTCGCGGACCTCGTCGGCTTCACCCGGCTCACCCGCCGTCTGGAGGAGGAGGAGCTCGGCGAGCTGGTCGAGTCCTTCGAGACCACCTGCGCCGACCTGGTCGCGGCGCACGGCGGCCGGCTCATCAAGACCCTCGGCGACGAGGTCCTGTTCGCCGCCGACGACGCGGGCACCGCGGCCGAGATCGCGCTGCGCCTGGTCGAGGCGATGACCGTGGACGAGACGATGCCGGCGCTCCGGGTCGGCATCGCCTTCGGCACGGTCACCACCCGGATGGGCGATGTCTTCGGCACCACGGTGAACCTGGCCAGCCGGCTCACCTCGATAGCGCCCAAGGACGCGGTGCTGGTCGACGGGGCGTTCGCCGAGGAGCTGACGCGTACGGGCGACGCCCCGGTCTCCGAGGCGCGGGCGGCCGAGGAGGCCGCGGCGGCGGCCGAGCGGGCCAAGGAGGGCCCGGACGCGGAGGTGGTCCCCGTGCCGAAATACCGTTTCGGTCTCCAGCCCATGTGGCAGCGCCCGGTCCGCGGGCTCGGCGTGGTCGAGCCCTGGCTGCTGGCCCGGCGCGGCACGTCCTGAATCCGTTCCGCACACCCTTTCGGGGGTGAGCTCTAGGATCCCTTCGGTAACGCTCGTTAACCGACAGGGGTGCAGCCATGACCGTCACGTCCGAGCAGCGGTACGGGGAGTTCGTCGTCGTCCGGGCCCACGAGGGCCTGGAGCACGTCGCCGAGCTGGTTCTCGACCGGCCGAAGGCCATGAACGCGGTGTCCACGGACATGGCCCGCTCGATCGCCGCCGCCTGCGACGCGCTCGCCGCCGACCGTGACGTGCGCGTCACCGTCCTGACCTCCAGTCATGAGCGGGCGTTCTGCGTGGGCGCGGACCTCAAGGAGCGCAACTCCTTCTCCGACGCCGACCTGGTGCGCCAGCGGCCCACCGCGCGCGCCGCCTACACCGGCGTGCTGGAGCTGCCCATGCCGACGATCGCCGCCGTGCACGGCTTCGCGCTGGGCGGCGGCTTCGAGCTGGCCCTGTCCTGCGACCTGATCGTCGCCGACCCGACCGCCCTGGTGGGCCTGCCCGAGGTGTCCGTCGGCGTCATCCCGGGCGGCGGCGGCACCCAGCTGCTGCCGCGCCGGGTCGGAGCCGCGCGCGCCGCCGAGCTGATCTTCAGCGCCCGTCGGGTGCACGGTCCCGAGGCCCGGGAGCTGGGCCTGGTGGACGAGCTGGTGGCGGAGGGCGAGGACCGGGCCGAGGCGCTGGCCCTGGCCGGCCGGATCGCCGCCCACTCGCCGGTCGGGCTGCGGGCGGCCAAGCGGGCGCTGCGGCTCGGGCACGGGCTCGACCTGCGGGCCGGGCTCGAGGTCGAGGACTCCGCGTGGCGGTCGGTGGCCTTCTCCGGGGACCGGGCGGAGGGCGTGGCCGCGTTCAACGAGAAGCGGAAGGCGAACTGGCCGGGGGAGTGACCCTGGGTGTCCGTTTCCCGCCCGGCCGGTCACGCTCCGGAGTCGCCGAGTGATCGTCGAGGCCATATCGCCCTAAACTGGCGCAATGGGTGGTGACGACGCACGACTGCGCGCCGTGGTCTCGCTGGCGCAGACGATGGCCGCGGCGCAGACGCCCCGGGAGTGCTGGCGAGCCGCCGCCCTGGGGGCCTGCCAGGCGCTGGGCGGCAGCTTCGCCGCGCTCTCGGTCTGGGAGCGCGACCGGGGCAGGCTGAGGGTCCTGGTCAACGCGGGTGAGCGGGCCGAGGGCGAGGAGGAGTTCCCCGACGAGGAGGTCTACCCGGTCCACCGGTTCCCGGAGATCACCGAATTCTTGCACGAGCGGTGGGCCGGGGGCGGTGAGCCGGACGCCTGGGTGGAGACCGCCGAGGGCCCGGTGGACGGCGGTCCGGGCCGGGAGCCCGCGGCCGGTGCGCACGGATACGGACCCGGCTACTGCCACCAGCGGGTTGCGGCGCTGCGCCGTCGCGGGCGGGGGTGCTGCGTGGTCGCGCCGATCGTGCTGCACGGGCGGGCTTGGGGCGAGCTGTACGTGGCGCGGCCGGTGGGCGAACCGGTCTTCGGGCGCGCGGACGCCGACTTCGCGACGGTGCTGGCCGCCGTGGTGGCCGCCGGGCTCGCCCAGACCGAGCGCCTGGAGGAGGTCCGCAAGCTGGCCTTCACGGACCCGCTGACCGGCCTCGCCAACCGCAGGGCCGTCGACGTGCGGCTGGACGAGGCGCTGGAGGCGCACCGGGCGGAGGGTGCGGTGGTCAGCCTGGTCGTCTGCGACCTGAACGGGCTGAAGGGGGTCAACGACACCCATGGCCACGCGGTGGGCGACCGGCTGCTGGAACGTTTCGGCTCCGTGCTGTCCCGGTGCGGGGCCATACTGCCCGGCGCGCTGGCGGCCCGGCTGGGCGGCGACGAGTTCTGCCTGCTGGCGGTGGGCCCCGGGGCGGACGAGGTGGTCGCCGTGGCCACCGAGCTGTGCGAGCGGGCGGCCGGGCTGGAATTCGGCAACGGGGTCGCCTGCGGGATCGCGTCCACCGGCGACGAGGTCGGGCCCGTGGTCTCGGCCCGGCGGCTGTTCCGGCTGGCGGACGCGGCGCAGTACCGGGCGAAGGCGGCCCGCGCGGCGCGCCCGGTGGTGGCGGGGCGGGACGACGAGGTCATCCGGCTGGCCGACGCCCCGCCGAAGTCCCCGCACGACCGCCGCCACCTGCGCGGCAACCCGCCGGAGGCGTGACCCGTACGCCCGGTGCGCGCGTCGGCACCGGCGTAAGGGGTCAACCCGCCGACCACTGGTGACATGGCGGGTTTCAATCCGTACGCTGCTGAATATGGATATGCATACAGTCGTGGTGGGGACGTCCGGCACCACCGCTCAGGACGTCATCGCCGTGGCCCGCGGCAACGCCCGTGTCGAGCTCTCCGCCGACGCGGTGGCCGCGCTGGCCGCCGCCCGCGAGATCGTGGACGCGCTCGCCGCCAAGCCCGAGCCGGTCTACGGCGTCTCGACCGGCTTCGGCGCCCTGGCCAGCCGCCACATCAGCCCCGAGCTGCGCGCGCAGCTCCAGCGCAACATCGTCCGCTCGCACGCCGCCGGCATGGGCCCGCGCGTCGAGCGCGAGGTCGTCCGGGCGCTGATGTTCCTCCGGCTGAAGACGGTCGCCTCCGGCCACACCGGTGTCCGCCCCGAGGTCGCGCAGACCATGGCCGACGTGCTGAACGCCGGGATCACCCCCGTCGTCCACGAGTACGGATCGCTCGGCTGCTCCGGCGACCTGGCGCCCCTGTCGCACTGCGCGCTGACCCTGATGGGCGAGGGCGACGCGGAGGGCCCCGACGGCACCGTCCGCCCGGCCGGCGAACTGCTCGCCGCGCACGGCATCGCCCCGGTCGAGCTGCGCGAGAAGGAGGGCCTGGCCCTCCTCAACGGCACCGACGGCATGCTCGGCATGCTGATCATGGCCCTCGCCGACCTGCGGACGCTCTACACCTCGGCCGACATCACAGCCGCCCTCTCCCTGGAGGCCCTGCTCGGCACGGACAAGGTCCTCGCCCCCGAGCTGCACGCCATCCGCCCGCACCCCGGCCAGGGCGCCAGCGCGGACAACATGCTGCGGGTGCTCGCCGGGTCGGGCCTCACCGGTCATCACCAGGACGACGCGCCGCGCGTCCAGGACGCCTACTCGGTGCGGTGCGCGCCGCAGGTGAACGGGGCGGGCCGGGACACCCTCGCGTACGCCGCGACCGTCGCCGACCGCGAGCTGGCGTCCGCCGTGGACAACCCGGTGGTGCTTCCCGACGGGCGGGTGGAGTCGAACGGCAACTTCCACGGGGCGCCCGTCGCGTACGTCCTGGACTTCCTGGCCATCGCCGCCGCGGACCTGGGGTCGATCACCGAGCGCCGGACCGACCGGCTCCTCGACAAGAACCGTTCGCACGGGCTGCCGCCGTTCCTGGCCGACGACGCGGGTGTGGACTCGGGGCTGATGATCGCCCAGTACACCCAGGCCGCCCTGGTCAGCGAGATGAAGCGGCTCGCCGTCCCGGCCTCCGCCGACTCCATCCCGTCCTCCGCCATGCAGGAGGACCACGTCTCCATGGGCTGGTCCGCCGCGCGCAAGCTGCGTACCGCCGTCGGCAACCTCGCCCGGATCGTCGCCGTCGAGCTCTACGCGGCGACCCGCGCGGTCGAGCTGCGCGCCCAGCAGGGGCTGACCCCGGCCCCCGCCACGCGCGCCGTCATCGAGGCGCTCCGGGCCGCCGGTGTCGAGGGCCCCGGTCCCGACCGCTTCCTGTCGCCGGACCTGGCCGCGGCCGACGCCTTCGTGCGGGCGGGTGGCCTGGTCTCCGCGGTCGAACCGGTCACCGGTCCGCTGGCCTGAGCCCGATCTCGGGGAGCGCGCCCGAATCCGCGTCGGCGCCCGTCGTCGCCGCCGTGCCGGGCGCGGCCCCCGTATCGCCCGTGGCGTTGGCCGACGGGACGAACCACAGGGCGCACAGCAGCGCCCCCGCGGCGGCGGCGGTCAGGAGCGGGCGGCGGGCGATGGCCACGGAATCGGTCCCCCTTGCGACGGCCGGACGTCCGGCTCGTCCCGATGCTAGGGCTGCCGTCCGGATCACGCCAGGGCCCCGCCGAACGCATGGCGGCGGGGCCGCCGGGGAAGGCGTGCACGACGGGGCGAGCCCCTGGCGTCCCGCACAATGGGAGGGAGGGCGACGGCTGCGGCGGCCCGGAGCGGCGGGCCCGACCTGCGGGAACGCAGGCCCTGCCCGCTCGTGGCGGACCGGAGCCGGTCCGTGTCGCGGACGCGGGAACCACCGCCCCCGGCACGGCGTCGAAGAGTGGTGTTCCCCACACATTCGGCGCACGTGGAACGGGGATCCCGTACAAGGGGTTCTTGGAACATTGACGGGGTTTCGCCGTTGGGCGGCCTTGTTCGGGGTTTTTGGGGATTTCGGCAACGATGGAGAAGCGTGTGATGACGGACAGCAAGCGGCGCAAGGGCCTGATGGCCGCGTCCGCACTGCTCGGCGGCGTACTGGTGCTTTCCGCCTGTGACGACGGCGGGGACAAGGCCGGGCCCAGCCCCGAGAGCTCGAAGTCCCAGGCGGCCGACGTCGACAAGGCGGCGGCCCAGGAGACCTCCGAGGCGCAGATAACGATCGCGCCCAAGAACGGCGCGACCAACGCGAGCATCAACAACGCCGCCAAGGTCACCGTCGCCAAGGGCAAGCTGACCGAGGTCACGATGACCAGCGCGGACGGCAAGAGCGTCCAGGGCACCCTCGCCGCCGACGGCACGAGCTGGCAGCCGGACGCCCAGCTGGAGCGCTCGACCACCTACAAGGTCAGCGCCACGGCGAAGGACGCCAAGGGCCGCGAGGCGCACGAGAACTCCTCCTTCACCACCGTCTCGCCGGACAAGAGCTTCATCGGGAACTTCACCCCCGAGGACGGCTCCACCGTCGGCGTCGGCATGCCCGTCTCCATCAACTTCAACAAGCCGATCACCGACACCAAGGCCGTCCAGGACGGCATCAAGGTGACCTCCAGCAGCGGCCAGGAGGTCGTCGGCCACTGGTTCAACAACCAGCGCCTCGACCTGCGCCCCGAGAACTACTGGCAGGCCGGTTCGACCGTCACCCTGAAGCTGTCCCTGGACGGCGTCGAGGGCTCGGACGGCGTCTACGGCGTCCAGCAGAAGACGGTCACCTTCAAGATCGGCCGCGCCCAGGTCTCCACGGTGGACGCCAAGACGCACATGATGACCGTCACCCGGGACGGCAAGACCATCAAGACCATCCCGATCTCCGCGGGCGGGCCCGACAACCCCACGTACAACGGTCAGATGGTGATCTCCGAGAAGTACAAGGAGACCCGGATGAACGGTGCCACCGTCGGCTTCACGGACGACGACGGCAAGGGCGAGTACGACATCAAGGACGTGCCGCACGCCATGCGGCTGTCCACGTCGGGCACCTTCATCCACGGCAACTACTGGGGCAAGGGCATCTTCGGCAAGGTCAACACCAGCCACGGCTGCGTCGGCCTCCAGGACGTCAAGGGCGCCGGTGACGCCGAACAGCCCGCCGCGTGGTTCTACAACAACTCCCTGATCGGTGACGTCGTCATCGTCAAGAACTCCCCGGACAAGACGATCCAGCCCTCCAACGGCCTGAACGGCTGGAACCTCAGCTGGGCCGAGTGGACGGCGGGCTCCACCGCCTGACCGGTCCGCTCCCGGCCGAACCCCACCCCGTACGCCGAAGGCGGCGGCACCCCACCCGGTGCCGCCGCCTTCGGCGTACACACTGTTCTCATCCGGCTCTCATGGCGGCCTTAACCCACCATCACGAGCCGTTCCTAGCCTCGCGCCATGTTCTTCACCTACCTCCGGCGCGAGCTGCGCCGCCGCAGAAAGGCGGCGCTCGTCGTCGCCTCCGGGCTCGCCCTCGGGATTGCGCTGGTCATCGTCGTCAGCTCCGTCTCCTCGGGCATGAGCAAGGCCCAGGACAAGGTCCTCGAATCGCTGTACGGGCTCGGCACGGACATGACCGTCACCAAGGCGGCCACCGCGCCCAAGTCCGGCTCCACCGGCCGCCCCAAGTTCGAGTTCGACGCCAGGGACAGCGACGACGACGCGACCCAGAGCACGGACCGGGTCATGGTCCAGGGCTTCCAGACCCTGGCCTCCTCCACCGTCACGAAGGTCGGCGAGCAGGACGGCGTCGCCGGTGCGGTCGGCGGGCTGAGCCTGTCCGTCATGAAGGTGGACGGCCAGTTCAAGCGCGGCGAGTTCAAGCAGGAGGGCGGTACGGGCCAGGGCGGCACCGGACGCGGGCCCGGCGGCGGCAGCGGCATGCCGCAGGGCGAGGTCAAGGGCGGCGGCGCCTCCTTCGACGTCAACTCCTACACGGTGTACGGCACCGACGTCACCCAGCAGGACCTCGGCCCGCTCACCTCCTCGAAGATCACCTCCGGCCGCACGTTCAAGACGACCGAGACCAACGCGAAGGTGGCCGTCGTCGACTCCGCGTACGCCAAGGAGAAGAGCCTCGCCACCGGCAAGACCCTGACCGTCCACGGCACGAAGTTCACGATCATCGGCGTCTCGACGGCCGACAGCGGCGACGCAGCCGCCAACGTCTACATCCCGCTCAAGCAGGCGCAGACGCTCTCCGACTCGAAGGACAAGGTCACCACGGTCTACGTGAAGGCCGCGGACTCGCAGAAGATCGACGGCGTCAAGTCGGCCATCCAGAAGAACATCTCCGGCACCACCGTCACCACCTCCGCCGACCTCGCGGACACCGTCTCCGGCTCCCTGTCCACCGCGTCCGACCTGGCCGCCGGCGTCGGCAAGTGGCTGTCCATCGCCGTCCTGGTCGCCGCGTTCCTCGTCGCCGGGCTCCTCACCTCGTCCGCCGTCAGCCGCCGGGTGCGCGAATTCGGCACGCTGAAGGCCCTCGGCTGGAAGAGCGGCCGGGTCACCCGCCAGGTCGTCGGCGAGGCCCTGGTCAACGGCCTCATCGGCGGCGTGCTCGGCATCGCCGTCGGCCTGGCCGGCGCCTACGCGGTCACCGCCGTCAGCCCCACGCTCACCGCCGAGCTCGGCTCCTCCGGCGGCGGGGCGCGCGGCGGCATGATGGGCGGCGGCGGGCCCGGCTTCGCCCGGCAGAGCGCGTCCAAGGCCCTCGACATCGCGCTCACCGCGCCCGTCTCCCTCTCCGTCATCCTCACCGCCGTCGCCCTGGCCGTGGCGGGCGGGCTGATCGCGGGCGCCTTCGGCGGCTGGCGCGCTTCCCGGCTGCGCCCGGCGGACGCGCTCCGCCGCGTCGAATAGCAGCCCGGACCCCACACCCCGTCAGGAGACCACCCATGTACACCCTTCAAGGCGTCACCAAGCAGTACCAGCGCGGCAAGTCCACCGTGCGCGCCCTCGACGGCGTCGACCTCACCATCGAGGACGGCGGCCGCCTGGTCATCCAGGGGCCCACCGGCGGCGGCAAGTCCACCCTGCTCCAGATGCTCGGCGGCCTGGACCGGCCCACCGCCGGGAGCATCGAGCTCGACGGGATGGACCTGGCCAGGCTCAGCGAGGCCAAGCTCACCAAGGTGCGCGCCGAGAACATCGGCTTCGTCTTCCAGAGCTTCAACCTCATCCCGACACTCACCGCCCAGGAGAACGTCGAGACGGCCCTCGTCCCCCTCGGCGTCAAGGCGTCGGAGCGGCGCGGAAGGGCGGCCGAGGCACTGGAGTCCGTCGGGCTCGGCGAGCGCCTGGGCCACGTGCCCGGCGAGATGTCCGGCGGCCAGCAACAGCGCGTCGCCATCGCCCGGGCCCTCGTCAAGCGGCCCAAGGTGCTGCTCGCGGACGAGCCCACCGGCAACCTGGACGAGTCCATGCGCGACGAGATCATGGAGGTCCTGGAGACCCTGTGGAAGGAGCACGGGCTCACCTTCGTCATGGTCACCCACGACAGCTCCATCGCCCGCCGCGCCCCGCGCCTGGCCACCATCCGCAAGGGCAAGGTCACCATCACGGAGAACGCCCCCGCCTGACCGCATGACCTCAGGGGTAATCGACGCCCTCCGGTGCCCTCGGCAGCATGGACTCCATCAGCCGAACCGACGACCGCACGCACCGGAGGGCCCACCATGACCGCTTACGCCATCGCGCACCTGTACCCCGAGGGCCGTCCCAACGCGGAGGTCATCGACTACATCGAACGCATCCAGGCGACGCTGGACCCGTACGGCGGGCGCTTCCTGGTCCACAACGCGCCGGTCGAGGTGATCGAGGGCGCGTGGCCGGGCGCGGTGGTCGTGGTCGGCTTCCCCACCATCGAGGAGGCGCGCGCCTGGTATGCCTCCCCGGCCTACCAGGAGCTGGTGCCGCTGCGGGCGCGGAACATGGCGGGCGACGTGGTGCTCGTGGAGGGCGTCGCCCCGGACTACGACCCGAGGGCCACCGCGGCGGCGCTGCGGGGCGCCACTCCACCGGCGTAACGCCTGGATTTCCGAATCCTCACCGTCGAGGCGGCGCGGCTGTGAGATTCACCACTTCGGCGGTGGTCCGGTCGCGGCCCCGACCCGGCCAATCGTGCCCGGAACCGGCCTCCCACAAGGCCGTTGGCCCAGGTCCGGGGCCTCTGGGCGCCCGATCGGCAGGTGGCTGCCACGGGCCGGGGCACCGGGCCACTGGGAGAATCGATACGCCACGACGGTCCTGTCACGCCGCGCTCGCGAGCGGTACGCGCGATGTTCCGGCGACACCCTCAATGGGGAGGGGGACCTGGCGCCCCCCGGGACGGGGGCGCCCCCGCGTATGAGCCGACCCATGGAAGGTCTTGATCAGATGCCGGTCACCCCTGACTCCGCCACCTCGCACGCCGCCGAGAACCGCATCATCGAGCCGTTGTACGCCGAGGTCCTGCGCCGCAACCAGGGCGAGAAGGAATTCCACCAGGCGGTCCGGGAGGTCCTGGAGACCCTCGGCCCCGTGCTGGCCAAGCGGCCGGAGTTCGTGGACGCCCGGGTCATCGAGCGCATATGCGAGCCGGAGCGGCAGCTCATCTTCCGCGTGCCGTGGTCGGACGACTCGGGCGACATCCACGTCAACCGCGGCTTCCGCGTCGAGTTCTCCAGCCTGCTCGGCCCGTACAAGGGCGGACTGCGCTTCCACCCCTCGGTCAACCTCGGCATCGTGAAGTTCCTCGGCTTCGAGCAGATCTTCAAGAACGCCCTCACCGGCATGCCCATCGGCGGCGGCAAGGGCGGCGCGGACTTCGACCCGAAGGGCCGCTCCGACGCCGAGATCATGCGGTTCTGCCAGTCCTTCATGACCGAGCTCCACCGCCACGTCGGCGAATACACCGACGTGCCCGCCGGTGACATCGGGGTCGGCGGCCGCGAGATCGGCTACCTCTTCGGCCAGTACAAGCGGATCACCAACCGCCACGAGTCCGGCGTCCTCACCGGCAAGGGCCTCGGCTGGGGCGGCGCCCTCGTCCGCACCGAGGCGACCGGCTACGGCTGCGTCATGTTCACCGCCGAGATGCTGCGCAGCCGGGGCGAGTCCCTGGACGGCCAGCGCATCTCCGTCTCCGGCTCCGGCAACGTCGCGATCTACGCCATCGAGAAGGCCCAGCAGCTCGGCGCGACCGTCGTCACCGCGTCGGACTCCGGCGGCTACGTCGTGGACGACAAGGGCATCGACCTCGACCTGCTCAAGGAGATCAAGGAGCGCGGCCGCGGCCGCATCTCCGAGTACGCCGAGCGGCGCGGCGCCCACGTGAAGTACGTCGAGGGCACCGGCGTCTGGAACGTCCCCGTGGACGTGGCCCTGCCCTGCGCCACCCAGAACGAGCTGCACGAGGCCGACGCGCTCGCCCTCGTCCGCAACGGCGTCAAGGCGGTCGCCGAGGGCGCCAACATGCCCACCATCCCGGAGGCCGTCCGCGTCTTCCAGGACGCCGGTGTGGCCTTCGCCCCCGGCAAGGCGGCCAACGCGGGCGGCGTGGCCACCAGCGCCCTGGAGATGCAGCAGAACGCCTCGCGCGACTCCTGGACCTTCGCCCACACCGAGCAGCGCCTCGCGGAGATCATGCGCCACATCCACGACTCCTGCTACACCACCGCCGAGAAGTACGGCAGCCCCGGCAACTACGTCGTCGGCGCCAACATCGCCGGCTTCGAACTGGTCGCCGACGCGATGCTGGCCCAGGGGCTCATCTGACCGGCTCTCAGGGCGCCTCGGCCGGCACGAACGCCGGTTCTCCGGCCGAGGCACCGCGTACCAGGTAACGGGTCAGCCGCCGGCCGGCCGCGACCTCGTCCCCGGGACCCGAAGGCAACGGCCGGCGCAGCTGGCGGTAGAGGTCCAGCCGGTGCAGGTCGAAGGCCGCTTCGAACAGGTCGGCGAAGGTCGCGGCGCGGGCGGGCAGCCAGACCAGCAGGGCGAGCGCGGCCGTGCCGAGCCCGACCGGCAGCGCCCACCACGTCCACACGGTGAAACCGGCCGACAGCAGAGCCCACAGCAGGCCCATCACCGCACCGTCCACGGCCGCCCGTGCCGCCAGCAGTTCCGTACGCACGTGCTCCGGCAGCAGCAGCCAGAGGTGGGGCCAGACGGCCACCGGGTCCAGACCGTACTTGTCCACCGGCCGGCTCTCCGCCGCGCGGAGGACGTTGCCCACCCTGGTCGGCATCAGCCGCTCCGGGCTGCTCGGCACCCGCCGCCGCGCACGGTCGAGCTGCTGGAAACGCGTCTGCTCCTCCGCCGTGGCCCTGCCCTCCAGGACGGCGGGGGCCAGCGCCTGCAACTGGGCGTTCCGGCGGTCCGCGGCACGTGCCACCCGGCGCACCAGCGCGCGGCGCAGCGGGGCGAGCCGGCGCGGCACGTAGCCCTCCAGCACCCGCAGCGCGCTCCCGGCGGCCGCCTTGACGGCCATCCCGGACGCCATCACGCCGATGAGCAGCCCGACCAGGACCACCACCTGCACGGCGGCGGTCCGGCCCTGCAGCCACGTGCCGAGGCCGCCGAGCGCGCTCCAGCCGCCATGGCCGTACGTCCAGGCCAGGAGGCCGCCCGTCCAGAACACCAGGGCGGGCCCGGCCGCAGCCGCCCACCGCTCGGCCAGCTTCCCGCCGACCGACTCCCAGAACTTGCCGATCACGGCGCCCCGCCGTCCGCGAGCAGCACCGATCCGTGCGTCGGGCACCGGGGAACGCGCTGCCCGATGTCCAACCGGTACCAGATGTAGTCGCCTTCGGCGCAGACAAAGCGATGCGCGTCGACCGGTTCGCCGTCACCGCTGAGCCACGCCGCCCGGACCTGGGGCGGCCGGTGGTCCGGGTCCGCGAGGATCGACGTGGCCAGGCTGAGCACATCGGGCCGCTGCCCCAGCACGGCGGCCACCTCCTCCCCGACGTCCTCCCCGGCCGCCGCGCGCGCCAGGGCGTCGGCCAGCAGGGCGTCGATCCTCGCCCCCTCCGCCGGGCCGAGCAGTTCGGTGAGGTACCCGCGCACCGTCCTCGCGGTGATGAGGAGTTGGTTCATCGCTGCTTCCCCTTCGGTACGAACACGCCCCCGTGCGGCGGACGACGGCCGGGAACGCCGGAAGGCCGACGCCGCCGGAGCGCCCGGACGACAATGGTGCGGGAGCATCGGACGCAGGGAAGGGACACTACCCGTGACATGGCCGTCCGGATCGGGGAAGGTGCGCTACGAACCGGAGGCGGTGGCACCGCACTTGGCGCGTCTCCTGAACCGGGGGCGCGACGGCGTCAGGGAGTTCATCGCGGCCAACACCGCACTCCTCGACAGCTACGACATGGACGCCGCTCTGCTGCTCGCGGGCGCACGGCGTACCGCCGACGGCGTGGGCGGCCTCACGCCGGGTCAGTGGTTCAACCTCGGCGTGCTGCGGCTGACACGCGGTGAGGCCGCTGCGGCCGTGGCCGCGCTGACCAGGGCGCGGGAGGCGGGAGACGGCGCGGAGCGGGCCGCCGCGGACCTGTGGCTCGGGATCGCCCACGAACCGGACGATGAGAAGGCGGCGCTGACGGCGTACGAGAGGGCGATGGAAGCCGGCACCCAGGACTCCCGGTGGGCCGCCATGGAGGCCGCGCGCCTGCTCGCCGAACGGGAGCCGGACCGCGCGGCCCGGATTCTCGCCGGGGCGTGCCGGACCGAGGGCCCGCACGTCGGCCCGTCGGCGTACCGGCTCGGCTTGTTACTGGGGCGGCTCGGCGACGCGGCCGGCGCCGAGCGGGCGTTTCGGCGGGCCATGGCGGACGGCGACGGGGAGGTCCGCGCGGCGGCCGCCAACAGCCTCGGCAACCTGCTGAGTTCCGCGGTGACGGACGCCGGGTCCGCGAGGGCGGAGGAGGCGATCGCGGCGTACGGGACGGCCGCCGACGGGGACACCCCGGGCGCCGGCGAGGCCGCGGTCAACCTGGGGCTGCTTCTGGCGCGGCTGGGCCGGACCGAGGAGGCGCTGGCCGCCTACCACGCGGCGGCGGAGGGCCCGGACGTCGAACAGCACGCCCGGGCACTCACCAACATCGGCGAACTGCTCTTCCGGGAGGCGCGGACGGCGGAATCCGAAGCGGTGCTGCGCCGGGCCGTCGCACTCCGCCACCCCTTCCACTCGTACCGGGCGCGCTTCGACCTGGGAGTGGTGCTCGACGCCCTGCACCGGTTCGAGGAGGCCCGCCGGCAGTGGGAGCAGTGCCTGGACGGGCCGCCGGAGATCGCCGAGCCCGCCCGCCGCCGGCTCGCCGAACCCCACGGGGTGCCGACCGACTCCGCGGCCGGCCCCGGCGCCCGGGCCCGCGAACTGGCGGCCCAGTTGCTCAGCGCGCCCACCTGGTCCGACATGCTGGACCTCGTCCTGGCCGAACCCGACGCCCTCGCCGCGGCTTCCGCGGAGCTGGCCCAGCTGGTCCGGCGCTTCGAGGCCGAGGCTCCGGAGGAGTCGCTCGAAGGGCTGAAGGCGACCCTGCGCGCCGTGCAGCTGGTCCGTGAGCTGGGCACCCTCCCGGCGTTCGCGGAACTGAGCGGCTACCGCGGGGTGGTCGACGACGACATCGCCGTGCTGGCGATGCGGCTGCGGGACTACGTCCACCTGCACCGCACGGTCGGCACCCGGGCCGAGGACGCGGCCCGCACCGCGGACCTGCTCCTGACGCATCCGAGCTGGCCGCGGCTGCCGCCCGTGTTCACCGCGTGGGCGCTGCCCCTGATGACCGAGGCCGTGACCGCGAGCGGGCTGCCCCAACACACCGCCCGGCTCGGCCTGCTGGTCGACGGGATGCGCGCCGCCGTCGCCACTGCCCCGCCCGAACAAGCACCGGAGCTCTCCTACGTCCTTGCGAGCATGCTGTTGCTGCACTCCCCGACGGCCGACGAGGCGGACGAGGCGGTGCGGCTGCTCGAACCCGTCGCGGAGGCCACCACGGACCCCGCCGCGTCGGCCGTCTACCGCAGCTGCCTGGCCGAGGCCATGGCCGTACGAGCCCGTACGGCCCCGGACGGGCACCGGGAGCTGACCCGGGCGATCGGGCTCGCTCAGTCGGCGGTCGACGCGCTGGAGCGGCTGGGCGAGCCCGCGGCCCCGGACCTTCTGGCGGCGCGCCTTCGGCTGATGGGACTGCTCCACCGCGATTTCGAGGCGACGGAGGCGCGCGAATCGGCTGACCGGGCCGCCGCGCTGGGGCGCGACCTGCTCCGCGGCGACATCGGTGGCCAGCGCCTCGGGGTGCTGCACGACCTGGCCCGGCTGCTGATCGACTGCAACGACGAAGCCGGGCTGGCCGAGGCCGTGCCCCTGCTCTCCGAGGCACTGGACCTGGCGCCGTCCGGCACGGCCCGGCACCTGGTGCTCGCCCATATGCTCGGTCTGCTGCTCACCGACGCCTCGCTCCACCCCGGTCCCGGGGGCGCGCATGCCCGGCAGGCCGTCCGGATCGCCGAACTGCTGGAGGGCGACGGCGTGGCCGGCACCGTACCGGAGCTGGTGGGCGCTTCCGCCGATCTGCGGCGACGCCTGTACGAACGCACCGGGGACCGGACGCACCTGGACATCGCCGTCGCCACGACGGAAGCCGTACTCCGTGATGCCACCGGTGAGCGGGTGGTCCGCGCGACCACCACCCTGGCCGAGCTGCTCCGGTTGCTGTACCAGGCCACCGGCCGCGTCGCCCACGTGCGGCGCGCCGTCGCACTGCTGCGCGGCGTGCGCGACGCGCGGCCGGCTCCCGAGCGGGACCAGGAGGCCGTCGCCCTCCTCGGTGAGGCGCTGGTCTCCCTGTCCGAGGCGTCCGGCGACCTGGCGTACCTCGACGAGGCCGTCGGAGTACTCGGCGAGGCCCACGGTGAGGCGCAGGGCCGGGGAGCTCACGGGCAGCAGGTCGCCCGGTCACTGGCCGCCGCCCTCGAGAACCGGGGCGGCCGGCTCCACGCCCCGGAGGACGTCGACGGGGCCGTCGGCCTCTACCGCGAGCTGCGCGACCGCACCGACCCGAGATCGGCGCTGCGGCCCCACGCCGAGGGAGACGTCGGGACCGTGCTGCTGCGCCGCTACGGACTGAGCGGCGACCCGGCCGACTTGGACGAGGCCATCACCTGCCTGCGGGCCGCCGTGGGCGAGGAGGGACCCGGCACCGTCGGCACCCGGCTGCCGGCCAATCTGGCCGGCGCCCTGACCGCCCGGCACCGGTCCGGCGGACCGGTGGCGGACCTCGACGAGGCGGTGCGGCGGCTCGAAGTGTCCCTCTCCTACGAGGCCGAGGGCTCGGCCATGCTGCCCCTGCTCCTGAGCGCCCTCGGTTCGGCTCTCGCGCTGCGGCACGCCGCCACGGACCGCCCCGCCGACATGGAGAGGGCCGTCGCCGCCCTGCGCTCGGCCTGCCGGCTCGCGGCCGAGCTGGGCGTGGAGACCCACGGGGCCGCCTCGAACTGGGCGCGGTGGGCGGGCGGTCGCGGGGCCTGGGACGAGGTCGCGGAGGCGGCGGACCTCGGCCTGGACTCCGCCCACCGGCTCTTCCGCAGCCAGCTCACCCGGGCGCACCGGGAAGCCCGGCTCACGGAGGCCGGACGGCTGGTCGCGGCCGGCGCCTTCGCCCGTACGGAACTCGGCGACCACGCGGGCGCCGCCCTCCTGCTGGAAAGCGGCCTGGCCCTGCAACTCGCCGACACGCTCGAACGCGAGCGCACCGACCTCGGCAGGCTCGCCGGGAAGGGGCGCGGGGACCTGGCCGAAGCCTACGAAGCCGCCGCGCTGGCCCTCTCCGGCCTGGAACGGGCGGCCGCCCGCGGCGACGGGGGCTCCGCCGCCGGAGAGGACCTGACCGGGCTGCTCCGGCAGCGCCGGGCCGAACTCGACCAGGTGATCGACGAGATCCGCGGCGTGGACGGCTACGCCGGCTTCCTCACCCGCCCGCGCTACGAGGACATCGTCGAGGCCGCCGCCCACCAGCCGCTGGTCTACCTGGTCAGCACGCCCTGGGCGGGGCGGGCGATCATCGTCGAGGGCGATGGCGAGGCGCGTTCGGTCGCGCTGCCCGCGCTCACCGACGCCTTCGTGGTGTCGGCGGTGACCCGGCTGCTCGGCAGCCGGGGGATAGGCATGAGACGGGTGGCCGACGAGGTCACCGAAGCGCTCGGACCGGCCGTCATGGACCCACTGCTGACGGCCCTGGACGGGCATCTGGGAGCCACGCTGGTACCGGCCGGCCTGCTGTCGCTCCTGCCCCTGCACGCCGCCTCGACGGGGGACGCGGCCAGTGGCCGCCGGGCGCTCGACTCCCTGCTGCTCACCTACGCCCCCAACGCCAGGGCCGCGCTGGTGGCCCGCGGCTGGGCCGCCCGGCACGGGCGCCCCGGTCGGCTGCTGGCCGTGGACGACCCGCAGCCCGGTTCCGCGCCGCTGACGACGGAGGCCGAGATCGCCGCGGCAAGGGCCCGCTTCCCGGGCCACGTACACCTCAAGGGCGCCGACGCGACGCTCGACGCGACCCTGGCGGCACTCGCCGACTGCGATGTCGCGCACTTCGCCTGCCACGGCGTGGCACGACCGGACCAGCCGCTGGAGAGCGCCCTGCTCCTCGCCGGCGGGGAACGACTGACCCTGCGCACCCTCGTCGAGACCCGGGTGGACGTACGCCTCGCGGTGCTGTCGGCGTGCGAGACGGCCGTGCCCGGCCTGCGGCTCCCGGACGAGTCGACCGGCCTGCCGTCGGCCTTCCTGGCCGCCGGAGCGGCCGGCATCATCGGGTCGCTCTGGCCGGTGCCGGACGCGTCCACCAACCTGCTGATGGCGGCCTTCTACGAGTACTGGCAGGGGGACACCGAACCGGCCGAGGCCCTGCGGCGTGCCCAGATCTGGCTCCGCTCCGCCACCAACCGGGAGGTGCGGGAACGCTTCCCGCACCTCCTCACGCCCCCGCCCCTCCAGGGCCCGGGCCTGCGCCTCTGGGAGAACGCGTCCGAGCACGCCCCGGCGTACTGCTGGGCCGGCTTCACCTACACGGGCAGCTGAACGGCCCCGCCGTCACCCGCCCGCCGGTGCCACGCCCACCGGGCAGGAGACGCCCGTGCCGCCGATGCCGCAGTAGCCGCCCGGGTTCTTGTCCAGGTACTGCTGGTGCGCCGGTTCGGCGGGGTAGAAGGGGCGGCCCTCGGCGGGCAGGATCTCCGTGGTGATCTCGCCGTGGCCGGAGGCCGTCAGGACCTTCTGGTACGCCTCGCGGGACGCCTCGGCGGCCCGTGCCTGCTCGGGGGAGTGGGTGTAGACCGCGGAGCGGTACTGCGTACCGACGTCGTTGCCCTGGCGGAAGCCCTGGGTCGGGTCGTGGGACTCCCAGAACAGCTTCAGCAGCTCCGCGTAGGTGACGGTCTCCGGGTCGTACACCACGCGGACCGCCTCCGTGTGGCCGGTGAGGCCCGAGCAGACCTCCTCGTACGCGGGGTTCTCCGTATAGCCGCCCTGGTAGCCGACGAGCGTCGTCCAGACGCCGTCCGTCTGCCAGAACTTGCGCTCGGCGCCCCAGAAACAGCCGAGACCGAAGTCCGCGACCGCCAGGCCCTCCGGGTACGGGCCCAGCAGCGGGTTGCCCAGCACCGTGTGGCGGGCCGGGACGGTGAACTCGGGGGCGGGACGGCCGCGCAGGGCCTCCTCCGGGGTGGGGAGCTGCGGGGTGCGGCGGTGCAGGAACATGCGGGGCTCCTCCTGGGTCGGGCGTGCTGTCGGTACAACGTTCCGGGGCCCCGGCGGATTCCTGCCGGGCTCAGCGCGGCAGCGACGCCGGGCTGCCGCCGTTCGCCTCGTAGCCCGCGACCGCCAGCGCCCGGTACACCGCGTACTCCGCGGCCGGGTCCTCGCTCGTCGTCCACGGCAGCGCGCCCACGTACCCGTCGATGTGCACCAGCTGGTGCACCGCCTCCGCCCAGCGCTCCATCCGCACCAGGAACAGCACCAGCAGATGGCGCACGTGCGGCAGCATCGGGTCGTCCGCGCGCGCCGAGTGCACCGCGTACATCGCGCCCTCCACGGCCCGGGTCACCACCTGGCTCTCGTAGAAGCCGCGCACCAGATTGACCTCGGGCAGGTGCTCGTACACCGCGAACAGCGGCAGCCCCGCCAGCAGCGAGCCCTGCGGGGCGCGGGCGGCGGCGGCCGTCGCGAAGCGGTCGGCCTCCTCGCGCGAGCCGTGCCAGCGCTCGCTCCAGAAGTGCAGCGCCGCGATGTGCGCGCCCAGGTGCGCCGGAGCACGGTCGATGATCTTCGCCCACAGCTGGTCGAACTCCTCGCCGGAATAACCCAGTCCGCGCGCGACCGCCAGCTCCACGATGTACGGGACGGGGTCGCCCGGGGCCAGCAGGGCGGCCTCGCCGATCACCGTGCGGGCCTCCTCCAGGATGATCCGGAAGTCGTCCGTACCCGCCGTGGACGAGCGCCACGCCTGCTGCACCAGGAACTCCGCGTGCACCGCCGCGGCGCCCGCGTCCTTCGGCGCCTCCGCCCGCCACTTGCGCAGCCACGCCCCGCCGACGCCCGGCTGTCGCAGCAGTTCCAGCGAGGCTGCCCCGGCGAACGCCTGTACCCGCTGCCAGCGCAGCTCGCCCTCCTTCGGCGTCCCGGCCAGCAGCTGGGACGCGGCCCGCCACTCCTGCGTGTGCTGCACGACCTCCAGCACGTCCAGCAGGTCCTGGTCCGGCCCGGGCGTGCGGACGTCCAGCTCCTCCTGGCGCACGAAGCCGTAGTCCTGCGGGTCGGCGGCGTCGGGGGAGCCCGGCGCGGCCAGCCGGATGCCGCCGCCGCGGCGGCGCAGCACGTACGGGCCGATCGCGGCGGTCAGCAGGCACAGCGCGAGCAGGAACCACAGAATCTCCATGCCCCCATTGTCACCGGACGGCCGTGCGGCCCGTGAGGCCCCTCGTGACGAACTACGCTCGGCCCCATGAGCGACCAGCACAGCTTCGAAACCCGTGCCATCCACGCGGGGAACACCGCCGACCCCCTCACCGGCGCCGTGGTTCCGCCCATCTACCAGGTGTCCACGTACAAGCAGGACGGCGTGGGCGGGCTGCGCGGCGGTTACGAGTACAGCCGCAGCGCCAACCCGACCCGCACCGCGCTGGAGGAGAACCTCGCCGCCCTGGAGGGCGGCCGGCGCGGCCTCGCCTTCGCCTCCGGCCTCGCCGCCGAGGACTGCCTGCTCCGTACGCTGCTGACCCCCGGCGACCACGTGGTCATCCCGAACGACGCCTACGGCGGCACGTTCCGGCTGTTCGCGAAGGTCGCCGCGCGCTGGGGCGTGGAGTTCTCCGTCGCCGACACCTCGGACGTGGCGGCGGTCCGCGCGGCGGTCACCCCGCGCACCAAGGCGGTCTGGGTGGAGACCCCGTCCAACCCGCTGCTCGGCATCACGGACATCGCCGCCGTCGCCCAGGTCGCCCGGGAGGCCGGTGCGCGGCTCGTCGTGGACAACACCTTCGCGAGCCCCTACCTCCAGCAGCCGCTGGCGCTCGGCGCGGACGTCGTCGTGCACTCCACCACCAAGTACATGGGCGGCCACTCGGACGTCGTCGGCGGCGCGCTGATCGTCAACGACCCGGACCTGGCCGACGAGCTGGTCTTCCACCAGAACGCCATGGGCGGTGTCGCGGGCCCGTTCGACGCCTGGCTGGTGCTGCGCGGCATCAAGACGCTCGCCGTGCGCATGGACCGCCACAGCGAGAACGCCACCAAGGTCGCCGAGCTGCTGACCCGGCACCCCAAGGTCACCCAGGTCCTCTACCCGGGCCTGCCCGAGCACCCGGGCCACGAGGTCGCCGCCAAGCAGATGCGGGCCTTCGGCGGCATGGTGTCCTTCCGCGTCGAGGGCGGCGAGGCGGCGGCGGTCGAGGTCTGCAACCGGGCGAAGCTGTTCACCCTGGGCGAGTCCCTGGGCGGCGTCGAGTCGCTGCTGGAGCACCCCGGCCGCATGACCCACGCCTCGGCGGCCGGTTCCCCGCTGGAGGTCCCGGCCGACCTGGTCCGCCTCTCCGTCGGCATCGAGAACGCGGACGACCTGCTCGCGGACCTGGCGCAGGCGCTGGGCTGAGACGTGAAAGGGCGGGGCCGGTCTGCCGGTCCCGCCCGGGCTTCAGGCCGGCTCGTCCTCCAGCGACGCCCGGACCTGCTCCCGCAGTTCGGGGCTGTCGGTGTGCTGGTGGACGGAGACGGCGTGCTCGCTCGCGGCCCGCACGACTTCCTCCTCCTCGCCGGCGATCGTCAGCGAGCAGTTCATCTCACTCGGATACTTGCGGCAGTCAGCGATTTTTCGAGTCATGACAGCCTCCTGACCACTCCTTTCCAGGGTAGTCCGGAACGCCGGCCCCGCCGCGTCTACCAGCTCTCCACCGGCGTCGTCTCCGCAGGCGGCGCCTCCCACGGCCGGGCCGCCAGGGCCCACACCGCGAACGCCGTCACCGCCGCGACCAGAGTCAGCACCCAGAGCCGGCGCAGCGCCCGCCGTCGTCGCAGCAGCCGGGCGCCCCGCTCCGCCGCCGACGCCGCCAGATCGGCGGGGACCTGCGGATGCGGGCCCTCCATCATCCGGCGCACCTCGTCCTCGCGCCGCCCGGTGCCGCTCATGGCGCGGCGCCGAGCAGCCGGGCCGGGCCCCGGCGCGCGGTCGGGGTCCTGGTGCCGCGCATCGTGGCCACCGACCGGTTGCAGACCGCGCGCACCCGGTCCTCCGGCAGCCCCAGCAGGGCCGCCGTCTGCTCCTCCGGGACCCCTTCGTACAGCCGCAGCACCAGCACGAGACGTTCCTGCGGGGTCAGCCGGTCCAGCAGGCCGCCGCGCGGCCGGTGGTGGCGCCACGTCTCGCGGGCGAACCTGGCCACCAGCTCCTGCCGGGTGCGGTTGTACGGGTCCTCGCCCCGCAGCCGCTCCCAGTCGGCGAAGGTCCGGGCCAGCGAGGCCGTGAGCAGCCGCCGCGCGTGCGGGTGGGCGCCGGGCGCGTCCGCCGGTTCGGCGGTGAGCAGCGCGGCGGTGTGCAGCAGACGGCCCGCCGCGCCCGCGACGAAGGACTCGAAGTCCTGGGCGCGGCCCCGCAGCGGGCCCGCATGACGCTCTCGCACACGTCAATCCGAACGCGCCGCGGCCCTCAGGTCAACCCCCGGGCGCCCGGCGGGTGTTCAGTTCGCCTGCGCCGTCTGGTGCGCGGTCTGCCGGGCCGCCAGCGCCGCGTTGAAGCGGGTGAGCAGCGCGCAGAACGTGTCCCGCTCCTCCTCGCTCCACCCGTCCGTCACCTGCGCCATCAACTCCCGCCGCGAATCCCGGACCTCGTCCAGCCGGGCCTGCCCGCGCGGCGACAGCTGGAGCACGACGGCCCGGCCGTCCTCCGGATGCGAGGTCCGCTTCACCAGTCCGGTGTCCACCAGCGGCGCGACCTGCCGGGTCACCGTGGACGAGTCGATCCCCATCCCGGCGGCCAGCGCCTTGACGCCCATCGGCCCTTCCCGGTCCAGCCGGTTCAGCAGCAGATAGGCCGCCCGGTCCATGGAGTTGCGCACCTGGCCCACCCCGCCGAGACGGGTCTGCTCGGCCCGGCGGGCGAATACGGCCACCTGATGCTGGAGGGTGTCGAGAACGTGGTCGGGACCCGGGTTTTCCGGGGCAGCGCCCCCGGAAGGAGACGAGGCAGTCGTCATGTCCTGAGGGGGCATGGCCGGGGGCTCTCTTCGTGCGGTGTCGGATGGGTGGGGGACAGAGTACGCGGCCCCGGGGCAACGTGTACCAGCGCTGCACAAACCTGCGGACATCGGCGCAGGACGGCCCCGCAAGCGGCGGCCGCGACCCCTGCGAGCTGCAAGACTTGCGGTATGAACTTCCCGTCGCCCGGCAGCTTCCCCTCCGTGATCCTCGATGACGTACGGGGGGCGCAGAAGATGCTCTCCGGGGTCGCCAAGGTCACCCCGCTCGAAGGAAGCCGCCACCTCTCGGGCCTCGTCGGCGCGCCCGTCCTCTTCAAGTGCGAGAACCTGCAGCGGACCGGCTCGTTCAAACTGCGGGGCGCCTACGTACGCATCTCGGGGCTCACCCCGGTCGAACGCGCCGCAGGCGTCGTGGCCGCGAGCGCCGGGAACCATGCGCAGGGTGTCGCCCTCGCGTCTGCGCTTCTCGGCGTACGCTCCACGGTCTTCATGCCCGTCGGGGCCCCGCTGCCGAAGGTCGCCGCCACCCGTGAGTACGGGGCCCGGGTGCGGCTGCACGGAACCGTCGTGGACGAGACCCTGGCCGCCGCGCAGGAGTACGCGCGCGAGACCGGCGCGGTGTTCATCCACCCCTTCGACCACGCCGACATCATCGCCGGGCAGGGCACGGTCGGCCTGGAGATCCTGGAGCAGTGCCCCGAGGTCCGGACGATCGTCGTCGGCATCGGCGGTGGCGGGCTCGCGGCGGGCATCGCCGTCGCGGTCAAGGCCGTCCGGCCCGACGTGCGCATCGTCGGCGTGCAGGCCGCCGGTGCCGCGTGCTACCCGCCGTCCCTGGCGGCCGACCGCCCCGTCTCCATCGGCACGCTCCAGACCATGGCGGACGGCATCAAGGTCGGGCGCCCCGGCGATGTGCCGTTCGCCCTGGTCAGGGACCTGGTGGACGAGGTCCGCACGGTTTCCGAGGACGAGCTGTCCAGCGCCCTGCTGCTCTGCCTGGAGCGGGCCAAGATGGTGGTCGAGCCCGCGGGGGCCAGCCCGGTCGCCGCGCTCCTCAGCGACCCGAAGGCGTTCCAGGGCCCGGTGGTGGCGCTGCTCTCCGGCGGCAACGTGGACCCGCTGCTCATGCAGCGCATCCTCACCCACGGCATGGCGGCGGCCGGCCGCTACCTCAGCCTGCGCCTGCGGCTCACCGACCGGCCCGGCGCGCTGGCCGCCATGCTCGGCGTCCTCTCGGTCGCCGACGCCAACGTCCTGGACGTCAGCCATGCCCGTACGGACCCCCGGCTCGGCCTCACCGAGGCGGAGGTGGAGCTGCACCTGGAGACCAAGGGCCCGGAGCACTGCGACGACGTGAAGGCGGCGCTGCGGGACGCGGGGTACCTGGTGATGGGCTGACACGTGCGCCCCACTTGTGTGTTCATCGGGCATCGCGCCCCCGGCGTACCTAGGATCTGGATCCCAGAGGTAGCCACCCGAACGCACTGGGGGATTCCCATATGCCAGGCGCCATCTACGCCGAAGGGCTCGTCAAGACCTTCGGAGACGTGCGAGCACTCGGCGGTGTCGACCTCGACGTGCCGGAAGGCACCGTCCTCGGCCTCCTCGGTCCCAACGGGGCCGGCAAGACGACCGCCGTCCGCGTCCTGACGACACTGCTCAGGCCGGACAGCGGCAGCGCCTTCGTGGCGGGCATCGACGTCCTGAAACACCCCAACGAGGTGCGGCGCTCGATCGGGCTCTCCGGCCAGTTCGCCGCCGTGGACGAATATCTCACCGGCCGCGAGAACCTCCGCATGGTCGGCCAGCTCTACCAGATGAGCGGACGCGCGGCGAAGGCCCGGGCGGGCGAGCTCCTGGACCGGTTCAACCTGGCCGACGCCGCGGACCGCCCCGCCAAGACGTACTCCGGAGGCATGCGCCGCCGCCTCGACCTGGCGGCGGCGCTCGTCGTCTCGCCGCCGGTCATGTTCATGGACGAGCCGACGACCGGGCTCGACCCGCGCAACCGCCAGCAGCTCTGGGAGGTCATCGAGGAGCTGGTCGCCGGCGGTACGACCCTGCTGCTGACCACGCAGTACCTGGAGGAGGCGGACCACCTTGCCCACGACATCTGCGTGATCGACCACGGACGCGTCATCGCACGCGGCACCTCCGACCAGCTCAAGGCCCGCATCGGCGGCGAGCGCGTCGAGGTCGTCGTCCACGACCCCGGGCAGATCGAGCCGGCCCGCGCCGTCCTCACCCGCCTCGGCAAGGGCGAGACCGCCGTCCTGCCGAACATGCGCAAGCTGACCGTCCCGGTCGACGGCGGCGCCAAGCTCCTCGCCGAGGTCATCCGCGACCTGGACGCCCAGGGCGTGGAGATCGACGACATCGGGCTGCGCCGCCCCACCCTGGACGACGTGTTCATCTCCCTCACCGGCCACGCGGCCGAGCAGGAGAAGAACGAGGCCGGGAACCCCGGAACGGAGACGGAGAAATGAGCGCCCTCGGCGAAACCGCCCGCACGAACGCCCCGCGCCCCGGCGGCGGCATCGGCCAGTCGGTCCGCGACTCGCTGGTCATCGGCAAGCGCAACCTCATCCGCATGACCCGCATCCCCGAGATGATCCTGTTCGGGATCATCCAGCCGGTCATGTTCGTCGTGCTCTTCACCTACGTGTTCGGCGGCTCGATCGCCATCCCGGGCGCGGGCGTCAGCGCCAGTGCGTACAAGGAATTCCTGATGGCCGGCATCTTCGCGCAGACCGTCACCTTCGCCACCGCGGGCGCCGGGGCGGGCATCGCCGAGGACATGCACAAGGGCCTCATCGACCGGTTCCGCTCGCTGCCGATGGCCCGGGGCGCGGTGCTGACCGGGCGGACGCTCGCCGACCTCGTGCAGACCGCCGTCACCCTCGTCGTCCTCGCGGGCGTCGCGCTCCTCGTCGGCTGGCGCACCCACGAGAACATCGGCAAGGTCCTCGGCGGCTTCGGCCTGCTGCTCCTGCTCGGCTACGCGTTCACCTGGATCGGCGCGCTGATCGGCCTCACCGTCCGCACCCCGGAGGCGGCCACCTCCGGCGGCCTGATCTGGCTCTTCCCGCTGACGTTCATCTCGAACGCCTTCGTGCCGGTCAACGGCATGCCGACGTTCCTCCAGTACGTCGCCGAGTGGAACCCGTTCAGCGCGACGGTGGCGGCGGCCCGTGAACTGTTCGGCAACACCATCGAGGGCGTCCCGAAGTCGGTGACCGGCGCCTGGCCGATGGAGCACCCGGTCTGGGCGTCGCTGATCTGGTCCGTGCTGATCATCGTGGTCTTCCGGACCCTGGCCGTACGCAAGTACCGCTCGGTCTCCCACTGAGGCCCCGGACACGGAAGAGCCCCGGCCGCACCGCGCGGCCGGGGCTCCCTCACGTACGGGTCAGCCGGTGTACGGCTTCGCCGAAAGGATCTTCACCGTGGCGGTCTTGCCGTTCGGCAGCTCGTAGTCGGCGTCGTCACCGGTCTTCTTGCCGTTCACGCCCACGCCGAGCGGCGACTGCGGGGAGTACGTCTCGATGTCCGCGCTCGCGTACTCACGGGAGGCCAGGAGGAAGGTCATGGTGTCGTCCTCGTCGCCGTCGAAGGCGATCGTCACGACCATGCCGGGCTCGACCACGCCGTCGTCGGCCGGCGCCTCGCCGACCTTCGCGTGCTCGAGGAGCTGGGTCAGCTGGCGCACCCGGAGCTCCATCTTGCCCTGCTCCTCCTTGGCCGCGTGGTACCCGCCGTTCTCGCGCAGGTCCCCCTCCTCACGGGCCGCCGCGATCTTGACGGCGATCTCCGTGCGCGCGGGACCAGACAGGTACTCCAGCTCGGCCTTGAGCTGGTTGTACGCCTCCTGCGTGAGCCAGGTGACGTTTTCGCTGGTCTGGGTCACAGGGTGCTCCTCGTCGGTACTGGGAATACAAAGCAACGCCCTACCCGCAAGCATGCGCTGCTACGGGTGGGCGAAACCACGAGCCTAACAATTCACCGGGAAAAGGGGGAGAAGGTAAAAGTCCCGACCATGAAAACCGCAGGTCAGGCCCCGTTAAATGGGGTTACGACGGGCGTGCTGCGGTCAACTCGACGCCCCGCCGTCCTCCGTGCAGCCCAGCAGCTCGACGGCGGTCGCCCTGGAGGTCGTCCGCAGGGTCAGGATCTGGTCGATCCGGCCGCTGTCACCGTCGAAACGGAAGTCCTTGCGGGCCACCTCGGAGTTGTCCTCGCTCAGCGCGCGGAGCGTGCAGTAGCCCTTCGCGTCCTGGTCCTTGCGGACCTCCAGGTGCACCTCGACCTTGGTGTCCGAGGTCACCTTGAACTTGATCATCTCGCCGCTCAGGCCCTGCCCGGTCACATAGCCGTAGCCGATCCAGCCGACCACGCCCAGCAGGGCGACGCCCAGCACCGAGCCGATGATCTTGAGCTTGCGGTCCGCGCGCCGGTCCGCGGAGCGGCCGTAGCGGTTCTCGGGAAGCGCCTCGCGCACCGCTGTCATGATCGTTCCTCCCGTGCCGGGGATCGAGGAATTTTCCACCCCCCGGTTCGGTCACTATAGAAGCCGCACATTGCGACGAATGACTGAGGATCGAGTCTTGACTGAGCAGCTTCGACTGATGGCCGTACACGCTCACCCCGACGACGAGTCGAGCAAGGGCGCGGCCACCATGGCCAAGTATGTGTCCGAGGGGGTGGACGTGCTGGTCGTGACCTGCACGGGAGGCGAGCGCGGCTCCATCCTCAACCCGAAACTCCAGGGCGACGCGTACATCGAGGAGAACATCCACGAGGTGCGCCGCAAGGAGATGGACGAGGCCCGGGAGATCCTGGGCGTGAAGCAGGAGTGGCTCGGCTTCGTGGACTCGGGCCTGCCCGAGGGCGACCCGCTGCCCCCGCTTCCCGAGGGCTGCTTCGCCCTGGAGGACGAGACCGTCGCGGCCGGCCGCCTCGTCGCGAAGATCCGCGCGTTCCGGCCGCAGGTCATCACCACGTACGACGAGAACGGGGGCTACCCGCACCCCGACCACATCATGACCCACACCATCTCGATGATCGCCTTCGAGGGCGCGGCGGACACCGAGAAGTTCCCCGAGGCGGAATTCGGCCCGGCCTGGACCCCGCAGAAGCTCTACTACAACCAGGGCTTCAACCGGCCGCGCACGGTCGCCCTGCACGAGGCGCTGATCGCCCGCGGCATGGAGTCGCCGTACGGGGAGTGGCTGGAGCGCTGGAAGGAGTTCGGGCGCGCCGAGCGCACCCTGACCACGCACGTTCCGTGCGCGGACTTCTTCGAGATCCGCGACAAGGCGCTGATCGCGCACGCCACGCAGATCGACCCGGACGGCGGCTGGTTCCGCGTCCCGATGGACATCCAGCGGGAGGTCTGGCCGACCGAGGAGTACGAGCTGGCGAAGTCTCTGGTCGATACCTCCCTCCCCGAGAGCGACCTCTTCGCGGGCATCCGCGACAATGCCTGATATGTACGCGACTCAGGCACTGACGAACCTCGTCCCGCTCGCCGAGGAACTCGACAAGAACAAGGTGACCCCCGGGGTCCTCGGCTTCATCGTCTTCGCGGCGCTCGCCGTGGGCGTGTGGGCGCTCATGAAGTCGATGAACCGGCACATGGGGCGGGTGAACTTCGAGGAGGGGCCGGCGGAGCCGGCGTCCGAGGAGTCGGCCGAGCCGGTGTCCGCGAAGCGGAAGTAGTACGGCGGGGCGGGGAGCGGATGCTGCCCCCGCCGCCGTCGTTCGGCTGAAAAGATGCCCTCAATCGCCGGGCGGGCTCGAGCGGACCGTCACACCCATGATCTCCCGCGTTCGCCGGGACGGCGTCAGGTTCAGTGACCACGCCTGCCAGCCCGTCTCCAGGTCCGGGCCCCGGTCCAGGACCACCCGGTACGTGTCCGCGCAGTCGTCCACCTTGGGGTCCCTGGCCGGGTGGCCGGCCGCGCGCAGCTCGGCCAGCTCCTGCTGGGCGACCACCGTGCCCACCTCGACGCCGCCCGGCGAGGCGTACGGCAGCAGCGTGCACCGCAGGAAGCGTGCCCAGTCCGCGCCGCGCGCGTCCCCGTACGACTCGAACAGGGCGACCGCCTCGTCGCACAGCCCGAGGGCCTGCGGCGTCCGCTGGTTGCCCGCGTCGATCAGCGCGAGGTCCAGGCAGGCCCACGCCTCGCCGTGGGCGACCCCGATGCGCCGGAAGTCCGCCCGCGCGTCGGCCAGCAGCTGGCGGGCGAACCCGGAATTGCGCAGGTTGCCCGTCTGCGCGGCCCGCTGGTCCCGGGTGACGCGCCCCGAGTGGTGCCGGGCGCACGCGAGCCCGTAGACGTCGCGCATCCGCGAGAACATCGTCCGGGCCCGCTCCAGCTGCCGTACGGCTTCGACCGTGTCGCCGGTCTCCTCCAGCGCCTGGCCCAGGTAGTACAGGGTCCACGCTTCGCCGCGCGCGTCCTCGTTGTCGCGGTGCCGGGCCAGGGCCCCGGTCAGCTGCTCGACGGCCGCGCCCGGGTCGCCGTCCAGCAGCCGGGCCCGGGCCAGCTGGGTCGTCGCCCACGCCGTGCCGCGCTCGTCCCGGGTCCGCCCGTACAGATCGAGGGCGGCCCGCAGGGCGGTCTCGGCCTCCGCCACCTCGCCCAGGCGCAGCCGGACCTGGCCCGACTGGAAGCGCGTCCACGCCTCGCCGTGCAGCGACTCGCCCTCGCGGTGCAGGGTGAGCGCGGTGTCCAGCAGGGCCACCGCCTCGGCCAGGTTGCCCCGGTCGCGCTCGACGGCGGCCAGCGCGTGCAGCGACCAGGCCCGGTCCTCGTCCTGCCCGGCGGCGAGCTGGAGCTCCATCGCCTCGCGGAGCCGGGCCGCCGCCTCGGTCAGGTTGCCCTGGTGGTGCAGCGTGATGCCGAGGGAGCACAGCGCCAGCGCCGTACCGGCGTCGTTCTGCGCCTCCCGGTACAGGCCGACGACGGAGGACAGCGTGGTGCGGGCCTTGTCCAGCTCACCGAGCTGCCGGGCCGCGATGCCCGTACGCCACCGCACCGACCGCTCCAGCAGCCCCTGGTCGACCGCCTGGGACAGCTCGCTGATCTCACCCAGCCGGTAGAGGTCACCGCGCAGCAGGCAGTAGTCGCACAGCGCGCCGAGCAGGGCGAGCACCGCCGCCTGGTCGACGCCCTCCGCGTGCCGCAGGGCGGAGGTGATGAAGCTCGACTCGTCGTCCAGCCAGCGCAGGGCCGCGTCCAGCGAACTGAAGCCGTGCGAGCCGAACTGGCCGGCCCGGGTCGACATCTTGCCGTCCACCATCCTGATCACCGCACCGGCCAGCTCCGCGTAGTTCGCGATCAGCCGTTCCTGCGCGGCGGCGCGCTCCGCCGGCTCCTCCTCGTCCAGCAGCCGGGCCAGGGCGAAGCCGCGCACCAGGTCGTGCAGCCGGTAGCGGGAGCCCCGTACGTGGTCGATCAGCCCGGCCCCGGACAGGGCCGTCAGCAGCCGGCCGGCCTCCTGCTCGTCGGCGGAGAGCAGGGCCGCTGCCGCCGCCGCGCCCAGGCTGGCCCGGCCCGCCAGCGCGAGCCGGCGCAGCAGCCGCCTGGCCTGCTCGGACTGGTCGGTGTAGCGCAGCCACAGGGCGCGCTCGACCGGTGGCACCGGGCCGTAAGCGGCGAGGTCCGCGGCCAGCACGTCCGCCGTACGCGCCCCGAGCGCCGAACCCGCGACGCGCAGGGCCAGCGGCAGCCCGCCGCACAGCTCGGTGATCGCCTCGCTGGACGGATAGTCGTACGGACCCGGCTCGGCCTCCTGCGAGACCCCGCGCAGCAGCTCCTCCGCGCCGCCCGGATCGAGGGCCCCGACCTCCAGCCGGTGCACCCAGGCGGGCAGCGAGTCGGGCAGGTCGAGCGGCTCGCGGGCGGTGACCAGGACCAGGCTCTCGGAGCGCTCCGGGATCAGCGTCGCGACCTGCTCCGCGTCCCGGGCGTCGTCCAGGACGATCGTCACGGCGGTGCCCGTCAGGTGCTGGTGGTACAGCTCGCTGAGCCTGCGCACCTGCTGCTCGGCGGACGCTCCGTCCCGGAACAGCAGCTGCTCGCGGGGCGCGCCCAGCCGGTTCAGCAGATGCAGCAGCGCGTCCCGGGTCGGCAGCGGAGCCTCGCCCTCCGCGGCACCGCGCAGGTCCACCACGCACGCGCCCTTGAACTGGTCCTTCAGCTCGTGCGCCGCCCGCACGGCGAGCGTGGTGCGCCCGGCGCCCGGGGGGCCGTGCAGCACGACGACGGTCGGCTTCGTCTCGGTCGACGCGCGGGCCGCGTGCACCCACTGGCCGATCCGGGCCAGCTCGGCCCGCCGCCCCGCGAACAGCCCGTCCGCCGCCGGGAGATGCCCGAACGACTGCTCGAGGAGCGACCGCATCCGCGCGGCCGCGCTGCGGTCCCCGCCGCGCAGCGGCGTGCGCGCCTTGGCCGCGGCCTTCTTCGCCGGGGCGCGAGTGGTGGCGGCGAGCATCCGCTGCTGGTCGAGGAAAGGGCGTATGCCCCGTACGTCCAGGGCGGCCAGCCACTGCAGCCGCAGCTGTTCCGGACTCGCGCCCGCCCGGGCCGCCGGCCGGTGCGAGACGGTGGCCTTGGCGACCGTCGCGGTGGCCCCCGCCACGGCGACGACCGCGCCCGCGCCGAGCGCGAGACCGGACGCGGTGCCGAGCGCCACGTCGGCGCCGAACGCCGCGGCGGCGGCGACACCCGTGACCAGCAACGGCGTCGCCATGCTCTCCCGGCTGAAGCGCTGTTCGCCCGCCGAGTCGTCGAGCGCCCGCACGTACGCCGCGTACTCCTCCGCCGCGCCCTCCGCGATGGTGTCCAGGGCGGTCCGCGCCCGGGTCAGCAGGACGGACGGGTCGGTCCGTCCGCCGCTGCGTCGTGCCTCTTCCTCCACGGCCCGGACCAACAGCCGTTCCGCGTCGGCCCGGTGGCCGTCCCTCATCTGCATCCGTTCCCCCTCCGGCTCCGCCGGTCGCGAGGGTCCAGTGTCCTTCGTACGGCGCGTCCGCGCGAGGGAGGGGAACGGCCCACCGGCCGGGAACGCCGGTGGGCCGCAGGGTGGTTGGGGTCAGTGCATCCAGTTGTCGCAGCTGTTGACCCACTTGTGGGACCGGATGTTGTTGTTGACGTTGTTGCCGTCGGTGAACTCGTTCCGGGACAGGTCGTCCACGAAGAACTCGCCCGCGGAGATGCAGGCGTAGCCGTTCTCGTAGTTCTGCCACCAGTAGAACTTCACCGTGGACAGGTCGCCGGTGTAGCCGGCGTTCAGCACGGACGACGCCTTGTCCCTGGCGTTCTCGAAGCCGCCGCCCGAGGCGCCCCAGTCGGCGTCGTTCCCGGCGGCGGAGCCCAGCTTGTTGTAGCAGTACGTGGAGTCGTACGCGTACACGTAGCCGTTCCGGCCCGGCCAGATGTCGTTGCAGTGGTTGGACGCGGCGGACGCCTGGGCGCTCGTCGCGGGGACGAGAAGCCCGGCGGCGGCCAGACCGAGTGCTGCGAGGGACATGCCCAGCTTTCGCATGGTTCGCTCCTGTGTGTCTGCCTCGTCGGAGGCATGGTGGCCCACGGCAGGGAGCCGTGGAGGTCTGTGGTGGGGCGGCCCGGTCAGACGCGCGGACCGGCGAGCCCGGTCGCGCGCACGTACGCCTGGTGTTCCAGCCGCCGGTGCGTGCCGATCAGTTCGCGGTACCGGTCGGGGAGGCGGTCTCGGTAGTACGTCTCGCGTTCCCGGGCGACAGCCGCGAGCGAGCTCTCCCGGGCGCACCGCGCCTCGGCGACGGCGACGCGCTTCTCCGCCACGAACGCCTCGTCGCGCGGGAGTCCGGCGGACTTCCGGGCCACCGCGTCCCGCGCGGCGGGCGGGTCGGGGTAGGGGTGGCCGGCCCGGCCCATGCAGCGGGACCAGTCCGCGAGCGCCGCGGTGAACTTCGCGTCACGGGTGATCCGGGGCACGTACAGCCCCTGGAGGCTCGTGACGGCCTTGTCCGCGCGGAACCAGGCGGCGGCGTCCCCGAACAGCTTCTCCTCGGCCTCCGCCGAGCAGCCGCCGAGCCGCTTGCCGATCCGGCCCGTTCCGTTCGGCGTCGGGACCTCTGCGGTGACGACCGGGGTGTCCGGGCCGCCGTCGAGTGCCTTGTCGTACGCGGCGCGCCGCCGCGGTGGCAGACCGGCGCGGTACTTCCCGTTCGGGTTCGCCCGCCGGGCCCGGTCGGCCTTCTCGTCGATGCGGCTGCCGTAGCCGTGCGCGGCGGCCCACGCCACGTCGTCGTTGACGTAACCGGCGACCCGGCTCTCCTCCTGGCTCAGCCGGACACCGGGCCAGTACCGGAACCCCTGGCGCTCCATGCACCGCTCGGTCAGCACCTGGACGGCGTCGGAGATCCGCAGCCGCTCCGCGGGCGTGGCGTCGCGCTTCCATCCCTGCTCGGAGGCGCCCTCGTGGGTGCACCCGGTCGCGGTGACCGCCAAGGCCACCGCGACCGTGCACGCGGCGATGATCCCCCGATTCATGCCCTCACCCCCGTTGGTGTGCCACCCCCCGGTGGCACACCCACACCATCCCGCCGGGGCGGGCGGGGCGGTACCTCGTACGTCAGAGGGCGCAGCTCTTCGCCCAGGTGTGGGACTGCACGTGCGAGGTGAGGGCGAGGTTCCTCCGCTCCCCCCGCCCGACGCAGCCGAGGCGCCCGCGCAGCTGCTGGTCCCTGAAGTACGTGACGTTCACGAAGCCGTTGGGGTCGGCGCCGCCGTTGTTGAAGACCGAGCCCGGTGGCTTCCCGGACGCCCACGCGCAGTCGTTCATGCCGTCCGCCCAGTCGGGGTCGTCGCCGTCCCAGGCGCACATGTCGCCCTTGCCGTCGGGCTCCGGGAAGAAGCAGACGGACCGGGCGGGGCAGCGCGCGTACCCCGCCTCGTGCGCCTCCTCCGCCGCTGCGACCGGGCTCGCGCTCGCGCGGGCTCCGGGCTTCCGGGCCGGGTCGTCGTCCCACGGGGCCCACGCCCCGAGACCCGCCGCCGTCACGGCGAGTACGGCGGCCACCGCGACGAGCAGGGGGCGGCGGCCGCGGCGCGGGCGTGGCTCCCGGCCCGCCGCGGCGGCCGTGACCCGGCGCAGCAGCGACGGCGCGTCGTGCGGGGCCCGCTCCTCATGGGTGCGGGCGAGACAGCCCCGTACGATCTCCCGCCACGCGTCCGGCAGTTCGTCCGCCAGGCGCAGCTCCTCCTCGCCGCGCGCGAAGCGCACCGCCGCGTCCCGGCGGGCGGCCGGCGTGCCCCCGGGAAGCGGGAAGGCGCCGGTCAGGACCAGATGGGCCAGCACCCCGAACGCCCAGATGTCCGCGGTCGTCCGGATCCGCATGCCCCGCTCGCCGACCTCGGACCACAGCAGCTCGGGCGGCGTGTAGTCGGCGGTTCCGAACGCGGGCGCGTAGGCATGGGTGCCCTCCAGTTCGGCGGCCATGTTGAAGTCGCCGAGCCGGGCGGTGCCGTCCTTCATCAGGAGTACGTTGCCTGGCTTGAGATCCCCGTGGACCCAGCCCGCGTCGTGCAGTTGGCACAGCCCCTCGCAGACCTGTACCAGCAGGGCGGGGCCGCTCTCCGGCGCGCGGTCCGTCCCCAGTAACGCGTCCAGCGAGCTGCGCGCCTCCTCCAGCACGAGCACGGTGGCGCCGTCGAGTTCGGGATGCTCCGGATCGTCCACGGTGAGCGCCTCGTACATCCGGATCAGACGGGGCGACCTGAGGCGGCGGAGCAGGGCCAGCTCGCGCTCGGCCAGTTCCCGCAGGTGGCGCAGCTGACGGGGCGTGTGCGTCCCGGTGGGCAGGAACTTCAGCGCCGCGCGCTCCGGCTGGGCGCCGGGGATCTCGTGACGGGCCGCGTACACGTTCCCGAAGGCGCCCGCGCCCAGGGGCTTCTCCACGATCCACGGCCCGACGCGGTAGCCCGGCGGCACGGACGCGACGGCGTACGGCCGCTGCCCGCTCACCGGGCCGCCCCCTTCACCACGGGGCGCAGCGCCGCGAGGTCGTCCTCGCGCACCAGGTCGAACCGCAGCGCCAGCGCGACGAGCGCGTCCTTCTTGCCGTTCAGCCGGGGCCCCGTCCCGCAGGACTCGGGCCCGGGTTTCAGCCGCAGTTTCACCGCGAGGTAGTCGATGTTCCACTGCACCGCCGCCCGGTTCGCCGCAGGCCACAGCGGACGCAGCCGCTCCACGACCTGCTCCACGGTGGGCAGCGGCGCATACGGCTCACCGCGCAGCCGTGGCTCGCACAGGGCCGCCAGGACGGTGAAGTACCGCTTCGACCGGTCGAGCGGAAAGGCGAGCGCGGTCGCCTCCCCGTCCCGGCCCACCACCTCGGCCTCCGCCGCGTAATCGTGGCGCGGCGCCCACACGTCGAAGCTCACCAGCTCGTGCCCCGCGGGCAGCACGACCCGAGCGAACTCGAACGCCACCGGCGCGCCGAGCCGCCCGGGCGCCACCTTGATGTGCTCCCCGGCGCCCTCGGGGTTCTCGACGGCGTAGGTCGCCGTCCGGCTCAGATTGCTGAGCGCCCAGTACGTGTCGGTCGCGACGATCTCCCCCGCGCAACGCGACACCCCGTCATGCGGAATGCCCAGCCCCCGCCCGGACACCCCCCGCCCGAACCGCAACGCCTCCCCGGGCGCCAGCCGCACCTTCTCACCGGGCCGCATACCGGGCCCGGGTACCACGACGATGGTGTACACACCCAGATTCCTTCCCCCGAGACGAACCATGCGCCGCAGGGTAGGGGGCCCGGATAAATGTCCGCATGACGCGCGTACGGACCCGGCCCGCCGCCCCGTGCGGCTTCGATCTCCTGTCCCGTGAGCGCGCCGTGCTCCTCCTCATGGGCCGCGACGATCTCGGCGAGCCCGTCCATGGCGCAGGAAGCCGGGCTGGATTCGACGGATCGCACTTCGATGTTCAGTAACCATCCATGCCCGTACAGCGTCCACGTCGTCCCCTCGAACCTGTGCTTGCCAAGGCGTGTCCCCGTCGGAACCCGCGCGTTCTTGGCAGCGCGGAAGGCTGTGGAGAACACGGAGAAGGAGCGCAAGGCGAAGGGCAGGGAGGCTGACACCGAGCGGGCGAGCCCGACCTGGTCAACGCCGTGGCTCAGGTCCTCGCTCACGCAGGGGACGAGGCCGCCGCCACGGCCATGGCCGCGGGAAACACCGGGCAACGGCTGCAGACCCTGACGGCCGTCGCTGCCGGACTCGTGAACCACAGCCCGGAGGCGGGCGCACCGAGCCGCATTCGCTTCGCTGTGTGCGGCGACTTCCCGTTTCCTACATGCCCCCAAGATCGACCGCGACGGAAAAAGGTGCGGTGGCTTTCACCGCGCCGGTGAACATCTCGCCGTCCCGGTAAGTCCCGGTGGCGGGGTCGAGGACGTAGGTGTACACGATCGGGACCCCGGCGGCGGCCTGCTCGACTCGCCAGTAGAAGGGGATGCCGGCCTTGGCGTACTGGTTCACCTTCACGATCCGGTCGGTGGTCTCCGAGCCGGGCGACACGACCTCGACGACCAGGAGTACGTGCTCTGGGCGCGTAGGTGTGAGGTCGATGGTCTCCGCCCGGTAGACCGTGACGTCCGGACGGCGGTTGGTGAGCGGCACATCCTGCAAGCGGACGTCGAAGTCCGTGTCCGCGTTCCAGTCGGGGCCCGCCGCCGCGTCCAGGGCGTTCGCCAGGACGCGGGCCAGTCGGTTGTGGCGCTTGGAGGCGCTCGGGCTCACGACGACCATCCCGTCCACGATTTCGATGCCGGCGCACTGCTCCTCGGACCAGGAGTCGTACTGCTCCGCGCTGATCTGCATATGCATCCACGCAGGCGCCACCATCTCGGCGGTCATCGTGTACCTCCTTCGAGGAGCCTCAACAGTCCCGGTGCTGCCCAGGCCAGCCTACTGGCCGTCGATGCCACGCCGCCCGGCATCGACGGCCCCGACCGGTCTCACCTGCCCCTTCACACCCCGCCCCGTGGCGCGGGCCCGTCGTGGGGACCGGTGCGTAAGGATTGGGGCATGGCGAACCGACTTGCACAGTCCACCTCCCCGTATCTGCTTCAGCACGCGGACAACCCCGTCGACTGGTGGCCCTGGTCGCCCGAGGCGTTCGAGGAAGCCAGAAGGCGGAACGTGCCGGTGCTGCTCAGTGTCGGGTACTCGTCCTGTCACTGGTGTCACGTCATGGCGCACGAGTCGTTCGAGGACGAGGTGACCGCCGCGTACATGAACGAGCACTTCGTGTCCGTCAAGGTGGACCGTGAAGAGCGGCCCGATGTGGATGCCGTGTACATGGAGGCGGTGCAGGCGGCCACCGGGCAGGGTGGGTGGCCGATGACCGTGTTTCTCACCGCGGATGCGGAGCCGTTCTACTTCGGGACCTACTTCCCGCCCGAGGCCCGGCACGGGATGCCGTCCTTCCGGCAGGTGCTCGAAGGCGTGACCGCCGCCTGGACGGACCGGCGCGACGAGGTCGGGGAGGTCGCCGGGCGGATCGTGCGGGACCTGTCCGAGCGCAGCCTCGCCCATGGCGGGGACGGGCCGCCCGGGGAGGCGGAGCTCGCGCAGGCGCTGCTCGGGCTGACCCGGGACTACGACGAGCAGCGGGGCGGGTTCGGCGGGGCGCCCAAGTTCCCGCCGTCCATGGCGCTGGAGTTCCTGCTGCGCCACCATGCCCGCACGGGCGCGGACGGGGCGCTTCAGATGGCCGCCGACACCTGCGCGGCGATGGCCCGGGGCGGGATCTACGACCAGCTCGGCGGCGGGTTCGCCCGGTATGCCGTGGACCGGGAGTGGGTCGTCCCGCACTTCGAGAAGATGCTGTACGACAACGCGCTGCTCTGCCGCGTGTACGCCCACCTCTGGCGGTCCACCGGGTCCGCACTCGCCCGGCGGGTGGCCCTGGAGACCGCCGATTTCATGGTGCGCGAGCTGCGGACGCCCGAGGGCGGCTTCGCCTCCGCGCTCGACGCCGACAGCGAGGACGCGCACGGCAGGCACGTCGAGGGCGCGTACTACGTGTGGACGCCCGAGCAGCTGCGCGAGGTGCTGGGCGAGGAGGACGCCGCGTTCGCCGCCGAGCACTTCGGGGTGACCGAGGAGGGCACCTTCGAAGAGGGCTCCTCCGTTCTCCAGCTGACCGGTGACCCCGACGACCCCCGCGCCGCCCGCGTACGGCAGCGGCTGCTCGCCGCCCGCGAGGAGCGTCCGCGACCCGGGCGCGACGACAAGGTCGTCGCCGCCTGGAACGGGCTCGCCATCGCCGCCCTCGCGGAGACCGGCGCCTTCTTCGACCGGCCCGACCTGGTCGAGCGGGCCACCGAGGCCGCCGACCTGCTGGTGCGGGTGCACATGGGCCCCGTCGCCCGGCTCGTGCGGACGTCGAAGGACGGGCGCGCCGGTGACCACGCCGGGGTCCTCGAGGACTACGGGGACGTCGCCGAGGGCTTCCTCGCGCTGGCCGGGGTCACCGGCGAGGGGGCCTGGCTGGAGTTCGCCGGGTTCCTGCTGGACATCGTGCTCCAGCACTTCCGGGGCGAGGGCGGTCAGCTGTACGACACCGCGGACGACGCCGAGCAGCTGATCCGGCGCCCCCAGGACCCCACCGACAGCGCGACCCCGGCCGGCTGGACGGCCGCCGCCGGGGCGCTCCTCTCGTACGCCGCGCACACCGGCTCCGAGCCGCACCGCACCGCCGCCGAGGAGGCCCTGGGCGTCGTGAAGGCGCTGGGCCCGCGCGCACCGCGCTTCATCGGCTGGGGGCTCGCCGTGGCCGAGGCGCTGCTCGACGGGCCGCGCGAGGTGGCCGTCGCCGGGCCGGTCGGCGGGGAGTTGCACCGCACCGCCCTCCTCGGGCGGGCGCCCGGCGCGGTCGTGGCGGCGGGGGAGCCGGGCGGGGTGGAGTTCCCGCTGCTGGCCGGCCGGCCGATGGCGGACGGCGCGCCGACCGCGTACGTCTGCAGGCACTTCGTCTGCGAGGCCCCGACGACGGACCCGGAGGCGCTGGCCCGCGCGCTCGGCGGGGCGTGACACCTGTGCGGGGGCGCCCCCGAGGCGCCCCCCCCGTGAAGGCGTCAGCTGTGGTTGTACGCCACCAGCGAGATGCCGACGTAATGCACCACGAACGCGGCCAGCGTCAGCGAGTGGAACACCTCGTGGAAGCCGAACCAGCGCGGTGACGGGTTCGGCCGCTTGATGCCGTAGATGACGCCGCCCGCGCTGTAGAGCACGCCGCCGACGACGACCAGCACCAGCACCGCGATCCCGCCGGTCCGCATGAAGTCCGGCAGGAAGAAGACCGCGGCCCAGCCCATCGCGATGTAGCACGGGGTGTACAGCCAGCGCGGGGCGCCGACCCAGAAGACCCGGAAGGCGATCCCCGCGAGCGCCGCCGCCCACACCGCCCACAGCAGCGGGGTGCCCGTGGACTCGGGCAGCAGGAGCAGGGTCAGCGGGGTGTACGTCCCCGCGATGATCAGGAAGATGTTGGCGTGGTCGAGCCTGCGCAGCACCGCCTCGCCGCGCGGTCCCCACGTACCCCGGTGGTAGAGGGCGCTCACGCCGAAGAGCAGGCACGCCGTCAGGACGTAGATCGCACAGGCGATCCGGCCCCGGGTGCTGTCCGACAGGGCGACCAGCACCAGCCCCGCTATGACGACCGCGGGGAACATCCCCGCATGCAGCCAACCGCGCATCCGCGGCTTCAGCGGGGCGTCGGCGAGCGTGGCCGGACGGGGGCCTGCGTGTTCGTGCGCGGGGGCGGCAGCAGTCATTCCCGCATCGTACCTACGGCCCCGTAGGTAGGGGATATGGGCCGGAACCGAGTGTGGATGCTCACATGGGCGGCCCTCTGGACATATGGGCGCGAGGGTCGGATGATCAAATGAGTGCGGTCGGCACCGGATGAGCGCCAAGGGGAATTCGAAGGGGTACACGCATCCGGGTCGCAGCCCCCACGGGGCACGGGCACCAACCGAATACACCCTCATCAAGGAGCGATCGTGGCGCGCGACATCGCGGCTCCCCTCACTGTTCCCACCAACCACCAGGAGCTGGTCTCCTGGGTGGACGAGATCGCAGCACTCACCGAGCCGGACCGGGTGGTCTGGTGCGACGGTTCCGAGGCCGAGTACGAGCGCCTGTGCGGGGAGCTCGTCGCCAAGGGCACCTTCACCAAGCTGGACGAGATCAAGCGCCCGAACTCCTACTACGCGGCCTCCGACCCCAGTGACGTCGCCCGCGTCGAGACCCGTACGTTCATCTGCTCCGAGAAGGAGGAGGACGCCGGTCCGACGAACCACTGGAAGGACCCCGCCGAGATGCGGGAGATCTTCACGGGTGAGCGGGGCGTCTTCCGCGGCTCGATGCGCGGCCGCACGATGTACGTCGTCCCGTTCTGCATGGGCCCGCTCGGGTCGCCGCTGTCCGCGATCGGCGTGGAGATCACCGACTCCGCGTACGTCGCCGTCTCGATGCGCACGATGACGCGCATGGGACAGCCCGTGCTCGACGAGCTCGGCTCCGACGGCTTCTTCGTCAAGGCCGTCCACACCCTGGGCGCACCGCTGGCGGAGGGCCAGGAGGACGTCCCCTGGCCCTGCAACGAGACCAAGTACATCTCGCACTTCCCGGAGGACCGCGAGATCTGGTCGTACGGCTCCGGCTACGGCGGCAACGCGCTGCTCGGCAAGAAGTGCTACGCGCTGCGCATCGCCTCCGTGATGGCCCGCGACGAGGGCTGGCTCGCGGAGCACATGCTGATCCTGAAGCTCACGCCGCCGCGCGGTGAGGCGAAGTACGTGGCTGCCGCGTTCCCCTCCGCCTGCGGCAAGACGAACCTCGCCATGCTGGAGCCCACGATCTCCGGCTGGACCGTCGAGACCATCGGCGACGACATCGCGTGGATGCGGTTCGGCGAGGACGGCCGGCTGTACGCGATCAACCCGGAGGCGGGCTTCTTCGGCGTCGCGCCCGGCACCGGCGAGCACACCAACGCCAACGCCATGAAGACGATGTGGGGCAACTCCGTCTTCACCAACGTCGCGCTCACCGACGACGGGGACGTCTGGTGGGAGGGCATGACCGAGGAGCCGCCCGCGCACCTCACGGACTGGAAGGGCAACGACTGGACCCCCGAGTCCGGGACGCCCGCCGCCCACCCCAACGCCCGCTTCACCGTCCCGGCCGGGCAGTGCCCGATCATCGCGCCCGAGTGGGAGGACCCGAAGGGCGTGCCCATCTCGGCCATCCTCTTCGGCGGCCGCCGCGCCTCGGCCGTCCCGCTGGTCACCGAGTCCTTCAACTGGCAGCACGGTGTCTTCCTCGGCGCCAACGTCGCCTCCGAGAAGACCGCCGCCGCCGAGGGCAAGGTCGGCGAGCTGCGCCGCGACCCGTTCGCCATGCTGCCGTTCTGCGGCTACAACATGGGCGACTACATGGGCCACTGGCTCAAGGTCGGCGCGGACAAGCCGGACCAGTCGAAGCTGCCGAAGATCTACTACGTGAACTGGTTCCGCAAGAACGACGCGGGCACGTTCGTCTGGCCCGGCTTCGGCGAGAACAGCCGCGTCCTGAAGTGGATCGTCGAGCGCCTGGAGGGCAAGGCGGAGGGCGTCGAGACGCCGATCGGCATCCTTCCCGCGAAGGGCTCGATCGACACCGAGGGCCTGGACCTCTCCGAGTCCGACCTCGACTTCCTGCTGAAGGTCGACAAGGAGGTCTGGCGCGAGGAGGCGGCGCTGGTCCCCGAGCACCTCAACACCTTCGGCGACCACACGCCGAAGGAGCTGTGGGACGAGTACCGCGCACTGGTCGAGCGCCTGGGCTGAGCCCCCGCGTACGCACGGCGACGGCCCCCGAAGCCGCTTCGGGGGCCGTCGCCGTGCTCAACGCCCCTTGTTCGTAGTCGGGTTGTGACCCTGCGGAGCCACGGGGGTGATGCACGCGGCCGTACGGTTGCCCTGGTCGCGCCGCCGGTGCGCGGCAGCGGAGGGGGCCGCTCGGCATGCAGTATCCGCCGTACCCGAAAACGTCGGAGGGCGGTCCTCCGCTCTTCCCCGGCCACCGGATGGGCGGCATGACGGTCGCCCTGGTCACCGTGGGCGGACTGATCGCCCTCGCGGTGGTGGGCGGGCTCGTCGGTCTGATCGTGTTCGCCCACGGGTACGGCGAGGTCCACGCGGACATGCGGTTCCCGGCCGACGACGTCACCGTCACCTCCTGCGACCGGGACGAGGTGACGGGCCGCCCGGTGGCAGGCATACGGGTCACGAGCGAGGCGGCGCGGCCCGGGACGTACACCGTGCACGTGGTGTTCCGGGATCTGCGGGGTGCCAAGGGGCGTGGGGTGGAAGCGGGGGAGGGCGGTGTGACCGTGGCCCGCCTGGCGGTGGGCGCCACGGCGTCCGGGCGGGTCACCGGGCCGGTCCCGGTGTGGGGTCGCGCCGGGTGCGAGCTCGGGGACGTGACCTTCGACTCCACGGGCACGCCCCGGAAAGAGACTTCGCGCGGCCCTTGAGGGGGCCTGGGTGGCACCCGGTCCACGCGCCTTCGCGGTGCGTGGACCGGGGCCGTCAGCGGGCGCCGACCGGCGTCCGGGCGTCGGCCGCGAGCGCCTCGGTGTGGGCGTCCATGCGCTCGGCCGACAGGATCGCGGCCGCCGTGTCGGCGCGTGAGGCGGCCACCACCAGGGCCCGGCCCGCAAGGGCGTGGGCGCGGCGGTGGAGGGCGGTCGCGGGGGCGTCGCTCAGTGCGGCGTGCCGGGCGGGCGGGGCGCCTCGCAACCTGGCGACCTGCCCGGCGATGCGGTCGCCCGCCTCGCCGAGCCCCAGCTCGTCGGTGACCGCGAGCAGAGCGGCCAGGTGTCCGGCGAGCTGGATGTCCAGCTCCTCCTCGCGGCTGCGGTGCGGGAAGTCGCCGGCATGGTCGGCCGGTGTGTGGACCGATTTGGTGCGGATCGGTTCGTACATGGATGGCCTCCTGGTGGTGCTGTGAGAACCATCCTAGCTTGGATTCGGTCTAAAGTTGTTCGTCTTCGAGAAATGGTGGAGCGAGGGTCCGTCACACCTGGCTGTAGCCGTCCAGGAAGTGGGCGATCCGGCCGATCGCGTCCGTCAGGTCCTCCGCCGAGGGCAGCGTCACCACGCGGAAGTGATCCGGGTCCGGCCAGTTGAACCCCGTTCCCTGCACCACCATGATCTTCTCGGCCCGCAGCAGGTCCAGGACCATCTGCCGGTCGTCCTTGATCTTGTAGACCTTGGGGTCGAGCCGGGGGAAGAGGTACAGCGCCCCCTTCGGCTTCACGCAGGTCACGCCCGGGATCTGCGTCAGCAGGTCGTACGCCACGTCGCGCTGCTCCAGGATGCGGCCGCCGGGCAGCACCAGGTCGTTGATGGACTGCCGGCCGCCGAGCGCGGTGGCGACCGCGTGCTGCGAGGGCATGTTGGCGCACAGCCGCATGTTGGCCAGGATCGTCAGCCCCTCGATGTACGAGGAGGCGTGCGCCTTGGGGCCGCAGACCGCCATCCAGCCGGAGCGGTATCCGGCGACCCGGTAGTTCTTCGACAGCCCGTTGAAGGTGAGGACCATCAGGTCCGGGGCGATCGTCGCGGTGGGGGTGTGCGTGGCGCCGTCGTACAGGATGCGGTCGTAGATCTCGTCGGAGCAGACGACCAGGTTGTGCCGGCGGGCGATCTCCGTGAGGCCGCGCAGCATCTCGTCGTCGTAGACCGCGCCCGTGGGGTTGTTCGGGTTGATGATCACCATCGCCTTGGTGCGGTCGGTGATCTTCCGCTCGATGTCGGCGAGGTCGGGCATCCAGTCCGACTGCTCGTCGCAGCGGTAGTGCACGGCCGTGCCGCCCGCCAGCGAGACCGAGGCCGTCCAGAGCGGGTAGTCCGGGGCCGGGACCAGCACCTCGTCGCCGTCGTCGAGCAGCGCCTGCATCGACATCTGGATCAGCTCGGAGACGCCGTTGCCGAGGTAGACGTCCTCGACGTCCAGGTCGATGCCCTTGGTCTGGTAGTGCTGCATCACCGCCCGGCGCGCGGACAGCAACCCCTTCGCGTCGCCGTAGCCGTGCGCCCCGGAGAGGTTGCGCAGGATGTCCTCGAGGATCTCGGGCGGGCACTCGAAGCCGAACGCGGCGGGGTTGCCGGTGTTCAGCTTGAGGATGCGATGCCCGGCCGCCTCCAGCCGCATCGCCTCCTCGAGCACGGGGCCGCGGATCTCGTAGCAGACGTTGGCGAGCTTCGTGGACTGGATGACCTGCATGTCAGCGAGCTTACGACTGTGTTTCACGGGCCGCCCGGGCTTTGCCCGACGGTTGGCCCGCTCGGGCGGTGGCACGGCTCCGCCCGGGCTTTCATCGCCATGCGCCCGCCTTCCGCGACCGTGGGAACGCCGGTCACGGAAGGCCCCGGGCTTGGAATGGGGTGGCCCGGCGGTGTGACGGACCGGAACGGGTGACATACGCCACGGAGTGGTGTGCGCCGGGGCTCACGCGGGAAGCCGCGCGCCCTCCGGCAGGTGCTGCGGAAGGGCACCGGGCGAACGCGGTCCCGGTCCGTCCCGGTCCGCCCGTACCTCTGAAACAGCTCAACAGCCGTATGCGCCCGGGCGCTTCGGGGGAGGGTCGGTACATGATCGGAAACGGGAAGAAGGACATGGCCGTGATCGTGGTGCGGGACTCGGACGCCCTGGTCGCCGCGTTGCGCGAGGAGCTGGCCCGGGCGACGGACGCGGACCGCCCCGGCCTGGAGCGGGCCCTCGCGCTGGCCGAGGCGCGGACGGGGGTCCCGGACGCGGAGCTGCGCGGGCGCTGGGCCGCGCGGCGGATCACGGCGGGCGGATACGACGGACCCCTCGACGCGGTGGCGGCGGTCAAGGCGCTGCGGGCGGCCGAGCCGGGGCTGAGCCTGCGGCAGGCCGTGCAGCTGTCGCGGGAGGCGGCGGCGGTGGCCGCGGCGGCGAAACCGTAGTCCGGCCCGCGTTGTCCCCCGTGCGAGCTACGCGCAGGTGTCCACCCAGCGGTGACGCTTTCGGCGCCGGACGTTCATAGCGTTCAGGGGCAGCCGCGGCGACCCGCCGCGGCGCGTCGAAGGGGGACTCATGAGAGTGGTGTGGCAGCTTCTCGCCGTCGTGGCGGTCTGGGCGATCGGCGGTCAGTGCGTCAGCGCGGTGGACGGGAACCCGTGGCTCACGCTCGCGATCGGCCTCGTGACGGCGGTGCTCGCCGTCCTGGTCTACCGCTGGGTGGTGGGACGCACCGAGCACCGCCCGGTCACCGAGCTCGCCCGGGAGGGTGCGGTACCGGCCCTGGGGCGCGGCGCGCTGATCGGGCTGGTGCTGTTCGTGGCGGTCATCGCGAACATCGCCTTCCTCGGGGACTACGAGGTCAACGGCCTGGGGTCGGTCACGGGCGCGGTCGGCTTCGTCGGCTTCATGGCCGCTGCCGCCGTCACCGAGGAAGTGGTGTTCCGGGGCGTGCTCTTCCGGCTCGTCGAGGAACGCGCCGGGACGCTGATCGCGCTGACCTCGACCGGGTTGCTGTTCGGGCTGATGCACCTGGCGAACCCGGACGCGAACCTGTGGGGCGCGCTCGCCATCGCGATCGAGGCGGGCGGCATGCTAGGCGCCGCGTACGCCGCCACCCGCAGCCTGTGGCTGCCCATCGGCCTGCACTTCGCCTGGAACTTCGCCGCGGCGGGCATCTTCAGTTCGGAGGTCTCGGGCAACGGCGCCTCGCAGGGTCTCCTGGACTCGACGGCCACCGGCTCCGAGCTGGTCACCGGAGGCGACTTCGGGCCGGAGGCCAGCGCGTACGCCGTGGTCTTCGGGGTGCTCGTGACCCTCGCGTTCCTGTGGCTGGCCCGCCGGCGCGGGCATCTGGCGCCGCGTGGCGGACGGCGCGCCGCCGCCGCCCCGGCCGCCACTACAGTGCCCCGGTGATCAGTCTTCGCGAAGTACCGGCCCGGTGGCGGCGGTTGGGTGCCGCCGTCCGGCTGCCGGTGCGGTGGCAGCGGCTCGACCCCGTCGTCCGCGACCTGCCGTTCGGGCTGCTGCTCCTGGCCATGTCGCTCGTGCCCGCCCTGCACCGGCACGGGACGGCGCTCGGCGCCGTGGCGGAGCGCCCGTTCGACGCCCTGGCCGCGGTGGCCGCCGTGCTGGAGAGCCTGTCGCTCGCCCTGCGGCGGCGGTGGCCGGTGATCTGCCTGGCCCTGGTCTCGCTGGGCTTCGCCGTCGACCAGCTGGGCGGCTACCACCTGGTCGCCGGGACCGCGCTGCCCTTCGCCGTGCTGAGCGCGGGGGCCCATCTGGACCGCCACCGCCGCGTCGCCGCGGTCGCGTTCACCGCCGCGTACGTGCCGCTGGCGCTCGCCCTGCACCGGTACGGCACGGAACCGGCGGACGAGTTCCTGACGTTCTATCTGGTGCTCGCCCTCGTCTGGGGCGTCGGGGCGTGGCTGCGCGCCACCCGGGCCGCCGAGGCCGACCGCCGGCTCCGGGTCGCGGAGGAGAGCCGCAACGCCGAACGCGCCCGGATCGCCCGCGAGTTGCACGACGTGGTGACCCATCACGTGACGGCGATGATCGTCCAGGCCGAGGCGGCCCGCTATCTGACCGCCGCGCCCGACCGACTCGACCGCGCCCTGAGCAGCGTCACCGACACCGGGCGGCGGGCCGTCAACGACCTGCGCCACCTGCTCGACCTGCTCGACCCGGGCCACGGCGCCGGGGCCAGGACACCGGCCGCCGGCCGCATCCGGGGCCTGGTCGAGCAGGCGCGGCAGGCGGGGCAGGAGGTGGACTTCAGCGAGGAGGGCACCCCCGCCGAGTCCACCGGGAGCGCCGATCTCGTGGCCTACCGCGTGGTCCAGGAGGCGCTGACGAACGCCCTCAAGCATGCCCAGGGCGGCCGGACTTCGGTGCGCGTGCGGCACGACGGAAGTGAGATCACCGTGGAGGTCGGCACGGACGGCTCCGGCGGGCGCGCCAAGGTGCCCGCGGGCAGCGGGCGGGGGCTCGCCGGGCTGCGCGAGCGGGTCGGTGTGCTCGGCGGCGAGTTCCGCGCGGAGCCCGGTCCCGACGGCGGCTTCACCGTGCGGGCCCGCATACCCTCGGGGAGCGCGTCGTGACCGCCCCGGCCCGCGTCCTCGTCTGCGACGACCAGGTGCTCGTCCGCACCGGCCTCGCCACGATCATCGACGCCCAGCCGGACCTGGAGGTGGCGGGCGAGTGCGGGGACGGGCGGACCGCCGTCGAGATGGCCGGGCGGCTGCGCCCGGACGTCGTGGTGATGGACATCCGCATGCCCGAGCTCGACGGCATCGAGGCGACCCGGCTGCTGGCCGGGGCGGGCGTGGAGCGGCCCGCGAAGGTGCTCGTGGTGACCACCTTCAACCTGGACGAGTACGTGTACGAGGCGCTGCGCGCCGGGGCGAGCGGGTTCCTGCTGAAGGACGCCCCGCCCGCCCAGCTGCTGCACGGCATCCGGACCGTGCACGCGGGCCAGGCGCTGATCGACCCGGAGGTGACGCGCCGGCTGGTCGGCCGCTATGCCGCCCGGATCCGCCCCACCGGGGACCCCGCCGCCGACATTCCGCTGACCCCGCGCGAACTGGAGGTCCTGCGCCTCATCGCGGACGGCTTCTCCAACAGCGAGATCGCGGCCGCGCTCGTGATCAGCCAGGAGACCGTGAAGACGTTCGTCTCGCGCATCCTCGCCAAGCTCGGGCTCCGCGACCGCGTCCAGGCCGTCGTCTACGCGTACCGCCAGGGTCTGGTGACCTGAACGCGCGGCCGGAATCCGCCCCTTGTGCGCCCCCTCTCCGTGCGCCAGCATGCGCATGTCAAACCGAAGGAACTTCGGTCGCAGAGGCCAGTCGTGCTCTGTTCAGTCGCAAGAGGGGACCCCCACATGAAAAAGCCTCTCGTCGGTGCACTCTTCGCGGTGTTGCTCCTCGGAGCGGGCATCGCTCCCGCGACCGCGGCCACGAGCCACGGCGCGGCACCGGCCGGTCACACCGCGGTGAAGTCCGAGAAGGAGATAAAGGCCAAGGCCGTCGGCTTCGCCGGGACCGTGGCGCTCAGCAACTGCTCCGGCTCGGTCGTCCGCACGCCCTCCTCGCAGCCGGGCGACCCCGCCCTCGTGCTGTCCAACGGGCACTGCCTGGAGACCGGCTTCCCGGCCCCCGGCGCGGTCGTGTTCAACCGTTCGTCCAGCCGCAGCTTCACCCTGCTCAACGCCTCGGGCAGCGGCGTCGGCACGCTCCGGGCGAGCAAGATCGCGTACGGGACGATGACGGACACCGACATCTCGGTGTACCAGCTCACCTCCACGTACGCGCAGATCGAGAGCCGCTACGGCATCAAGGCGCTGGAGCTCAGCACCACGCATCCCGTCGCGGGCACCGCGATCACCGTCGCGTCCGGTTACTGGAAGCGCCTGTACAGCTGCAACATCGACGGATTCGTCTACCGCCTCAAGGAGGGCAGCTGGACCTGGAAGGACTCCGTCCGCTACACCTCCGCCTGCCAGACCATCGGCGGCACCTCCGGCTCGCCGGTGATCGACAACGCCACCGGCAAGGTGGTCGCCGTCAACAACACCGGCAACGAGGACGGCGAGCGCTGCACGGACAACAACCCGTGCGAGGTCGACGAGAACGGGCAGGTGACCGTCCGGCAGGGCATCAACTACGCCCAGCAGACCTACGGCATCGCCGCGTGCATCGGCACCGGCAGCGCCTTCGACCTGAACCGTGCGGGGTGCACACTGCCCAAGCCGTGATCCGTCGTACGTGAGAAGGGGCGGGGCCGCCGCGGCCCCGCCCCTTCGTCGCGCGTCATCCGGTTCAGATCCTGCGCCACCGCGCGTTGGCGAGGGAGAAGAGGCCGAAGGCGATCAGGCCCGCCGCGATGAGGCCCAGCAGCCACGGCCCGGCCGGGGTGGCGCTGAAGGAGCGGAGGGTGTCGTCCATGCCCTTGGCCTCGCCGGACCGCGCCTTCACCGCCGCCGACACCGCGAAACCTCCGGCGACCGCGAAGACCAGCCCCCGGCTGACACCGCCGAAGACCCCGGTGGTGTCGACGGCCCGCCGCATGGTCCGGGACATGTCGTCCATGCGCAGGTGCTTGTGGAACTTCCGCAGCGCCGCCCGGCCCGCGATCCACAGGCCCGCGCAGGCGATGCCCACCCCGGCCGCGCCCACCAGCCAGCGTCCGCCCGGCAGGTCCAGCGCCCGGGCCGTGACGTCCTGCGAGCGCGCGTCCCCCTTGCCGCTGCCGCTGCCCTTGTCACCGGCGGCGAACATCAGCACCGAGTACGCCACGAAGCCGTAGAACACCGCGCGCCCTCCGGAGGCCAGCCGCTTCGTCGCCTTGTGCCCGTCGGGGCCCGACGCGCCGAACGCCGCCTCGGACAGCCGCCACAGGGCCATCCCCGCGAGCGCGATGCCCAGGACCCACAGGAGTGCGTGCCCGAAGGGCTTCTGCGCGATCTCCGCGAGTGCCCCGCCCCGGTCCGCCTGCTTCCCGCTGCCGTCGGACGCGATGCGCAGTGCGAGGAAGCCGACCAGGAAGTAGATGACCCCGCGCGCCGCGAACCCCGCACGGCCGGCCGCTTCCACAGCCGTGCTGTTGCCCGCCCGTCGCGCCTTCACGTGACTCTTCGAGGCTGTCGCAGAGATATCCATGACAGCCGGTTGCCCTGGCGGCGGGCCGGGAAACTACACTGCGCCCGCCGCCGAGCGCACCGCCCGCCCCGCCAGGACCTGCGTACGCCGGCCGTCCTCGATCACGAAGCGGCCGTCGATCAGCACGTGCGGGATGCCCACCGGCAGGGTGCGGGGCGCCTCGAACGTCGAGCCCGCAGCCACCGTCGCCGGGTCGAAGAGCACCAGGTCGGCGCGGTAGCCCTCGCGCACGAGGCCCCGGTCCGGGAGCCGCAACCGGGCCGCCGGGCGGGCGGTGAGGTGGGCGACGCACTCCTCCAGGGAGAGGATGCCGAGCTCGCGCGCGTAACGGCCCAGGTAGTGGGGGAAGGTGCCGTACGCGCGGGGGTGCGGCTTGTCGCCCTGGAGGATGCCGTCGCTGCCGCCCGTGTGCACCCGGTGGCGCATGATCTGCCGGACGTTCTCCTCGTGGCCGACGTGCTGGAGGATCGTCGTCCCGAGCCGGTCCTCGACCAGCAGCCGACGCGCGGTCACCCAGGGCTCCTCGCCCCGCAGGGCCGCCGACTCGGCCACCGTGCGCCCGACGTATCCGGCGAGTGCGGGCTCGCCGGTGCCCGAGATCTCGATGGTGTCCCACTCGATCGGCACCCCGTGGCAGCCGTCCGACCCCACGACCTCCAGGTCGTGGCGGATGCGGGCGGCCGTTCCCGCGTCGGCCAGCCGGGCCAGGACCGCCTCCGGGCCGCCCTCGCTCGCCCAACTGGGCAGCATCGCGACGAGGGTCGTGCAGCCGGGGGTGTACGGGTAGGTGTCGAGGGAGATGTCGGCGCCCGCGTCCAGCGCGTCGTCCAGGAGGGCGAGCAGGTCGGGGGCGCGGCCCTCGTTGACCCCGAAGTTCATGGTGGCGTGGGCCAGGTGCAGGGAACAGCCCGCGCTGCGGGTGAGCCGCACCATCTCCTCGTACGCCTCCAGGGCGCCCGCCCCGTACGAGCGGTGGTGCGGGCAGTAGTAGCCGTCGTGGGCGGCCACCACCCGGCACAGCTCGGTGAGTTCGGCGTCGTCCGCGTACATGCCGGGGGTGTAGGTGAGCCCCGATGACATGCCGACCGCGCCCTCGCGCATGCCCTGGTCCACGAGCTGCCGCATCCGGTCCAGCTCGGCTTCGGTCGCGGGGCGGTCGTCCCAGCCCACCGCGTACATCCGGACCGTGCCCTGCGGGATGAGGTAGGCGGCGTTGACCGCGATGCCCTGGCGGTCGAGGCGGTCCAGGTAGCCGCCGACGGTCCGCCAGTCGAAGTCGATGTCCTCGCCGTCGCCGTTCCACCCGGAGATGGAGCGGCGGACCTGGGCGAGCGTGCGGTCGTCCACGGGGGCGTACGACAGGCCGTCCTGGCCCAGGACCTCCAGCGTGACGCCCTGCGCGGCCTTCGCGCTGTGGTCCGGGTCGCGGAGCAGCGCCAGGTCGCTGTGGGCGTGCATGTCGATGAAGCCGGGGGACAGGGCGAGGCCGTCGGCGTCCACCGTGCGCCGCCCCGTGGGACGGGGGCCCGGGGAGTCCTCGCGGTGGATCTCCGTGACGCGGCCGTCGGTGACGGCCACGTCGGCGCGGTAGGAGGGGGTCGCGGTGCCGTCGATGACGCGGGCGTCGCGGATGACGAGGTCCATGGGGCCTTGGCCTTTCTCGGAGGGCTGGGCCCGGATCAGAAGAACGTGCGGACGAAGTCCGTGACCGTGCCGTCCGCCGCCACGAGCGGGATCAACTGCCACTTGTCGAAGCTCGTGCAGGGGTGGGACAGCCCCATCCCCACCCAGTCCCCGACCTCAAGGTGCGCGCCCTCGTCCGTACGGACCCAGGTGTGCTGGTCGGACAGGCCGGTCACGGTGATCCCCTCGGCCGGGCGCACCGAGCCGTCCCGGCCCGAGCGCACCACCTGCGCCTCCGGCAGGTCCAGGTCGTAGGCCGCGTCCCGCTTGCCCGCGTTGAGGAACGCCTGCCCGGCGGACGGGCGCGACACCACCTGTGCCCACAGCCGGAACGCGGGCTGCAGGGCGCCCTCCTCCGGGACGCGGTTGAACGGCGTGAGGTGGCGGTAGTGGCCGTCGTCGTGCGAGACGTACGCCCCCGAGCGCAGCAGCTTGAGCACGGGGGCGGAGAGCTCCGGGATTCCGGCGAACACGTCCGCCACCGCGTCGAACCACGCGCTGCCGCCCGCGCTGACCACGATGCGCTCACCGGCCCCCAGTGCGCCGAAGCGGCCCGCCGCGTCGAAGTCCGCCGCCAGCGCGACGAGCCTGCGCAGCCAGGCCCGGACCCGGTCGCCGTCCGCGTCCGGCACCTCGCCCTCGTAACCGGCCACGCCGACCAGGCGCAGGTTCGCCGCCCCGGCGACCGCGTCCGCCACGGCGGCGCAGTCCGCCTCGGTCCGGGCGCCGGTGCGCGCGCCCTCGCCCGCGCCCAGCTCAACCACGACGTCGACCGGGCGGGCGGCGCCCGCCGCGCGCAGGGCCTCGTCCATCAGCTCGACCCCGCGCACGGAGTCCACGTAACAGACGAAGGCGAAGTCCGGGTCGGCGTCCAGCTCGCCCGCCAGCCAGCGCAGCGCGGCGGCGTCGACCAGCTCGTTGGCGAGGAAGATCCGGCCGATCCCGAACGCGCGGTAGACCCGCGCCTGGTGGGGCACGGCGGCCGTGATGCCCCACGCGCCGTGCTCCAGCTGGCGGGCGAAGAGCTGCGGGGACATCGACGTCTTGCCGTGCGGGGCGAAGGCGAGGCCGTGGCGTTCGGCGTACGTCTCCAGGAGCGCGAGGTTGTGCTCGACCGACTCGGCGGACAGCGCGAGCACGGGGGTCGTGAACCCGCCGCCGAAGAGGTTGCGGCGCTCGGCCGCCAGGGCGCCGACGGTCAGGCCCTCGGCGTCGGGCGGGAGGCCCTTGAACCGGTGGTCGACCGGTTCGTCGGCGAGAGCGGTCACGTCGTGCGCGGCGGCCATGGGGTCTCCTCGGTCCGGGTCCGGTCAGCTGGTGTTGCATCATGTGCAACACCCATTGCGTATATCGCTCAGGGCTGTCTAACATCCGAGCCGACGCCCGGTCAATGGTGAGTGCCGGCGCCGCCGCCCGACTGCTGAGGAGCCCCGCGTGTCCGGAACGACGCCCGCCGATGTCGTGTGCCTCGGTGAGTCCATGGTGACGTTCCTGCCCTCACGGCCCGGGCGCCTCGCCGACGTGCCGTCCTTCGACCGGGGCATCGGCGGCGCCGAGTCCAACGTCGCCTGCGCGCTGGCCGCGGCCGGGCACCGGGCCGCGTGGGTGAGCCGGGTCGGCGCGGACGGCTTCGGCGACCACCTCGTGGCGGCGATCGCCGCGTACGGCGTGGACACGTCCTTCGTGCGGCGCGATCCTTCGCGGCCGACGGGGATCTACTTCCGCACGGCCACGGACCGGGCCACGGACGTCCACGAGGTGGCGTACTACCGGGCCGGGTCGGCGGCCTCCGCGATGTCGCCGTCCACCGTGCCGTGCGACGGCCTGCCCGCCGGGCGGATCCTGCACCTCTCCGGCATCACGGCCGCGCTGTCGGCGGACTGCCTGGCCCTGCTCCACGAGCTGACCGCCCCGCGGGCCGAGCGGCCGCTGATCTCGTTCGACGTGAACCACCGGCCGGGTTTGTGGCGCGGGGGGTCCCCCGCGGTGCTGCTGGAGCTGGCGCGGCGGGCGGACGTGGTGTTCGTGGGGGAGGACGAGGCGGAGGAGGCGTGGGGCGTCGTGGGCGCCGCCGCGATCCGGGAGGCGCTGCCGGAGCCGGGGGTGGTGGTCGTGAAGCGGGGCGCCGACGGGGTGACGGTGTTCTCCCGCGAACCGGGGTTCCGCTCCGGACCCACCGCCTCGCACGCCGGCGGGGCCGACGAGGTCACCCACGTCCCCGCCCTCCGCGTCGACGTCGTCGCCCCCGTCGGCGCGGGCGACGCCTTCGCCGCCGGGTTCCTGTCCGCCACCCTCCGCGGACTCCCCGTACGGGACCGGGCCCGCCACGGGCACCTCATGGCCGCCGCCGTCCTCACCGTCCCCGGCGACCTCACCGCGCCCCCCGCCCGCGCGCACGCGGACCGCCTCGCGGCACTGGACGACGACGCGTGGGGGAGACTGCGTCTCGGCCCCGGGTGGACGGGGGACGACACGGAGGTACGTACGACATGAGCCAGACCGTCGACCGCGCGCTGAGCATCCTGCCGCTCCTCGCCCAGGGGCCCGCCGACCTCGGACAGGTCGCCGACCGCCTCGGCGTCCACAAGTCCACCGCGCTGCGCCTGCTCCGTACGCTCCACGAGCACGGGCTCGTCTACCGGCAGCAGGACCAGCGCTACCGCCTCGGCGCCCGGCTGTTCGCCCTCGCGCAGGAGGCCGTGGAGAACCTCGACGTACGGGAGATCGCCCACCCGCACCTCGTCGAGCTGAACGAGCAGTGCGGGCACACCGTCCACCTCGCCGTGTACGAGGAGAACGAGGTCCTCTACATCGACAAGGTCGAGAGCCGCTACCCGGTCCGGATGTACTCGCGGATCGGCAAGCCCGTCGCCATCACCGTCGCCGCCGTGGCCAAGCTGCTCCTCGCCGACCTGAGCGAGGCCGAGCGGCGGGCCATCGCCGACAAGCTCGACTACCCCATGTACACGTCCCGTTCGACGCCCGGCGCCGCCGCGTTCCTCAAGGAGCTCGCCGCCGTCCGCGAACAGGGCTGGGCCACCGACCTCGGCGGCCACGAGGAGTCCATCAACTGCGTCGGCGCCCCCATTCGCGGCGCCGACGGGCGCGTCGTCGCCGCGATGTCGGTCTCCGCGCCGAACGTGGTCGTCACGGCCGAGGAACTCCTCACCCTGCTCCCCCTGGTCCGTCGCACCGCCGACACCATCAGCCGGGAGTACTCCGGCAGCAACCGACCCAAGAAAGCCTGATCTGCGATGACCGACAAGACCGCGCTCACCCCCAGCACCCACACCACCCCGCCCGCGAAGTTCTCGCACGGCGTGCGCAAGGGCAACATCCTCCAGGTCGCCGGCCAGGTCGGCTTCCTGCCCGCCGTCGAGGGCCAGGCGCCCACCCCGGCCGGGCCCACCCTGCGCGAGCAGACCCTCCAGACCTTCGCCAACGTCAAGGCGATCCTGGAGGAGGGCGGCGCGAGCTGGGACGACGTGATGATGATGCGCGTCTACCTCACGGACGTGGACCACTTCGCCGAGATGAACGAGATCTACAACGCGTACTTCGCCGAGCAGAACCTCAAGGAGGCCCCGGCGGCGCGCACCACGGTCTACGTCGGCCTCCCGAAGGGCCTCCTCATCGAGATCGACGCCCTCGCCGTCCTGGGCTGAGCCCATCCCCGTAGTCCCCACCCCGCCCGGCACGGCGCCGCACAGCACACCGGCGCCGTGCCGCGGTCCCCCCTGCCCGGAATCATGGACGAACAACGGAGTTACCCATGCAGCTCGCCGCAGGCCCCACCCCGCCCGAGACGCCACCCCACACCGGTGGACTCCTCCTCCTCATCGACGGCACCGCCGGTCTGCTGACCGTCGCCGTCCTCGGCATCGCGCTCCTCCTCTTCCTGATCATCAAGGTCCGGCTCCAGCCGTTCGTCGCGCTGCTCGCGGTCTCCATAGCCGTCGGCCTGGGCGCGGGGCTCTCGGTCACCGAACTCTTCGGCACCGTGCAGAAGTCCGCAGCCGTCTCCGTCATCGAATCCGGCATGGGCGGCATCCTCGGCCATGTCGCGATCATCATCGGCCTCGGCACGATGCTCGGCGCGATCCTGGAGGTCTCCGGCGGCGCCGAGGTGCTGAGCGCCCGGCTGCTGCGGCTCTTCGGGGAGAAGCGCGCCCCCCTCGCGATGGGCCTGACCGGTCTGATCTTCGGCATCCCGGTCTTCTTCGACGTCGGCATCTTCGTCCTCGCGCCGATCGTCTACGCCGCCGCCAAGCGGTCCGGCAAATCGATCCTGCTGTACTCCATGCCGCTGCTCGCGGGGCTCTCCATGACCCACGCGTTCCTGCCCCCGCACCCCGGCCCGGTCGCCGCGGCGGGGCTGTTCCACGTCTCGCTCGGCTGGGTCATCCTGATGGGCGCCCTCGTCGGCATCCCGTCCGTGCTGGCCGCCTGGGGGTACGCCGCCTGGATCGGCAAGCGGATCTTCGTGGACGTCCCGCAGGACATGGTGGAGGCCGCCGAGGAGGCGAAGGCCGCCGTCGTCGCCGAGCAGCGGGCCGCCGGGGTCACCCCGCGCGAGGAGCCGGTCGCGCTCTCCACCGTGCTCGCCATCATCGGCACCCCGCTGATCCTGATCCTCGCCGCCACGTTCTCCTCGATCGCCATGGACCCCTCGACCGGCCGCTCGGTCATCGAGTTCTTCGGCAACCCCTTCGTCGCCCTGACGATCGCCCTGCTCCTCGCGTACTACCTGCTCGGCATCCGGCGCGGCTGGTCCCGCAAGTCCCTGGAATCCGTGTCGACCTCCTCGCTGAAGCCGGTCGGGAACATCCTGCTCGTCGTCGGCGCGGGCGGCATCTTCGGTGCCGTGCTCAAGGGCAGCGGCATCGCGGACGCGCTCGCCGACACCTTCAACGACGTCGGCCTGCCCGTCATCCTGCTCGCCTGGCTGATCTCGGCCGTGCTGCGCATCGCCCAGGGCTCGGCGACCGTCGCCATCGTCACCACCGCCGGCATCGTGGTCCCGCTCGTGGAGAACCAGGGCTTCTCGCAGGCCCACCTCGCGCTGATCATCATGGCGATCTCGGCCGGCTCGATCATCGCCTCGCACGTCAACGACGGCGGCTTCTGGATGGTGTCGAAGTACTTCGGCATCTCCGAACGCGACACCCTGAAGTCCTGGACCGTGCTCGAAACCGTGCTGTCGGTCGCCGGGTTCGCGGTCGCCGCGCTGCTCAGCCTGGTGATCTAGGGCCCTTCGTCCACGAGTTACGCGTACGGGTCAGGCCGCCGAGGCGCAGATGATGCTGCGGCCCTGGTTGACCTGCCAGTACCAGAACCGCTCGCCGGGCCCCGCAGGACAGGTCCAGTTCTGGCCCTTCTTCGGGGCCCGGTAGAAGCCGGTGATCCGCAGGATCGACTGGCCCGCCTTGGGCACCTTGGACGCGTTGCAGCGCCACACCACCGTCAGGTCCGCGTTGGTCTCCCCGTTCACCTTCGCCGGGAAGCACTGGCCCGCCTTGTACACCCGGTCCAGGCACAGCGTCCGTGTGATCCCGTCGTCGCCCGACCGGCTCCACCAGGTGAAACCGGCGCCCGTGTCGCAGGAGCTGGACGCACCGGTGCGGGTGCTCACCCGGTTGACGTGCATGTACGCGTTCGAGGCGCCGCAGTTCACCCGGATCGGGCGGCTCGCGCTCATGTTGTCGTAGCCGTCGTTGTACACGTCGAGGCAGTCGCCCGCGTGCACGGCGGCGAAGGCGCGGTCGGTGGCGTCCATGGTCGGCTTGGGGGTGGGTGTCGGGGTCGGCGTCGGCTCCTCCGTGACGGTGTCGTCGGAATCGGTGTCGGTGTCGGAGTCGCTGTCCGTCGAGCCGCCGCTGCTCGATGTGTCCGTGTCGGCGGTCGCGCTGTCGTCCGTGTGCGTGTCGAGGTCGCTGCCCGAGGTGACGGAGCCGGACGCGCTGCTGCCCGACGCCGAATCGTCCCCCGTCTTCTCCCACGGCTGCCACGTCAGCAGCCCCGCCACGGCGACCAGTGCGAGCAGCCAGCCCAGGGCGGTGGCGCCGGAGGACGACGAGCCGGTGCGCGGGCCCGCCGGGGCGGGGGCCGGGGAGGGCGAGGCGGCACGGGCCCGCGCGTCCCGCTCGGCGCGCTCCCGCTCGGCGCGCTGCCGGGCCGCCCGTTCCCGTTCGGCGCGCTGCCGTGCCGCCCGTTCGCGTTCCGCCCGCTCGCGGTCGGCCCGCTCCTGGGCCGCCCGCGCCCGGGCCACGCGCTCGGCCTCCAGGCGGGCGGCCTCGCGGCGGGCGGCCTCCGCGCGCTCGCGTTCCTCCCGCTCGGCCCGCACCCGGGCCGCGCGCGCCGCCTCCTCGCGCTCCGACTGCTCCCGCTCCGCGCGCTGCCGCTCGGCCAGCTGGGCGAGGGCCGCCATCTCGCGGCGGGTGCGGTCGCGGTCGGCCCGGGCCTGCCGCTGCGGCGAATACACCAGCGTCGGGGGCGGCTTCGGCACCGCGCGCGTCCGCTGCGTCACGGTCGGGGCGTGCGACGGGCCACCCGGGGGCCGGCCGCCCGCCCATTCCAGGCCCTGCTTCGCGTACGCGTCGATCAGGGCCGTCCAACGCGGCGGCAGCCAGCGCGTACCGCTCGTCGTCACCGGCAGCCCGGCCTGCTGTTCCCGGAAGCGGGCCAGCAGCTCGGCGGGGGTCGGACGGTGCCGGGGCTGCACGGCCAGGCACGGCCGGATCGTCCCGACCAGCTCCTTGGGCAGCCCGGTCAGATCGAGCTCGCCGCGCTGCACCCGGGCCAGCAGCCGCAGCGTGTCGCCGTCCGCGCGGTAGGGCGCCCGGCCGGTGGCGAGCAGGAAGAGCGTGGCGCCCAGCGAATACACGTCGGACGCGGCCGTGGACTCCTCGCCGCGCGCCTGCTCCGGAGAGGTGAAGGCGATCGTGCCCAGCGTGAGGCCCGTCAGGGTGAGGTCGCTGGCGTGCGAGATGCCGAAGTCGATGACCCGGGGCCCGTCCAGCGGCAGCAGCACGTTCTGCGGCTTCACGTCGCGGTGGACGATCCCCACCCCGTGCAGGGTGACCAGGGCCTGGGCGGTGCCGGCCGCGATCCACCGTACGGCCGAGGCGGGCAGCACCCCGCAGGAGCGGACCAGCTCGGAGAGCGGGGGCGCGGCGATGTAGTCGATGGCCATCCACGGCCGCTCGGCGTCCGGATCGGCGTCCCGCACGCGCGCGGTGTAGGCGCTGTCCACCCGCTGGGCCACCGCCACCTCGCGGGCGAAGCGCCGTCGGTCGGTGTCGCTGACCCGGCCCTCCGCGAGGAGCGTCTTCACGGCGACGAGGTCCCGTCCGCCGGCCCGGGCCAGATAGATCCGGCCCATGCCGCCGGACGCCAGCCGCCCGAGCAGCCGGTACGGCCCGAGTGTCACCGGATCGTCCCCGCCCAGCGCTTCGATCCGCGCCCCGGCCATGTCACTCCCCCCATCGCCCCAGCACCGCGCCCCACAACGGTGCCACGTGCGGGCGCGGACAGCCATGTGCCGAGGCAACTCCCGTACAGGACTGTTGCGTTACCGGTATCCAAGCCGGGGCCCGCGGTTGCCGTCCGTACACGCAGCAGCGCCGCCGGGGGAGCGGCGGCGCTGCTGGTCATGGGGATGTGGTTTACGGGAGGCCGTGGACGTGCGGGCCGACCGCGTTGGACCAGGCGTTGCCGGCCGTCGCGTCCCAGTTGGTCGACCAGGTCATCGCGCCGCGCAGGGCCGGGTAGGTCTTCGACGGCTTGAAGTTGCCGCAGCTGGTGCCCTTGGCCAGGCAGTCCAGGGCCGCGTTCACGACCGACGGGGCGACGTAACCGCTGCCCGCGCCCCGGGTGGAGGCGGGGACGCCGAGGCCGACCTGCGAGGGGTCGAGACCGCCCTCCAGCTGGATGCAGGCGAGCCCGGTGAGGAAGTCCACCGAACCCTGCGAGTAGACCTTGCCGTCGCAGCCGAGCATCGCGCCGCTGTTGTAGTACTGGGTGTTGACGACGGTCAGGATGTCCTTGATGTTGAGCGCCGTCTTGAAGTACTCGGTGCCCGTCGACTGCATGTCGAGGGTCTGCGGGGCCATCGTGATGACGAGGCCGGAGCCCGCCTTCTGCGACAGCGAACGCAGCGCCTTCGTCATGTACGTGGAGTTGATCCCGTTCTCCAGGTCGATGTCGACGCCGTTGAAGCCGTACTCCTGCATCAGCGCGTAGACCGAGTTGGCGAAGTTGGTCGCGGACGCGTCGCTGTTGACCGAGATCGAGCCCTTCTCACCGCCGACCGAGATGATGACGTTCTTGCCGGCCGCCTGCTTCGCCTTGATGTCGGCCTTGAACTGGTCGACGGTGTAGCCGTTGAGGCCCGCCGAGTCCAGGTTGAAGGTGACGGCGCCGGGGGTGGTCGTCGCGTCGGCGAAGGAGACCGCGATGATGTCGTAGTTCGCGGGCACGTCGCTGAGCTTCTGGACGGTCGCGCCGTTGTTGAAGTTCTGCCAGTAGCCGGTGACCGCGTGCTTCGGCACCGACGTGCCCGGATTCGGCTCGGTGCCACCGGACTTGGCAGTCCGGCCGCTGACGGTCGCCGACTTCACCGACTCACCGGCCGCGTTGGTGGCGGTCACCGCGAACTGGTAGGCGGTGTCGGCCGCGAGACCGGTGACGGTCGCCGAGGTGCCGGTCGAGGTGGTCGCCTTCACGCCGTCCTTGTAGACGGTGTAGCCGGTCGCGCCGGACACCGTGTTCCAGGTCAGGTCGATGGAGGACGTGGTGGTCGAGCCGACCGTGAGCCCGGCCGGGGCGCCGGGGATGGACGGGCCGGGGTCGGTGCCGCCGCCACCGTCGGGGCCGGTCACCGAGAAGTCGTCCACGAGGTAGGCCGCCTGGCCGTACCAGCCGTGCGTGTACACGGTCACGGACGTGGTGTTCGCGCCGGTCGTGAAGCTGGTCTTCAGCTGCGTCCAGCCGGTCGAGCCGGGCGACCACGTGGAGACGTCGGTGGTTCCGGTGCCGCTGGCGCCCAGGTACGCGTAACCGCCCTGGACCCAGGAGCTGAGCTGGTACGTCGAGTTGGGCTTGACCGCCACGGTCTGCGAGCACTTGGCGTTGTCCTGGCCGGCCGGGGTGGCCTTGAGGGCGGAGGTGCCGCCGTGCACGGGGGAGGAGACCGTGGTGCCGGAGTTTCCGGTACACGTCCAGTTGGCGAGGCCCGATTCGAAGCCGGCGTTCTTGGCGACGTTGACGTCGGCGGCCTCGGCGCTGGTCACGAGGCCGGTGAGGGTCAGGGCGCCGGCCGCGACGACGGCCATGGCGGAGCCGAGGACCGGGCGGGTGCGGCGCCTTCTGCGGCTCGGGGCGGGGGAACGATCCACTTGCTGCCTCCGGGAGGAGTCGGGGGATGGCGGGGGGACGACACGGGGGTGCCGGGGTGTGGATTCGAGGAACGGTGGCCACCGCTGGCCGATAAACTGGTCCAGACCAATCAAGTTGTCAAGACCTCTGGCGCTCTCCGGTCCCCCCGGAACCGTCCGTGACCTCATCACCCGTGCTCCGCGGGCTTCTTGAAAGTGTTCTCTGTCCTGCCGTACGTGGATAAAGTGCTCAGGCGGGAGCATCCGAGCGGAAGCGCCCGGCGGGAGCGAGTGCGGCCGTACGCGGCGGCCCGAGGAACGGGGAGCGGCGTGCCGACAGCCATAGCAGTGACCGGTCCCGGCCTCGTGCTGCCCCCGCAGGACCGCCAGACGCCCCCGGCGGTCGTCCTGCGCGCCCCCGGCGAACAGTCCCTGGACCAGGCGGTGGACGACATGCGGCTCCTCCTGGAGCAGCACGGGCACGTCATCGCCGTCTACCCGGCCGGCATCCCCGCCGCACACGAACGCCGGCTGCACACGGTCCGCTCGGTCCTGGAGAGCGACCGGATCGCCCTGCTCAAATCGGACCTGCCGCCACTCGGTGTCGCCGTACTGGTGCGCCAGTTACGGCAGTTGTCCGTCTGCGACTTCAGCGCCGGGGTGATCGCCTCCGCCGCGCGGCTCCTGTCCCACTACGTGCACGCCGGGGCGCTGCTCCACTCCGTGACCCGGCTCGACCGGGTGCCCGTCAGCCTCAAGTCGCACGCCAAGTCCTGGGTCCCCGGCGCCCAGTTCGGCGTGCTCGCCAACCCGGAGCCCCAGCTCGTCAGGGCCGGGACGGGGGAGCTTTCCGGTCCCCGGTTCGCCACGCATCTCCTGGTCGCCCGGGGGCAGTCCCCGTCGGAGTGGGTGACCGGGACGCTGGCCCGCGCGTGGCAGGTGCAGGCGGTGCACGAGGCCGTTCTGCCCGACGAGTCCCCCGGCTGGTGGGGCACCCCGAAGATGATCGAGTTCGTGGCCTATCTGCCCGACATCTCACTGATCTACCAACTGGTCTCCTCGGTGCGCAGAGAGGTCTGTACGTGGTGCGGAAACGAACTCATCGGCGACCGCTGCGGCCTGTGCAACGCCCCCCTGAACCCGCCCGAGGACCGCACGCGCGGCCCCGCCGCCCTGAATCCCTGAGGTCCCCCGAACCGCCCCGACCGTCGGCCCCCATACCCCAACGAGGTCGCTCCGCCCATGAATTCACGGCAACGCCGCGGCGTCATCCTGCTCGTTCTGTCGGTCCTGTGCGCCCTCGCCGCCTTCGCCGGTGTGCTCTGGGTGATCGGTGACGTGAACTCCAAGGTGGGACCCGAGGTGACCGCGTACCGGGTGAAGACCACCATCGCGCCCTACAAGCCGCTGGAATCCAGCCAGTTCGAGAAGGTCTCGATGCCCGAGCGGTGGCTCTCCAAGAGCGCCGTCACCGACCTCTCCGCCCTCCGCGGCAAGATCGCCGTCACCGAACTGCACCCGGGCTCCCTGCTCCAGGAGGACATGCTGGTCGACCGCCCGAAGGTGAAGAGCGGGCAGCAGGAGATCGCCATCATGATCGACGCGGCGACCGGCGTCGCCGGCAAGATCAGGCCCGGCAACCTCGTCAACATCTACGCCACGTTCGCCGGCCGCACCGACAGGGAGAAGGCCACCTCGCGCGTCATCGTGGCCAACGCCCAGGTCATCGACGTCGGCACGCTCACCTCGCTCGACCCCAAGCCGGAGGACCGCGGCGAGGGCCCCACCGAGGCCGTGCCGATCACCTTCGCCCTGGACACCGACGACGCCCAGCGCGTCGCCTACGCGGAGTCCTTCGCCGAACACGTACGCCTCGCCCTGCTCCCCGCCGGCGGCACGACCACCCTGCGCCCCGGCGAGGGCAGCTACGACCTCGACGAAGACAAGAACAAGTGAGGACCGGATGAGCACACGCATCCTCCCGGCCGTCGGTGACGCCGACGCCGCCCGCGCCGTCTCCGGGCTCCTCGGCCAGCTCCCCGACGCGGAACCGGCCGCCCCGCTCGGCGACTCGACCTCACTGCTCGACACCCTCGCCCGGCTCGCCGCCGAATCCCTGGACGAGCTCCCCGAGGTCGTCCTCGTGCACGAACGGATCGGCCCGGTCCCGGCCCTGGAGCTGATCCGCGAAGTGGCCCTGCGCTTCCCGGCCGTCGGCGTCGTCCTCGTCACCGCCGACACCAGCCCCGGGCTCTACTCGGCCGCCATGGACTCCGGCGCCCGCGGCCTGGTCGGCCTGCCCCTCTCGTACGAGGAGCTGGCACAGCGCGTCCAGGCCGCCTCCGGCTGGTCCGTCGGGGTGCGCCGCCACCTCGGGGCGGGCGCCGAACTGCACACCGGACCGGGCGGCACCGTCGTCACCGTCAGCGGTGCGAAGGGCGGCGTCGGCACCACGGTCACCGCCGTCCAGCTGGCCCTGGCGGCCGCCGCCTCCGGGCACACCGTCGCGCTGGCCGACCTGGACCTCCAGTCGGGAGACGTCGCCTCCTACCTCGACGTGCAGTTCCGCCGGTCCGTGGTGGACCTCGCCACCATCCAGGACATCTCGCCCCGGGTCCTCCAGGACGCCCTGTACAACCACGAATCCGGTGTGGCCCTGCTCCTGGCACCGGCCGACGGCGAGCGCGGCGAGGACGTCACCGACCGCGTCGTGCGTCAGACGGTCAGCGCCCTGCGTCACCGCTACGAGGTCGTCGTCATCGACTGCGGTACGTACATGAACTCGGCCAACGCCGCGGCGGTGGAGATGGCCGACCGCACCGTGCTCGTCACCACCCCGGACGTGATCACCGTCCGGGCCGCCAAGCGCATGGTCCGCCTCTGGGACCGGCTCCAGGTCCGCAAGGCCGAGGAGACCATCACGCTGGTCAACCGCCACACCCGCCACACGGAGATCCAGCCCGCGCTGATCGAGAAGATCACCGCCACCAGGGTCGCCCGGATCGCCGTCCCGGCCAACTTCAAGGAACTCCAGGCGGTCGTGGACGCCGGACGCCTCCAGGACCTGGACGCCAAGTCCACTGTGAAACAAGCCCTGTGGGGGCTGGCCGGAGACCTCGGTCTGGTCAAGAACGCGGAAGCGGCCGTCCGAGTGGGCAGGCTCAAGGGGGACCGCGGCGCGTCGGGCGGCCGGCGGGCGCGGGCGAAGTGAACACCGAGGGGGAGTGGAGCGCCATGAACCTCTTACGTGCGGACGTGCGCCGTGACGCCCGCTCCGACCGCGGCCAGACCGCGATCGAGTTCGTCGGCACCCTGCCCCTGATCCTCCTCACCCTCGCCCTGCTCTGGCAGGCGGGGCTCGTCTGCTACACGTACATCCTCGCGGGGAACGCCGCCGACAAGGCCGTACGGGCCGCCGCCGTCGCGGAGGGGGACCCGGGCGCCGCCTGCGCGCGGGCGATTCGCGAGGACGTCCCCGGCGGCTGGTCCGCGACCGTGGAGGGCTGCGACGGCTCCGGCGAACTGGTCAGCGTGAAGGTGCGCGTGGACGTGCCGCTGCTGTTCCCCGGGGCGTTCAGCGTGCCCCTGCACGCCACGGGCGAGGCGAAGGCCCGGAACGAGAGGCGGGACGCATGGTGACCCGGCGGCGATACGCGTGCTCCCGGCAGCGCGGGCAGGCTGCCGTCGAGTACGTCGGCGTGCTCACCCTGCTGCTCCTCGTCGCGCTCGCCGTCGCGCAGCTCGGCATCGCCGTCTACGCCGCCCAGCAGGCGGGCACGGCCGCGCGGGCCGCGGCCCGGGTGGCGTCGACCGAGGACCAGGAGCACCGGGCGGCGGCCGTGGCGAAGCAGTCCATGAGCGGCTGGCTGGCCGACGGGGCCACGGTCACCCGGGAGACGGGCGGCGAGGCCGTCACCGTGCAGGTGCGGGTTTCCATCCCCAGCCTGCTGCCGATGCTCTCCTTCGGCTCCGTCGAGAAGAGCGCGACGATGCCCCGTGACTGACCCAGGACCGAAGCGGCGCCGACCGGAACCGAAGGAGTTGAGCACATGAGCCTGCGGGCACGCATCAGCAGTCCCGAACCCGTGAACGGGATGAGCGAGGAGAGCCGGCTCGTCGGCGCCTACCGCGCCAAACTGCTGGAGGAGATCGACCTCGCCGAGATGTCCGCCCTCCCCGCGGCCGACCGCAGGGCCCGGCTCGAACGCGTCCTCGGCCACATCATCAGCCGCGAGGGCCCCGTCCTGTCCTCCGTGGAGCGCTCGCAGCTCATCCGCCGGGTCGTGGACGAGGCCCTGGGTCTCGGCATCCTCGAACCGCTCCTGGAGGACGCCTCCATCAGCGAGATCATGGTCAACGGCCCCGAACAGGTCTACGTGGAGCGCGGCGGCCGCCTCGAACTCCTCCCGATGCGCTTCTCCTCCAACGAGCAGCTGATGCAGACCATCGAGCGCATCGTCTCCACGGTCAACCGCCGCGTGGACGAGTCGAACCCGATGGTCGACGCCCGGCTCCCGTCAGGCGAGCGCGTCAACGTCGTCATCCCGCCGCTCTCCCTGTCGGGGCCGATCCTCACCATCCGGCGCTTCCCCCGCGCCTTCACGCTCCAGGAGATGATCGCGCTGGGCTCGCTGGACGAGCACATGCTGCTCCTGCTCGCCGGCTTCGTCCGCGCCAAGTTCAACGTGATCGTCTCCGGCGCCACCGGCACCGGCAAGACCACCCTGCTCAACGCGCTCTCCGGCCTGATCCCCGACGGCGAGCGCATCGTCACCATCGAGGACTCCGCCGAGCTCCGGCTCCAGCAGTCCCACGTCATCACGCTGGAGAGCCGCCCGCCCAACGTCGAGGGCAAGGGCCGGGTCACCATTCGGGACCTCGTCCGCAACTCCCTGCGCATGCGGCCCGACCGCATCATCGTCGGCGAGGTCCGGGGCGGCGAGACCCTCGACATGCTCCAGGCCATGTCCACCGGCCACGACGGCTCCCTCGCCACCGTCCACGCCAACAGCGCGGAGGACGCGCTGATGCGGCTCCAGACCCTCAGCTCAATGTCCGAGGTCGAGATCCCGTTCGCCGCGATCCACGACCAGATCAACAGCGCGGTCGACGTCATCATCCAGCTGACCCGGCACGGTGACGGCTCCCGCCGCGTCACGGAGATCGCGGTCGTGGACTCGTACGGCCGCGAGGACTACCGCATCGTGTCCGTGTGCCGCTTCGACGCCCTCCCGATGGCCGCCGACGGGCGCGTGTACGGGCAGTTCGCCTACTTCCCGGTGCCCCGCCGGGTCGCGGACCGCTTCTACATGGCGAACGAGACGGTCCCCCCGGCGTTCGGGGTCGCCCATGCGGAGGAGCAGCTGCTCACCCGTACGCCCACCGCCTGAAAGGCGCTTCCCGACATGGACAACCTGCCGCTCCTGACGGTCGGCGTGACCCTGCTCGCCGGTGTGCTCGCCGTGGTCGGCCTGCATGTCTTCGCCTCCGGCAGGGAACAGCAACGGGCGCTCATCGAACGCCTGTCCCGGACCGGCCCCCCGGCGATCGAGGGACGCGTCCGGCGCTTCCGGTCCGTCGACCGCAGGCTGCGGCGGACCGGCCTCGGCAAGCGCATCGAGCGGAAGCTGGCGGTCACCGGCCTCGACCTCACGCCCGGCGAGTACGCCGTGTACGTCGTCGGCGCCCTCCTCGGGCTCTACCTCGTCACCGCGGCCGTCTTCGCCCCGTTCTTCGGGCTCCTCGCCGTCCTCATCGGCGCCTGGGGCGGCAACGCCTTCCTCAACTGGCAGCGGGCCAAACGCACCGAGGCGTTCATCAGCCAGCTCCCCGAACTCACCCGCGTCCTCGCCAACGCCACCCAGGCCGGACTCGCCCTGCGCACCGCGATCTCCATGGCCGTCGAGGAGCTGGACGACCCCGCCCACGAGGAACTGCGCCGGGTCGCGGACCGCCTGGCCATCGGGCACTCGCTGGACGACGCCCTGAACGAACTCGTGGAACGGCTGCCCTCCCGCGAGCTGACCGTCCTCGTCTCGACCCTCATCCTCTCCAACCGGGCGGGCGGCACCATCGTCTCCTCGCTGCGCAACCTCACCAACACGCTGGAGGAGCGCAAGGAGACCCGGCGCGAGGTCACCACCCTCCTCTCGCAGGTGAAGGTCACGGCCGTCGCCGTCCCCGTCCTCGGGCTGCTCTTCCTGCTCCTCATCAACACCATGAGGGGCGGCGCGCTGGACGACATGGCCGCCGCGACACCCGGCCGCATCGCGATCGTCGTCGCCGCCGGGCTCTACGGCCTCGGCTTCTTCCTGATCAACCGCCTGACCCGCGTCCGCATCTGACGGCCGGAGAGGAGAAGCACATGGAGATCCTGCTCGCCGCCGTCATGGGCCTCGCCGTCCTCGGCGCCTTCCAGGGCGTCCGCATGTACCGCGCGGACGCCAAGCTCCCCGGCGACCTGGCCGTCGCCCTGGAGATCGGCGCGAGCCGCACCAGCGCCACCGGCTCGGCCATCGACCGCATCGGCATGCGGTACGCGCCCCGGGTCCTGTCGCTGATGGGCCCCAGGCGCGTCGACCGCATCCGCCGGAAGCTCGACATGGCGGGCAACCCGCGTGGCCTGACGGTCGACCGCTACGCCGCCCGCCGCGCGGTCTTCGGCGGGCTCGGCATCCTGGCCGCCCTGGCGATGCTGATGAACGGCCAGGTGGTCCTGGCCGTCATCCTGCTGGTCTACGGCCTGTTCTGGACGGACGTGATCATCCGGGCGGCCATCGCCCGGCGCAAGGACGACATCGAGCGCACCCTGCCCGACTTCCTGGACGTCCTCGCGGTCGTCGTCTCGGCCGGTCTCGGCTTCCGGCAGGCGCTGGAGCGGGTCGCGGAGAAGTACACCGGCCCGTGGTCCGACGAGCTCCGCATCACCCTTCGCCAGATGGACATGGGCGTCAGCAGACGCGACGCCTTCGACCAGCTCCGCCGCCGCAACGACTCCGAACAGGTCTCCATGTTCGTCTCCGCCCTCCAGCAGGGCGAGGAGCTGGGCGCGCCCATCGTCGACACGCTGATCCAGATCGCCAACGACATGCGTCGCACGGACGCCCAGAACGCCCGCCGCAAGGCCGCCAAGGCGGTCCCCAAGGCCACGCTGATCGTCACGAGCTTCATGCTCCCGGGCACGATCATCCTGATCGCGGTCGGCTTCTACTACGCGGCGAACGTGAACATCAATGAGATCTTCGGCAGCTGACCTCGCGAAGTGCTCTCCCCAGAGGGCCATTTGTGGGACATTCGGAGCTGAGGGGGGCGGGAGGGACGGCATGGCTGAAAGCGATACGTCTGACGGGCCCCAGAAGCGGGAATGGGCCCGGCAGCCCGCGACGAGGGCCACTGCACCGACGTACTTTGCCCACGACACACGGACTTACGGACCAACGTCGACCGATTCCCGGTCGGTCGAACCCGGAGGGGGACATCGCCATGAAGGACATCGCGCTCAGGGCGGCGGTGCGGACGCAGACTTATGTGAACCACTGGGCGCACACCACCGTGGACCGCATGACGCGTCGGAAGGACAGGGGGCAGGGGGCGATCGAGTACGTCGGCATCACGATTCTGGTGGTGGCGATCGTGATCGCTCTGATCAACACCAAGATGGGCACCACCATCGGGAACAAGTTCAAGGAAAAGATCAACAAGGTCCTTGGCAAGTGAGACCGGAGGTCTGCGAGGACTCGGGACAGGCCCTGCCGCTGTACATTACAGCTGTGGTGGGTCTGCTCTTCCTTGCCTTGATCTTCTTTGCATTCGGTGAAGCCGACATTCAGCGAAATGGCGCGCAGAGCGCAGCAGACGCAGCAGCGCTGGCGGCGGCCAAGGAATCCCGTAGCCTGCTCGAACCCGACCTGAAGGCGCATCTCGCGGACCCCGATTACCTTGCATCGATGTTCAGCCCGTCATTCCTGGGGGGGTCGGACAACGCCTGCTGGAGGGCGGCCTCGTTCGCTGTCCTGAACAAGGCGGGGATCGTCCGCTGTCAGCCACTGGCCGACGGTAGATGGGGGTACGAGGTCCGCTTGCAGTCCACGAAGGCTTTGAGCACGGACATAGTGCCGGGCACCGGGGGCAAGAAGGCGGAAGCCGTGGCCGTGGCCGTGGTCGAACCCCGCTGTACGTTCACTCCGGAGTCGGACAACGCCCCGGAGCCGACGAGCTCTCCGGACACGGATGATCCGGATCCGGAGGCGACGACCATGCCAGTGGGCAAGGTCCGCTGTGGTGGGGACCTGGACTGGGTGGTGGACTCCGAAGATCTGACGCTCATGCCTGACATGGCCGATCTATTCTCCGTGCGTTTGGCCGAAAAGTGATCACGAATGACGTAAAGGAACTCGAATGAATTTCCGGCAGGTGGGGAAAGTGCGCCGGGCTGGGGCAGTCGCGCTCCTGGCCTCGTCTCTGCTGTTCTCAGTGGCGGCTTGTGGTGGCGACGACGGAGGAGCGGAGGAGCCCGCGGCGTCGTCCGATGCGGGCAAGGGTCAGGGAAAGCGTGGTGCGCAGAGCGAAACGCTTCCTGATCGCAGCAAGACACTCGCGACCCTCAAGAACGACAAGGGCGTCGAGATGATCGTGTACTCGGCCAAGCGGGACAGCGGCGGATTCCTGACCGTCAGCGGCGACTTCAAGAACACTGGCGGAGAAGGGTTCACCACACCGCTCGAATGGAGCGGGCAGGAGGAAGCGGTCACCGATACCGGTCCTTCGCTGGCCGGCATGACGCTCGTGGACTCGGTTGGTAAGAAGCGTTACTACGTGCTGCGGGACACCGACAACCGCCCGCTCACCACGAGTAACTACACGTCGAGCATCGACCCAGGGCAGAGTCTGAACTTCTTTGCCCAGTTCCCATCCCCGCCCAGCACCACGAACAAGGTGGATCTCCAGTTCCCAGGGTTCCCGAACGCGACGATTGAGATCTCCGGATGAGTGCCGACACCGACGTCACGAAGGGGACGAGGACACGTGTTGTCATGACCGCGTTCGCGGTAGCGCTGGCGTTCGGGGCAACCGAAGCCACACAGGCGGTCGCCGATGACAGTCCCTATCCGTCCGCATCGGCGGAGCCACCGGTAGAGGTCGATTCCAACGATTCCGATCTGAAGCTCCCGGACGGCGCCACCCTCGCCCCGCCCAAAGTCCTCGACATCAAGTCCGTCATCGAGGACCTCGGCGGCGAGGAGCGCCGCGAGGACACCAACGCCGACATCAAGTTCGCCCTCCAGGCGGAAGTGCTCTTCGGCAAGGACAGCGCCAAGCTCAGCGGTGAGGCCAAGGGGCGGATCAACGCCATCGCCGAGGAGATCAAGCGGCAGGACGCCAAGAAGGTCAGGGTCTTCGGGTTCACCGACGACCTAGGCTCCTCCGAGCACGGCGACGTGCTGTCCAAGAAGCGCGCCGAGGCCGTCCACAACGTGCTCGACGAAGCGCTCGGCGGCTCCGGGATCACGTTCGAGATCCGGGGCTACGGCGAGGACTACCCGATCGCCAGCAACGAGGACGAGGAGGGCCGCCGGAAGAACCGCCGCGTGGAGGTGTCCTTCCAGCGCGGCGAGACCGGCTCGCAGAGCTGACCCGCACCGTGCGGCGGCGGCACCGCGACCGGCCCGCCGCCGCACGGGGCATCAGGACAGGGCCTTCAGCCATCGCACCGGTGGTTCACCGGCCAGTCACGCCGCCTCCGTACGCTCCACCACCCGTCCACCCTCCAGTTCCAGCCGCCGACCACGGAAGCGATCCCGCAGTCGCCGGTCGTGCGTGACGACCACCACCGCACCCCCGAACCCGGCCAGCGCGCCCTCCAGCTCCTCCACCAGCGCCGGGGAGAGGTGGTTCGTCGGCTCGTCCAGCAGGAGCACGTCGACGGGTTCGCCGACCAGACGGGCCAGTTCGATCCGGCGCCGCTGCCCGTAGGACAGCTCGCCCACCCTCAGGCGCAGGTCCGCCGGGCCGAACAGGCCCAGCGACAGCAGGTGTTCCGTGTGCGCGTCGAGATCACCGCCGCGCCCGTGGGCGTAGGCCTCCGGGAGCGTCAGACCGGCCGGCCACGGCGTCTCCTCCTGGCGCAGATGCCCGACCCGCCCCCACGTCCGCACGCTCCCCGAGTCCGGCCGCAGCTCACCCGCGAGCACCCGCATGAGCGTCGACTTGCCGGCTCCGTTCGCCCCCGTGACCAGCAGCCGTTCCGCGCCCCCGATCCGCAGCTCCGGCACCGAGAGGCGACGGCCGACGCGGATTCCGGCCAGCTCCGCCGCGACCCGGGGAGCGGCCGCCTCCGCGGTGGTCACCCGGGCGGCGAACACCAACGGATCCGGCGGCGGCGCGACCGGCCGCTCCGTGAGTCGCTCGACGCGCTCCTTCGCGTTGCGGATGCGGACCATCGCCCCGTGCCCCCGCCCCCGCGCCCGGAACCCGCCGTGCCCGAACACGCTGAGCGGCACCTTGCGCGGGATCGCATCCAGCCGGGCCACGTTGGACGCGGCCAGCTCGCGGTTGCGGGCCAGCTCGGCGCGCCAGTCCGCGTACTCCCGCAGCCGGCGCCGACGATCGGCTGCCTTCGCGGTGAGGTAGCCCTCGTAGCCGTCCCCGTACCGCGTCACCCGGCCCTCGGCGACCTCCAGGACCGTCGTGGTGACCCGTTCCAGGAACACCCGGTCGTGCGTCACCGCGAGCACGGTGCCCCGGTGCGTCCGCAGGTGGTCCTCCAGCCACTCCACCGCCCGGTCGTCCAGGTCGTTGGTCGGCTCGTCCAGCAGCAGCAGCTCCGGCCGGGATGCCAGCGTTCCCGCCAGCGCGAGCCGCGACCGCTCGCCGCCCGACAGGGTGGACAGCGGCCGGTCCCGGTCCAGGCCGGGCAGCCCGAGACCGTGCAGGGCGATGTCGACCCGCGCGTCGGCCTCGTAACCCGCCCGCGCCTCGTACCGCGCGACCAGCCGCGCGTACGCGTCGAGCGCGGCGGCCAGCTCCGCGCCCGCCAGGCCCGCGAGCCCGGCCTCGGCCCGGCGCATCCGGGCCTCCAGCTCCCGCAGCCCGGCGAGCGCCGCGTCCACCGCGTCCTGGACGGTGGCCCCGGCGGGCAGGGCGAGCGACTGGGCGAGATGGCCGGTGCCGCCGGGCGCGACGACGGTCAGCTCACCGTTGTCCGGCCGGTCGAGCCCGGCGATCAGCCGGAGCAGCGTGGACTTGCCGGCCCCGTTGTCGCCGATGATGCCGGCCCGTTCGCCGGGCCTGATGCTGAAGCTGACGTCGTCCAGCACGACGCGGTCGTCGTAGCGGCGGGTGACGTGCTGAAGGGTGAGTTGTCCGGTGTGCATGAAAAGCCCCCTGATTCTCGGCCCGTGCCGATCGGCGCGCGGTGGTCGGGGCGCGTCCGCGCACGCCGACGGCACACCGGGGCCGCGTGCCCGAAGGCAGGCAGGCGTCACGGAGCCGTGGAGGCGTGGGAGCGCGGACGCGCAGGAGAATGCGCTACTGCGGAGCCGGGCTCAACGCAGGCGCAGGGGGAGTATCACAGAGAACCCATGCGCACCAAGGTAGGCGGCGTCCAGGGCACCGGCAAGCGGTTTACGGTCGCCCGACCGTCACTTCCGGCGCTCACGGCCCTCCGGTGCGACCTCCACGGCATCCGGGCCCGCGGCGAGCTCCGCGACGAGGTCCGGGTCGCGCATCCCGGGCAGCTCGGAACGACAACGAGGGGCCGACGGCTCCCCCGGTGCGGCCCTGGGTGTACCGGGCGGGAACGCGAGCAGAAGAGGAGAGGCGGGGGCGCCCCACCCACCCCGGCGCAGCCTCGTTCACACCGCTCACGTCCCCGGAGCCGCAACCGTGTCCAGTCAGTCCGGCGACACCGCCGCCGGGGCCCCGCCCCACCCGCGCGCAGCCCCGGCGACCGCCCCCGCTCCCGGAAGGGCCCGGCGCTGGTCGCTCGCGCTGCGCCGTACGCCCGTCTCGCTGTGGAACGACGACATCGCGGACTGGGCCGCGGCCCTCACGTACTACGCGATCCTCGCCCTGCTGCCCGCGCTGCTGGTGACCGTGTCCGTCATCGGGCTCGCCAGCCCCGGCGCCACCGGTGCGCTGATCGCCGACATCACCGCCTTCGCGCCCGCCGAGGCGGCGGCCGCGCTGCGCGAACCGCTGGAGGCCGCCACCCAGCAGCGGGGCGCCGTCCGGCTGCTCGTCGCGACCGGGTCCGTCAGCGCGCTGTGGTCCGCGTCCAGCTATCTCGCCGTGTTCCGGCGGGCGCTGCACGCCATGCACGGCGTACGCGACACCCGGCCGGCGCTGCGCCAGGCGCACATCATCCTGGCGTGGGCGGTCGGGCTGCTCCTGCTGATGATGACCAGCGCGTTCGCCCTCGTGCTCACCGGGCCCCCTGCGCGCTGGGCCGGGCACCGGCTCGGCCTGACCCATGTGGGGGACGCGCTGTGGGCGGTGCTGAAGTGGCCTCTGCTGCTGTGCCTGGTCGCCGGGCTGATCACGGTCCTCTTCCGCACCGGCCCGGAGCCGGCCCGCCGGGCCCGGCAGGCGCTGCCCGGCGGGGTGCTCGCGGCGCTGCTCTGGCTGGTCGCCTCGGCGGGTTTCGCGCTGTACGCCACGTACATCGGCTCCTACAGCCGGCTGTACGGCTCACTGGCGGGGCTGGTGGTGTTCCTGATCTGGGTCTGGTTCACCAACCTGGCGCTGCTGTCCGGGGCCCAGTTCAACGTCGAGCTGGACCGGGCCCGGAACACGCCCTAGTCCCCGGTGGTCCCGTCCACGATCTCGCGGATGATGTCGATGTGGCCGTTGTGACGGGCCGTCTCCTCGATGAGGTGCAGCAGGATCCAGCGCAGATCGGGGCTCGTGCCGTTGGAGCGCTTCCGCTCGGCCCGGGTGTCCAGGCCGTGGGCCGCGACCAGCTCCCGGTAGCGGGCGCACTGCTCCTCGTACTCCCGCAGCACATCGGCGAGCGGCATGTCGACGGCGATCCGCATTTCGCGGTCCGGGTCCTCGTCCGTCCACGGGCCCTCGTCCTCGCCGCCGAGGAACACCACCTCGAACCAGTAGTACTCGACCCAGCGCAGATGGTTGACCACCCCCGCGAGCGTCATCAGCGGGGAGCCGGGCAGGGGCGCGCGGACGGCGTCCTCCTGCGAGAGCCCTTCGCACTTGGCGACGGCGGTGGCACGGGTGTAGTCGAGGAACGTGGTCAGCTGGGTGCGCTCGTCCCATGCGGGAGGCGTATCGGTGCGTGTCATCGCCGCACAGCTTCCCCGCGCGGGACGGGGTTGTCCACCGCTTATGGCCCGACGCGCAGGGCGGGGTGCCGCAGCGCCGGATGCCCGGGCCCGAGGAACACGGCGAGGTCCGGGCCGCCCGCGGGGCCGGGCACCCGGCGCCAGCCGAGCCGCTGGTAGAGCCGCACCGCGGGCCCGGCGTCCGCCGAGGTCAGCAGCCAGCAGCGGCCCCCGGGCGCGGACGCGGTGACGGACTCCAGGAGCGCGGCCGCCAGGCCGGTCCCCCGGGCGTGCGGGCTGAGCGCGAGTTCGTCCACCTCCAGCCCGCCGACGAGCCAGTCCGCCGTCCGTTCGGGGCCCAGGACCGAGGCGACGGTCGCGTAGCCCCGGGCGGACGGAAAGGGGGAGGCGGTGGTCCAGGCCGTCGCGAACCCCACCACCGAGGCGGCGTCCGGCTCCTCCGGGACACCGTCCAGCGCGAGCGCGGCCCTGAATCCAGGACGGGCGGCGTCCTGCGCCAGGCGCTGGACGTAGCCGTCGGCCTGATCCGGGTCCTCGTGCCACGGCGGGCCCGCGAACGCCTCCGCGTAGGTCCGCCGTATGCCGTCCTGCCGCGCCAACAGCGCCTCGGCGCCCGTCCGCTGGACCCATCTGGCCATGTCGTGGCTCCTGCCGTCCCCGCCCTCGCGGACCGGCAGGCCCGCCGGGCGAGTGTACGAGCCGGCCCGATGACCGAGCGGGGACGCAGGCCCGCCCCGCGGACCAGGGGTTGCCCGTACGCTCGGATACCGACCACCCGCCGGCCCCCCACGCCGCCGCCCCGTGCGGTGGACGCGGGCGGGGCGGGCAGCCACCACGAGTACCGAGGTGACGCGCCGATGAGTGACGGTTTCTTCTGCTCGTACCACCTGTGCTGGAGCCGCCCCGACGCCGAGTCGCTGCTCGGCGACCTGGAGGCTGCGGGGGTGCGGGCGGACCACCCGGTCACCCGGCGCATCACCCTGATCAGCCCCGGCACCGAACCCTCCGGTACGCAGTCCTGGGTGAGCCGGGACCAACTCGTGCTGCTGGCCGGGCTGCAACGCCTCGACCGGGTCGACTTCCTGCTCTGGCTGCCCGGCGGCGAGGAGATACGGGCCCGCATCGGCCGGAGCGACGACGGCACGGTGGAACTGCGCTTCGGCCTCGGCGCGCTGGACCGCGACGACCGGGAACGGGTGGTCCGCGCGGTGCGCGAGGCGATCGGACGGGCCTCCCTGCTCTGCGTGGGCTTCGTGCTCGACCGCGAGGGGGCGTCGGCGGCCACCGACTGGGCGGGCTTCATCGTCAAGGGCTCGGTGTACTTCGACTGCTGGCCGGACACGCTCGCACTGCTTCCCGAAGTGGCAGCCGCCCAGCCGCAGTTGTCCGGCGTGAACTCCTTCCCGCAGTCGCCGTGGGTCGTCTACGGCAGCGACGTGCCCCGCAGATAGCCCGTGCGTGCCTACGGAGCCTGCTCGACCCGGACCTGTACGCCCGGCCGCAGCCCCCACGCCGCCATCGCGCCCGCCTCCGCCTCGATCACATGCCGGCCGCGCGGCCGGGGCAGGCCCAGCCGGCCCGGCTTCATCGTGTGGACCGCCAGCACGTTGAACTTCCGGTCCAGATAGGCCACATCGATCGTGAACCGCATCCGGAAGGAGTGCACGCTTCCGCACGGCGTGATCATCAGCGCCCCGTCGACCCCGTCCCGGCCGAGCAGCCCGCGCGCCCGGTGCCGGTAGGAGGCCGCGATCCGCAGCGGCACCCGGGTCTCGGTCACCCCGTCCCGGTCCGTGATCGTCAGCGTCCCCGCGCCATCGCGCCATCGAGCCATGGCCCGACGGTAGCGGCGCCGGCCCGCCGCCGGACCCGAATCCACAGGTCCAACCCCCGCCCGGGCCGGGCCGATTAGGATCGCTCAGGTGTACGCCATGCTGATGGGAGTCGCCGCGATCTGGGGCGCCGCGACCGGGCTCCTGGTCCCGCGCGCCGCCTACCGGTTCTCCGTTCCGCCCGGCGAACCCTGGCGGGACGCCTGCCCGGCGGGCCACCCCCTCACCGGCCCCGCCCGCGCCTGGCTCGGCGCGGCACGCTGCGGCGGATGCGCGGAGGCGATCGCCGAGGTGCGCACGGGCACCCCCGGCGCCGTGCCGCCCGAGGCCGCGCCCTCTGCCATCCCGCACCGGCTCGCCCCCGTCGTCACCGCCCTTGCCTGCGCCGCCCTCGCCTGGTCCACCGGCACGCGCCCCGAACTGGCGGCCTGGCTACTGCTCGCCCCGGTCGCCGTGCTCCTCGCGAGCATCGACCACCGCGTGCACCGGCTGCCGGACGGCCTGACGCTCCCGGCCGCCGGAGCCTCCGCCGTACTCCTGGGTCTGGCATCCCTGCTGCCGGAACACGCGGGCTCCTGGCTCTCGGCCCTGCTCGGCGGCCTCGTCCTGGGCGCGTTCTACTTCCTGCTCTTCCTCATCAACCCGCGCGGCATGGGCTTCGGCGACGTCAAACTCGCCCTCTCCCTGGGCACGGCCCTCGGCTGGTACGGCTGGCCCATCGTCTTCGCGGGCGGCTTCGCGGGGTTCCTGCTGGGCGCGGTGTACGGGGCAGCGCTCGTCGCACTGCGGCGCGCGGACCGCAGGACGGGCATCCCGTTCGGCCCGTTCATGATCACGGGGGCGTTCCTGGGACTGCTGTTCGGCGGGCTGGCGGCCTGACTTGGAGGGCTCAGCGCGCCCGAGCGCCGTTGGTGAGCCCGTGCCGCCCCGTAATGCGGTCGCCGTCCCCCCGGTCCGGCTGGGACGATGGGCGTATGTGCGCCGCATCCGAAGCCACCCCGCCCACGCCCGGCGAAGCCGCCCGGTTCGATGCTCTCGTCGCCGAGGCGGACCGTGTTTCCGTCGACGGTTGGGACTTCTCCTGGCTCGACGGGCGGGCCACCGAGCAGCGGCCCTCGTGGGGGTACGCGCGTGCCATGGGGGAGCGGATGGGGCGGGCGCGGGCCGCGCTCGACATTCAGACGGGCGGGGGTGAGGTGCTGGCCTCCGTGCCGGAGCTGCCGCCGCTCGTCGTCGCCACCGAGTCCTGGCCGCCGAACATCGCCCGGGCCACGGCGCTGTTGCACCCGCGCGGGGTGGCCGTCGTCGCCGACGAGGACGAGCCGCCGCTGCCGTTCGGGGACGGGGCGTTCGACCTGGTGGTCAGCCGGCATCCGGTGACCACGTGGTGGTCGGAGATCGCCCGGGTGCTGGCCCCCGGCGGCACGTACTTCTCGCAACAGGTGGGCCCCGCGAGCGTCTTCGAGCTGGTCGAGTACTTCCTCGGGCCGCAGCCCCCGGAGGTGCGCGGCGCGCGCGATCCGGAGCGGGCGCGGGCCGACGCCGAAGCGGCCGGGCTCGACGTCGTGGACCTGCGGTCGGAGCGGCTGCGCACCGAGTTCTCCGACATCGGGGCCGTCGTCTACTTCCTGCGCAAGGTGATCTGGATGGTGCCCGGCTTCACCGTCGAGCGGTACCGGCCCCAACTCCGCGCGCTGCACCACCGCCTGGAGACCGAGGGCCCGTTCGTCGCCCACACCACCCGCTTCCTGATCGAGGCCCGTAAACCCGCGTGAGGCCAACACCCCCACAGGGCCCGAAAAATGGCACTCTGGTCCCGAGCACTCGGGGAAGGAGCTGGCCATGAACCTCGGCACCGACGGGGATGCCGCGCGCTGCGCGCGCCGGGGTGGCGCCGAGTGGCTCAAGGGCGCCAGGATCGTCCGCGTCCTCGGGGTCTTCTACCGCCCCGAGGGGCGGATGGGCGAGCCCGAGGCCGTCTCCTTCGTCCTGGACGACGGCCAGTCGGTCCGCCTGACCTGCGCCTCCGACGGCACCCTGCACGTGGGCGCCGGCACCTGGCCGCGGTTGCCCGACTGGTGTGTGCCCACCGCCCAGTGGGAGTTCGCCGAGCTGGCCGGCCTGCCCCGGCCCCCCGAGGGCGGCTGGACGGTACTCAGCACGGACGAGCGCCGCGACGAGCGGGGCGAGGTCCACGAGGCGGTGATCCGCTGCGAGGGCGGCCGCTTCGTGGTCGTCGGCGGGGACACCGTGGGCGTCCGCTTCAGCCGCGGCCACCGCGGCGCGGCGGCCGCGACGTGACGTGACGTGACGAAACGGTATCGGGTGCCAACTCCCGCCGCCGCACGCCGGGTTGCCGTTCCACACTCGTACGCATGACCTCCGCGAGACGCACGGCCGTCCTGCTCCTGACCGCCGCCACCCTCACCGGCTGCGGACACATCCTGGCCACCCCCGGCGACGCGGCTCCGCCCGCCGCCCCGTCGACCCCGGGCGCCGAGCAGGGCGACGCCAACCCGCACTACGCCGAGAACCACGCCTTCCAGTCCACCCTCGACCTGTCCGACGCGGACCGTGCCCGGGGCGAGGCGGAGGTGAAGCGGGTGAAGCAGGGGCTCGCCGCGCTCGCGGAGGGGCAGAAGTCCACCGAGGACTCGGTCTTCCACGCGCTCCACGCCCTCGGATACCCCGACGGATCGGTCACCACCGGCACCTTCGGCCCCCACCGGACCTCCTTCACCGTGACCCTCGGGACCCTCTGCGTGGACGGCTCGCTGGACGGCGCCGTCAACGGGCTCGTCAACGCGAGGGCGCACGGCCGCTACATGGAGGGAACGGGCTGTGTGAAGCCCCGGGGCGGCCACTGACGAGCGGAATGTGGACATCCTGTGGACGTCTCGGGCGTGTTTCCGGTGCCCGTCCCGGGCCGGACCAGGTCTCCGCAGGTCAGGGGCGTGTGGCGAGCGCCGCATGGTGACCGGAGCGAAGCCTCTCACTCTCGGAGAGTAATTATTTCGCGCCGCGGCGCCCAGCATCACTTACGAAGGGTTATGGTGGAAACCCCCCCTCGGGCCGGTCCGTAACCCCCCCCCACGGACCGGCCCGTTTTTTGTGCCCGGCGCCGGGCCGGGCACGCGTTCAGCCCCGCGCGGCCCAGATGTTGGTGCCCTCGGTGTCGACGGCGAAGACGTCGATCTCCTTCAGCTCCTCGGCCGACAGCTCCGGACCCGCCAGCGCCGCGACGTTCTCCTCCAGCTGACCCACGCTCGACGCGCCGATCAGGGCGGAGGTCATCCGGCTGTCGCGCAGCACCCACTTCAGGGCCAACTGGGCGAGCGTCTGGCCCCGGCGGCGCGCGATGTCGTTCAGCCCGTTCAGCCGGCGCACCACCTCCTGCGACAGCAGTTCCGGGTCGAGGGACTTGCCCTGCGTGGCCCGCGATCCCTCCGGGATGCCGTTCAGGTACTTGCCGGTCAGCAGGCCCTGGGCCAGCGGTACGAAGGAGATGCAGCCCATCCCGGCCGCCTCCAGCGTGTCCAGGAGCCCGTCCTCCTCGGTCCAGCGGTTGATCATCGAGTAGGACGGCTGGTGGATCAGGGCCGGTACGCCCATCTCCCGCAGCAGCCGAGCCGCCTCGGCGGTCTGCGCCGAGTCGTACGAGGACACCCCGACGTACAGCGCCTTGCCCTGCTGTACGGCGGAGGCCAGCGCCCCCATCGTCTCCTCCAGCGGGGTCTCCGGGTCGAAGCGGTGCGAGTAGAAGATGTCGACGTAGTCCAGGCCCATCCGCTTCAGCGAGGCGTCCAGCGACGACAGCAGGTACTTGCGCGACCCCCACTCCCCGTACGGCCCGGGGTGCATCTCGTACCCCGCCTTGGTCGAGATCAGCAGCTCGTCCCGGTACGGGGCGAAGTCCTGGCGGAAGAGCTTGCCGAAGTTCAGCTCGGCCGAGCCGGCCGGCGGGCCGTAGTTGTTGGCCAGGTCGAAGTGGGTCACACCGAGGTCGAAGGCGCGGCGCAGGATGGCCCGCTGGGAGCCGAGTGCCCGGTCGTCACCGAAGTTGTGCCAGAGGCCGAGCGAGACGGCCGGCAGCTTGAGACCGCTGCGTCCGCTGCGGCGGTACTCCATGGAGTCGTAGCGGCTCGCGGCGGCCTGGTAGGGGGAAGAGGAATCAGTCACGAATCTCTCCTTATCACGGACTTGTGACAGGCCGGGTTGGGTGGGTGCGGGGCCCGCGCAGTAATGTGGCCTGACGGGACTGCCATGACACGGCGGGGCGATCCGCCCCCTTCCAGTGCGGCGATCCGATCCCCAGGGGACGACCCCGGACCCCTGGCGAAGGGGCCGGCGGGCCCGCACGGAACCGAGAGGTGGACTCAGTGAACTTGCGCGACCTGGTGTACGGGCTCTACGCGCGCCGGGTGGAGGCCCGCCTCGACCACTCCCAGGTGCCCAAGCACATCGGCGTGATCCTCGACGGCAACCGGCGCTGGGCCAAGGCGTCCGGCGGCACGGCGGCCGAGGGCCACCAGGCCGGGGCCGACAAGATCAAGGAGCTCCTGGGCTGGTGCAGCGAGACCGACGTCGAGGTCGTCACGCTCTGGCTGCTGTCCACCGACAACTTCGACCGGCCCGAGTCCGAGCTGACGCCCCTGCTCGGCATCATCGAGAACACGGTGCGCGGCCTGGCCGCCGACGGCCGCTGGCGGGTCCACCACGTCGGCACGCTCGACCTGCTGCCCGCCCACACCCAGACCGTGCTCAAGGAGGCCGAGCAGGCCACCGTCGGGGTCGACGGGATACTCGTCAACGTCGCCGTGGGCTACGGCGGCCGGCAGGAGATCGCCGACGCCGTGCGCTCCCTGCTCCTGGACCACTCCGCCAAGGGGACCTCCTTCGAGGACCTGGCCGAGATCGTCTCCACCGACCTGATCTCCGAGCACCTCTACACCCGCGGCCAGCCCGACCCCGACCTCGTCATCCGGACCAGTGGCGAGCAGCGCCTCTCCGGCTTCATGCTCTGGCAGAGCGCGCACTCCGAGTACTACTTCTGCGAGGTCTTCTGGCCGGCCTTCCGCCGGGTCGACTTCCTGCGTGCCCTGCGCGACTACGCCGCCCGCCACCGGCGCTACGGAGGCTAGGGCGTGTTTCGAAAGTAGCGCCGTCCGCCCGTAGGGCGGGTCCGGCGGCGTCTGGTGCGTGCGATCGCAAGGCGGAGGGTCGCCCCGATACTGGTTGTATCGGGGTGATCCCGACAACGCGGCGAGCGTGCGCACCAGGCGTCGCCGGACAGGCGGGACTTTCGAAACACGCCCTGGGGCGGCCTCCGCCCTTGCTGTACTCCCTCCGGAAGAGATCCGGTCGGCATGGCCGACCGGGTATGAGGGCATATCCCTGACAGGCCGGCGCCCGGTCGCCAACCAGGTGGGCGCCGATGACAAGCGGGATGCTCCGCGACGGCCCGCCGTCGCACGCCAGCCTCTTCCGAGGGGGTACGTCCTTCCGTGGTGACCAGCACAAAGCGCCGCCTGCCCGACAGGCGCACCTACGTCCTCGACACCAGCGTCCTGCTGGCCGATCCGAACGCCATGGCCCGCTTCGACGAGCACGAGGTCGTGCTCCCCGTCGTCGTGGTCACGGAACTGGAGGCCAAACGGCACCATCCGGAGCTCGGCTACTTCGCGCGCCAGGCCCTGCGCCTGCTGGACGACTTCCGGATCCGTTACGGCCGGCTGGACGCGCCGATCCCCCTGGGGGATCTCGGCGGGACGCTCCGCGTCGAGCTCAACCACTCCGACCCCGGCGTCCTGCCCGCCGGCTACCGGCTGGGGGACAACGACTCCCGCATCCTGGCGGTCGCGCGCAATCTCCAGGCCGAGGGGTACGACGTCACGGTCGTCTCCAAGGACCTCCCGCTGCGCATCAAGGCGTCATCGGTCGGCCTCCTCGCCGAGGAGTACCGCGCGGAGCTGGCGATCACCGACTCCGGCTGGACGGGCATGGCCGAACTGTCGCTCGCCGCCGACCAGGTGGACCTGCTCTTCACCGAGGAGACGCTGTACGTCCCCGAGGCCGCCGAGCTGCCCGTGCACACCGGGCTGGTCCTCCAGTCCGAACGCGGCAAGGCGCTCGGCCGGGTCACGCCCGAGGGCAACGTGCGGCTCGTCCGCGGCGACCGGGAGGCGTTCGGCATCCACGGCCGCAGCGCCGAACAGCGCATCGCCCTGGACCTGCTGCTCGACCAGGAGGTGGGCATCGTCTCGCTGGGCGGCCGGGCCGGCACCGGCAAGTCGGCGCTGGCGCTCTGCGCGGGGCTCGAAGCGGTGCTGGAGCGCGGGCAGCACAAGAAGGTGATGGTCTTCCGCCCGCTGTACGCGGTGGGCGGGCAGGAGCTCGGCTATCTCCCCGGCAGCGAGGCCGAGAAGATGAGCCCCTGGGCGCAGGCCGTCTTCGACACCCTCTCGGCCGTCTCCGGGCGCGAGGTCATCGAGGAGGTGCTGGGGCGCGGCATGCTGGAGATCCTGCCGCTCACCCACATCCGGGGCCGTTCCCTGCACGACGCCTTCGTGATCGTGGACGAGGCCCAGTCGCTCGAACGGAACGTCCTGCTGACCGTGTTGTCCAGGATCGGCACGAATTCCCGGGTCGTGCTCACGCACGACGTGGCCCAGCGGGACAACCTCAGGGTCGGCCGTTACGACGGAGTGGTCGCCGTGGTCGAGAAGCTGAAGGGGCACCCGCTCTTCGCTCATGTGACGCTCACGCGTTCGGAGCGTTCCCGCATCGCCGCACTGGTGACCGAAATGCTGGAGGAAGGTCAGATCTGATACGGGTTGGGACGTTGACGCCGCCCGGCGGGCCAAGCAGCCTAGCCGGGCGGCGCTGTGTTGCGGCGCCTTTTCCGTAATTCAGGTCCGCCAAACGGGGTGTGACCTTTCACACGCAACGGAGAATTGCTTCCCGCGGGCCCGTTCCGGCAGAGTCTTGCTTCCGTCAGGCCCCGCATACGGCACACCGGCACCTCCAGAGGCGCCACGCACCACACAACTCAACAACCGCCGTCCGTATGCCGCCCGCGAGTACCACGCGGCGCTCCTCCAGGGGAGTCGCCCACCGGGCCCGTGCCTCCCGTGACCCAAGCAGTAGGGAGGCCAGTGTCAGGGGCACGATTGCGCCCGCGAGGTCACCTAAGCGGGCGATGCTGGAAGGACACCGTGTGAGCCGGATTTCGGTCCGGGGGTTCGCCGTGGCATCCGCCACCGCGGTCACCACCGTAGGCGCCGTCGTAGGCGTTGCATCGGGCAGCACCCCTGCTGCCGACGACAACAACTTCGAGGCGACCGCAGCCGACACCACGCTGCTCGCAGACATCCCCGCGGGCCAGCAGGCCCAGGTGCAGACCGCTTCGCTGACGCAGCAGGCCGACGCCCAGGCGTCCGCCGCCGACGCCGCCGCGAAGAAGTCCGCGGAAGAGACCGCCCGCGTCCAGGCCGCCAAGGACGCGAAGTCCAAGAAGCAGGCCGCCGAGGACCGGCTGGAGCGCGAGCGCCAGGCGGAGAAGGACCGGAAGGAGCGCGAGCGGGCCAGCCGCTCCGAGGTCCGCTCCACCGCGTCGTTCGCCGTGCAGAGCTCGTACACCGTGGCCGAGGTCCAGGCCATGGCGCGGCAGATCGTGCCGGCCGACCAGTTCCAGTGCTTCAGCAACATCGTGAACCACGAGTCGAGCTGGAACTACCGGGCGAGCAACCCGGGCTCGGGCGCCTACGGTCTCGTACAGGCCCTCCCCGGTTCCAAGATGGCTTCGGCCGGTGCCGACTGGATGACCAACCCGGCCACCCAGATCAAGTGGGGCCTCAGCTACATGAACGGCCGTTACGACAGCCCCTGCGGTGCCTGGTCCTTCTGGCAGGCCAACCACTGGTACTAGAAGCAGGGTTCACCAGCTCAACCTCGTGAAGCCCCTCGCCGTCCTTCGGTGGGGGGCTTCACGCGTGTACGGTCGTGCGGAACGCTCCCGGGGGAGCGGTGGGGTGAGCGGACGGGGGTAGAGGAAACGTCATGTCGAAACTGCCGGGGTGGCTCGGACAACTGGGTGCCGAGCTGAGCAGGCTGAGCGAGCGCCTTGACGAACGACGGGCCGAGACGGAGGCCGACGACCCCCTGCTCGGGGGCCCGTCCGGTCCGGTCGCCGCGGGGGCCGGGAAGGACGAACCGGCCCACGTCGACAAGGTGCCCGCTCCGCCCAGCTACGCGCCCACCGTGGCCGCGCGGCCCGATCCGGTCGCGGCGATCCCGTGGGGGATGCGGGTCGCGGCCGAGGCGGGCTGGCGGCTGCTGGTGCTGGCGGGGACCCTGTGGGTGCTGATGCGGGTCATCAGCGCCGTGCAACTGGTCGTGCTGGCCTTCGTCGCCGCGCTGCTCGTCACCGCGCTGCTCCAGCCGACCGTGGCCCGGCTGCGGCGCCACGGGCTGCCGAGAGGACTGGCGACGGCCGTCACCGCGATCTCCGGCTTCGTCATCATGGGCCTGGTCGGCTGGTTCGTGGTGTGGCAGGTCATGGACAACATCGACACCCTGTCCGACAAGGTGACGAAGGGGATCGACGACCTCAAGAACTGGCTCCTCGACAGCCCGTTCCATGTGACCGACAAACAGATCAACGACATCGCCAAGAACCTCAGCGACACCGTCGGCACCAACACCGAGGCGATCACCACCGCGGGCCTCCAGGGCGTCACCGTGGTCGTGGAGTTCATGACCGGCGCGCTGCTCGCGATGTTCTCGACGCTCTTCCTGCTCTACGACGGCGCGCGCATCTGGCAGTGGGTGCTCAAGCTGGTGCCCGCGCAGGCCAGGCCCGGTGTCGCCGGGGCCGGACCGCGCGCCTGGCGGACGCTGACCGCCTATGTGCGCGGCACGGTCATCGTGGCCCTGATCGACGCGATCTTCATCGGGCTCGGGATCTACTTCCTCAACGTGCCGATGGCGGTGCCGCTGGCCGTCTTCATCTTCCTGTTCGCCTTCATCCCGCTCGTCGGCGCGGTGGTCTCCGGGGCACTGGCGGTCGTCGTCGCCCTCGTCACGGAGGGCGTGTTCACCGCGCTGATGGTGCTGGCCGTGGTCCTCGCCGTGCAGCAGATCGAGGGCCATGTCCTCCAGCCGTTCATCCTCGGCCGGGCGGTGCGGGTGCACCCGCTGGCCGTGGTGCTCTCGGTCGCCGCGGGCGGCATGATCGCCGGGATCGGCGGTGCGGTGGTGGCGGTGCCGCTGGTCGCGGTGACCAACACGGTGGTCGGCTATCTGCGCAGTTACGGGCAGGAGGAGTCGCGCCGCCACTCGCCGCCACCGCACGGGGCGACCGCGCTGGACGCGGCGCCCGCCCGGGCCTCCGCCGGCCCGCCGGAGAGGTCGGAGAAGGGCGGCGACGAGTCGTCGCCGGACGCCTCGTAGCGCGTACGCACAGGAAGAAGGGCCCCTCGGACGGTCGGTCGTCCTCGGGGCCCTTCCCGTATTCAGGGTACGGCGACTACTCGGCCAGCACGGCCTCGGCGTCGAGGGTCACACCCACCGCCTGGATCACCGAGGCGATCTTGACGGCTTCCTGGATGGTCTCGCGGTCCACGCCGGCCTTGCGGAGCACCTGCTCGTGCGAGTCGAGGCACTGGCCGCAGCCGTTGATCGCGGAGACGGCGAGCGACCACAGCTCGAAGTCGACCTTCTCCACGCCCGGCTTGCCGATGACGTTCATCCGCAGACCCGCGCGCAGGTTCCCGTACTCGGGGTCCGAGAGCAGGTGGCGGGTGCGGTAGAAGACGTTGTTCATCGCCATGATGGCGGCGGCCGACTTCGCGGCGGTGTACGCCTCCGCGGAGAGGCTGGCCTTCGCCTCCGGCTCCAGCTCGCGCAGCACCTTCGGCGAGCGCGAGGCGATCGCGCAGGCCAGGACGGTGCCCCAGAGCTGCTGCTGGGGGAGCTCGCTGTTGCCGATGACCGAGCCGAGGTTCAGCTTCAGGTCCTTGGCGAAGTCCGGTATGGCGGACTTCAGTTCGTCGAGGGCCATGGTGGTATCAGCTCACTCGCCCGAGAGGAGCGCGACCGGGTCCAGGGTGTTCTCGCCCTTGCTCCAGTTGCACGGGCACAGCTCGTCGGTCTGCAGGGCGTCGAGGACCCGCAGGACCTCCTTGGGGTTACGGCCCACGGAACCGGCGGTCACCATCGTGAACTGGATCTCGTTGTTCTGGTCCACGATGAAGACGGCGCGCTGCGCGAAGCCGTCCTCGCCCTCGATGCCGAGGTCACGCATGAGCTCGTGCTTCGAGTCGGCCATCATCGGGAAGGGCAGGTCAGTGAGGTCCGGGTGGTCCTTGCGCCAGGCGTGGTGCACGAACTCGGAGTCGCCGGAGAAGCCGAGGATCTGGGCGTCACGGTCGGCGAACTCGTCGTTCAGCTTCCCGAAGGCGGCGATCTCGGTGGGGCACACGAAGGTGAAGTCCTTCGGCCACGCGAAGACGATCTTCCACTGACCCTCGTAGGTCTTGTGGTTGATCTGCTCGAACTCCTTGCCGCTCTCCAGCGACACGCAGGCGGTCAGGTCGAACTCGGGGAACTTGTCACCGACAGTGAGCACGCGCTCTCCTTGCAGCGTAGGTCCTCCCCTTTTGAGGGAGTTCCTGGGGGTTGGACGATCTCCACCTTGGCACAGAGTGCATTGATCGCGGAAATAGCTACACTCGGTCGTGATGATCGGAGGTACCTATCAGTGGTACAGAGCAATCCGGGCAACCGTCCCAAACAGCCCAGCCTCTCGCAGCTGCGCGCCTTCGTCGCCGTCGCCGAACATCTGCACTTCCGGGACGCGGCGGCCGCAATCGGGATGAGTCAGCCCGCGCTCTCCGGGGCCGTGTCCGCCCTGGAGGAGGCACTGGGTGCCCAGCTCATCGAGCGTACGACGCGCAAGGTGCTGCTCTCGCCCGCCGGGGAACGGCTCGCGGTGCGGGCACGGGTCGTGCTCGACGCCGTCGGCGAGCTGATGGAGGAGGCCGAGGCGGTCCGCGCGCCCTTCACGGGAGTGCTCAGGCTCGGCGTGATCCCCACCGTAGCCCCGTATCTGCTGCCGGACGTGCTGCGGCTGGTCCACGAGCGCTACCCGGCCCTCGACCTCCAGGTGCACGAGGAGCAGACCTCCTCGCTGATCGAGGGGCTGGGCACCGGACGGCTCGACCTGCTGCTGCTCGCCGTGCCCCTCGGTGTCCCCGGCGTCAGCGAGCTCCCGCTCTTCGACGAGGACTTCGTGCTCGTCATGGACCGCGGCCACCCGCTCGGCGGGCGCGCCGACATCCCCCGCGACGCCCTCCGGAAGCTCCCGCTGCTGCTCCTGGACGAGGGGCACTGCCTGCGCGACCAGGCCCTCGACATCTGCCGCGAGGCCGGCCGTACGGAGGGAGCGCCGGTCACCACGACCGCCGCCGGGCTCTCCACGCTGGTGCAGCTGGTGGCCGGCGGGCTCGGCGTGACACTGCTGCCGCGCACCGCGGTCACCGTCGAGACGGCCCGCAACGAGGCGCTGACCACGGGGTACTTCGCGGACCCGGCCCCGACGCGGCGGGTGGCGCTGGCGATGCGGACCGGGGCGGCGCGGCAGGAGGAGTTCGAGGAGCTGGCGGCGGCGCTGCGGGAGGCGCTGCGGCCGCTGCCGGTACGCGTGACGGAGGGCGGCGGGACCTGAAGTCCGGCCGCCCTCCGCGGCGTCACTCGCTGCGCAGCCCGTCCGGGCGCATCATGCGCCACAGCGGCGGCAGGGACAGCAGCGTGACCAGCAGGATGAGCGCCCCGCCCGCTCCGGCGAGAGGCAGGAACACCAGCCAGTCGTCGACCTCCTTCTCGACCATCCAGCACAGCACCGCGCCGAGCGAGAGGCCGCCGGCCACCGCGACCGCGAGCCCGATGACCACCGGGAGCGCGGTCTGCCAGAGCACCGACCAGGCGAGGGTGGCCCGCCGGGTGCCGAAGGCGACCAGCACCGAGAGCAGCCGCTTGCGTTCGCGCAGCTGCTCCAGCTGGGAGACCAGCATGGAGGCGGCGATCAGCAGCAGCGTGACCGTGGCGCCGACCTGGAGGCCGGTCTGGACGCTGGCGTACTGGCGGTCGCGTGAGACGGACGTCAGGGTGACCAGGCGCATGCCGGGGTCGATGCGGGCCGCGGTGTTGCGCACGTACTCGGCGGCGTCCGGGACGCTCTCGTCGATGCGGATCTGCGAGGCGGTGATCGCGCCCGGCAGGGTGGTCGCGTCGATCGCCCCGGGGGTCACCATGATCCCCCAGCGGTCCTCGCCGATCGGGTCCTTGCGGCTGACGACGGTCTTCGCGTCGGCGGGCAGCGTCCAGCGCAGCTTCCTGCCGCTTCCCGACTCGAACTCGACCTCCTTGCCCTTGCGGGCGGTCTTGTCCATCCAGCCGGCCATCTCCTTGTCGTTCCTGGGGTGCACGACGAAGGAATCGCCGTCCTCGCAGGAGTCGATGCGGGCGACCTCGCGCAGGGTCGCGCAGTCACCGACGTTCAGCGACGTGGTGGGCTGGATGTCGTCCTCGCCGTACTTCCCGGGCTTGCTGACGTACGCCTCGATCATGCCGATGACGGCGGTGACGCCCTTGGTGGCGCGGAACTCCTTGATGGTCTCCACGGCGGCGTTGCCGCCGACCTGCTGCGACACGGCGTAGAACTGGGCGCGGCTGGGGTCCTGTCCGGTGACCTTGTTGAAGTCGGCGTTCATCGAGGCGAACAGCATCTGCACGGCCACCGCGCCGGCCACCGCCACGGTGACGCCGCTGACCGCGCGGGAGGCGGTCCCGCTGCTCAGCTGGAGCCTGCGGGTGGCGAGCTGCCAGGGCACCGGGCCGCCGCGCAGCCGGTTCACGCACGCCTCGACCAGCCACGGCAGCAGCAGGGCGAGTCCGACGAGGACCAGGACCGCGCCGGTGACGATGACGTCCGGGTGGACGACCTCGTACTCACCGGACTGACCGTTGAGCGCGAGGACGCCGAGTCCGGCGAGCGGGAGCAGCAGCCGCCACCACAGGCGGCGCTTGCGGGCCCGGCTGTTGCGCACGACCCCGAGCGGTTCGATGACCACGGAGCGCATCGCGGACAGCGTGACCAGTACGGCGGTCAGCGGGACGGCGAACGCGATGAGCAGGCACAGCCGCGGGTCGGGGGCGAGGTCCGAGGGGAAGGCGCTGACGTCCCAGACCTCGATGTGGCTCACGAACTGCCGCCCCACCAGGAAGAGGGCGAGGCCGATGAGCACACCGAGCACGGAGCCGAACAGGGCCTCGCCCGCCGCGATCCGCCGGGTCGACCTGATGTCCGTACCGACCAGGCGCAGCGCGGCCAGCCGGCGGTCGCGGCGGTCGCCGCCGAAGCGCACGGCGGTGGCGATGAAGATGGCGACGGGTGCGAGCAGCACCACGCAGCCCATGACCACCAGCACGACGAGCAGCGGGGCGAGCGGCGGGGTCGGTTCGGGGTCGCCGTATCCGGTGACGCGGTGGCCGCCCGTGGCCGGGGTCAGGGTGTCGCTGCCGGCGTAGAACCACAGTTCGTTGGGCGACCGCAGGCCGTCCTCCGCGATGGTGCCGGTGATCCTGTACGGGTACCGCTCCTTGAGCAGGGCGTTGTCCGGGTCGTCCAGCAGGTCCTTCAGGGCGGGGGAGACGACCATCTCGCCGGCGCCGGGCATCGCGTCGATGCCCGGCGGGAGGACGGGGTGGCTGCCCTCCGCGCGCATCAGATAGCCGCTGATGCTGCGGTCGTGGTATTCGCTGTCCGCCCCGATCCGCAGGACCGAGGTGTCGGACTTCCTGCCCTGCGCGTCGGGGTTCTCGGAGATCTTCGTCTCGCTGCGGGCCGTGTCGCGGTCGTTGCGCGCGTCGAGCGCGTGCGGCACGGAGGCGGCGAGGAAGAGCAGCGTGACGCCGAGGCCGACGCCGATCGCGGTGAGCAGCGTGCGGGTCCAGCCCTCGCGCCCGCCGGCGGCGGCGAACCGGACGCCGAGGGCGAGGTCGCGCAGCCAGGGGGCGGTGCGGGAGGGGCGGGACGGCGGCTGCGCGGGGGCGGGGGCCGGGGGCCGCTTCTCGTCCAGGAGCGTCATACGGCGTGCTCCAGGTCGAGGGCCCGGCCGTCGCGCACGGTGATGTCGCGGTCGGAGTAGGCGGCGACGCGGGCCTCATGGGTCACCAGGACCACCGCGACGTTGGAGGAGCGGGCGGCGTCGGTGAGCAGCTGCATGACGCGCTCGCCGTTGAGGGAGTCCAGCGCGCCGGTCGGCTCGTCCGCGAAGATCACCTTCGGGGACGCGGCGAGGGCACGGGCCACGGCGACGCGCTGGCCCTGGCCGCCGGAGACCTCGCCGGGGCGCTTGGCGCCGATGTCCTCGACCTCCAGGCGCTCCATCCAGGAGCGGGCGGTGCGCTCCGCGTCCTTGCGGCGGGTGCCGGCCAGGCGGAGCGGCAGGGCGACGTTCTCCACGCAGGTGAGCTCGGGCACGAGCTGGCCGAACTGGAAGACGAACCCGAAGTCGCTGCGGCGCAGGGCGCTGCGCTCCGCGTCGGACATGGCGGACAGCTCGCGGCCGTCGTAGGTGATGGTGCCGGAGTCCGGGGTGATGATCCCGGCCAGGCAGTGCAGCAGCGTGGACTTGCCGGAGCCGGAGGGGCCCATCACGGCGACGACCTCGCCGGGGTGGACGGAGAACGAGGCGCCGTCGAGGGCGGGGGTCGAGCCGTAGGTCTTGTGCAGGTCGTGCGCGGAGAGCAGGGAGCCGGCGGGGGTCACGGGGCCACCACTTTCTGGAGCTGGCCGAGGCGGGCGGCGGTCAGTTCCAGCCAGCGCAGATCGGCTTCGAGATGGAACAGGGCGTGGTCGCAGATCAGCTGGTCGGCGAGGTCGCCCCGGCGTTTGCGGTCGGTGAGTATGCGCATCAGGCGCAGGTGCTCGGAGCGCTGGGCGTCCAGCACGTCGGCCGCGTCGCGGCCGGTGAGCATGGCCAGGACGACCTTGGTGTACAGGGTCGACTGGAGGTACGGCTCCGGCTTCTCGGGCTGCGCGAGCCAGGTGGCGACATCGGTGATGCCGGCGTCCGTGATCGCGTACCGCTTGCGCTCGGGGCCACCCCCGCTCTCCACGCCGTCGACCTCGACGAGGCCGTTCTTCAGCAGCCGGGACATGGTCGAGTAGACCTGCCCGTAGTGCAGGGGGCGGTCGTGCCCGAACTTCTCGTCGAACGTCCGCTTGAGGTCATAACCATGGCGGGGGCCGGACTCCAGGAGCCCGAGCAGGGTGTGGCCGATTGACATGCGAAGCACTCTACATGGTGTGTATACCTGCCGTGTATACGCGGGGGGTACACCCGAAAGGTGCACGTCAGAGGCCCGCCCCTCGCGGGACGGGCCTCTGACCTGTCACTCCTCGCCCGGTGGCTCCTCGGCGGCCTTCGGCGGGCGCCCCCGGCGGGGGATGGGGGCCGCGCCGCCCGGCAGCCGGCCCGCCTCGGCGAGCGCCCGGCGCAGCAGGAACTCGATCTGGGCGTTCGCGCTGCGCAGCTCGTCCGACGCCCAGCGGGCCAGTGCGTCGTGCACGGCGGGGTCCAGCCGCAGCAGCATCTGCTTGCGCTGCCGCGGCCGGGGGCGGGGCGATTCCCCCGGGCTCTCCTCGGTCACTGGTAGAGCGTGCCCGTGTTGAGGACCGGCTGGGCGGCGCGGTCACCGCACAGGACCACCATCAGATTGCTCACCATGGCCGCCTTCCGCTCCGAGTCCAGCTCCACGATGTCCTGCTCGGCGATCCGGGTCAGCGCCATCTCGACCATGCCGACCGCGCCCTCGACGATCTGCTGCCGGGCCGCGACGACCGCGCCCGCCTGCTGGCGCTGGAGCATCGCGGAGGCGATCTCGGGGGCGTACGCGAGGTGGCTGAAGCGCGACTCGATGATCCGCACGCCCGCCGCCTGCACCCGGGCGGTCAGCTCGACGGCCAGCTTCTCGGTGATCTCCTCGGCGTTGCCCCGCAGCGACAGGCCGCCCTCCTCGTGGGCGTCGTACGGGTACTCAAGGGCGATGTGCCGGACGGCGGACTCGGTCTGGGTGGCCACGAACTCCAGGAAGTCGTCCACCTCGAAGAGCGCCTGGGCGGTGTCCTCGACCTTCCACACGACGATCGCGGCGAGTTCGATCGGGTTGCCGTAGGCGTCGTTGACCTTGAGGACGGCGGTCTCGTGGTTGCGGACCCGGGTGGAGATCTTGCGGCTGGAGGTCAGCGGGTTCACCCAGCGCAGTCCGTCGGTGCGGATGGTGCCCACGTACCGGCCGAACAGCTGGATCACCCGGGCCTCGCCCGGTGCGACCATCTTCACACCGCCCATGCAGAAGAACGAGGCGATGGCGAGCAGGACGCCCAGGACGCAGAGCGGGATGCCCACGGCGTTGTTCCCGTTCGAGCCGATGACGCCCCCGGCGATGGCGAGCGCGATGCCGGCGATCACGCCGAGCACGGTCAGCAGCAGGCCGAGGCCGCCGGCGATGCTGTGCGCCCTCGTCTCCCGGACCTGCGGTTCCGGCATGTCCGGCGCGTCCGGGGCGAGCCCGGCGGGCGGCTGGGCGGCGGTGCTGGGGTCGTGCGGATCGATCATGGTGGCCCCCGTGGTGGTCGGCTAGCCGATCGCTAGCAATGTGATTACACATTAATGGTTCTCGCAACCTTGCGCACCCCTCAGGAGTCGGTTCCATCGGGGACGGGTGCTGATTCTCACGTCCGTAAAACCTCGGATCGTGGGCTTTTCGGCCTTGCCAACGGTGTTAGCTGGCAGGTCCGGACTGATTCGGCAGAGCAGAGCAGAGAAACGGGAGCGACCAAGCGATGGGTCGAGCGGAAGCGCGACGAGCCCAGCGGCAGGCTGCGAAGAGCGGCGGCATACGCAGGCTCTTCACCTGGCGCAAACTACTGGGCACCGCCCTCGGGGTGATCCTGCTGGGCATGGGCGCCTTCGCCGTGCTCTACATGCTCGTGGACGTGCCCGAGGGCAACCCCAAGATGGAGTTGCAGGCGAACGTCTACAAGTACGCCGACGGCAGCCTCCTCGCCAGGACCGGCGAGGTGAACCGCGAGATCGTGAGCCTCGCCGAAGTGCCCAAGGAGGTGCAGGACACCTTCGTCGCCGCCGAGAACAAGTCCTTCTACAAGGACCACGGCGTCGACTTCAAGGGCACCGCGCGCGGTCTGCTCAACACCCTGTCCGGCAAGGGCAAGCAGGGTGGCTCGACCATCACGCAGCAGTACGTCAAGAACTACTACCTGGACCAGGAGCAGACGGTCAGCCGGAAGCTCAAGGAGCTGGTCATCTCCCTGAAGCTGGACCAGAAGAAGTCCAAGAAGGAAATCCTCGCCGGGTACATCAACACCAGCTACTACGGACGCGGCGCCTGGGGCATCCAGGCCGCAGCGCAGGCGTACTACGGCGTGGACGCCAAGGACCTGAACGTCTCCCAGGGCGCCTACCTCGCCGCGCTGCTCCAGGCACCGAGCCAGTACGACTGGGCCGTCGCCGGTCCGAACGGCAAGCGGCTCGTCAAGGCGCGCTGGGCCTACACGCTGGACAACATGGTGGAGGAGGGCTGGCTCGACTCCGCCAAGCGCCAGAAGCAGACGTTCCCGGTGCCGCACGAACCCAAGCCGCTGAACGGAACGGCCGGCCAGAAGGGCTACATCGTCCAGGCGGCCCGCGAGGCCGTGATCAAGCAGGCGGGCATCACCGAGGACCAGTTCGACCTCGGCGGCTGGACGATCACCGTCAACATCGACAAGAAGAAGCAGGCGCAGCTGGAGAAGTCGGTCGAGGCCAAGCTGCTCGACAAGCTGGACACCAAGAAGCGCAAGCTCGACCAGGACATCCAGGCGGGCGCCGCCTCGGTCGACCCGAAGACCGGCGCGGTGGTCGCGCTGTACGGCGGACGCGGCCAGAGCGAGCACTGGATCTCGAACGCCGGGCGCAGGGACTACCAGCCCGCGTCCACCTTCAAGCCGGTCATCCTCGCCGCCGCCCTCGACAACGAGTCGAAGACGCAGGACGACGAGCGGATCACCGCGAACACCCGCTACGACGGCACCAGCAAGCGCCCGGTCGTCGGCGGCGACCGGTACTTCGCGCCGGAGAACGAGGACGACCAGAACTACGGGCAGATCACCGTCCAGACCGCGATGAACCAGTCCGTCAACTCCGTCTTCGCGCAGATGGGCGTGGACGTCGGCATGGACAAGGTGCTGGCGACCGCCGGTGAGCTCGGCATGAACGTGAAGGGGCTGGAGGCCGCGCCCGCGATGACCCTCGGCTCCATGGGCGCGAGCCCGCTGGAGATGGCCGGGGTCTACGCCACGCTCGACAACCACGGCAAGCAGGTCACCCCGCAGATCGTGAAGTCGGCCGTGCACCAGGGCGACGCCCCGCTCGACCTGCCCGACGCCATCGGCGACCAGGTGATCTCCCGCCAGGCGGCGGACTCGGTGACGTCCGTGCTGACCGGCGTGGTCGACGACGGTACGGCCCGCAAGTCGGTCCGCGACGCGGAAGGGCTTTCCGACAAGGACATCGCCGGCAAGACCGGTACCTCCGACGACAACAAGTCGGCCTGGTTCACCGGCTACACCTCCAACCTGGTCACTTCGGTCGGGCTGTTCGGCGAGGCCGCCTTCGACCGCACCGACGACGACGGGAAAACGATCAAGAAGAACGCGCAGGTGACCCTCCAGGGCGCCGGTGGCGGCGGACGCGTCAACGGTGGCGGCTTCCCGGCCGAGATCTGGGCCGACTACATGGGCCACTCCGTCGGCAAGGCCCGCGAGTTCGACCTCGACACGGACATGGGCGCCGCGGTCAGCCCGCCGCCCGCCTCCCACTCGCCGAGCCCGAGCACCTCGCCGTCCGAGAAGCCCGAGCCCTCCGACTCGCCGTCCGGCTCGGCGTCCTCCGAGCCCCCGCCGGCCAGCGAGTCCCCGCAGAGCTCCCCGCCCGCCTCGCCCTCGGGCGGCCCCACGAGCGAACCGCCCCCCAACCCGTCGACCGAACCGGGCCCGGACCCCTCGTCCTCCGTGGACCTCCCGGGCCTCCCGGGGGACAAGAAGCCCGGCCACAACGACGATCAGTGACCCGCTGACCCGCCGGACCCGGCGACGCGAACGGGCGGTGTACGAGGAGGAGCCTCGTACACCGCCCGCCGTCGTCTCCCGGGCCGGGCGCTACCCGCGCACCGGCATCTCGAACCAGACCACCTTGCCCGTCGACAGGCGCGTCGCGCCCCAGCGGCGGGCCAGGCGGTTGACCAGGAACAGGCCGCGCCCGTTCTCGTCCATGTCCTTGGCGCGGCGCTGCCGGGGCAGCTGCGGGGAGTCGTCGCCGACCTCGCAGCGCAGCGTCTCGGTGCGCAGCAGCCGCAGGGTGACCGGGCGCTCCGCGTACCGCACGGCGTTGGTGACCACCTCGCTGATCAGGAGCTCCACCGAGTCCGAGAGGTCGTCCAGGCCCCACCGGCTGAGCGCCCTGCGCGCCAGCCTGCGGGCCCGGCCGGGGGCGGAGTCGTCCGGGTCCAGGAACCAGTAGGCGACGTCGCTCGGCGCGATCCCGTCGAAGCGGGCGGCGAGCAGCGCGATGTCGTCGTCGCGGTCACCGGGGCCCAGCATGTCCAGCACGTCGTCGCACAGCGCCTCCAGCGGCGGCGAGTGGTCCGGGCCGGTCAGCCGGGCGGTCGCGGCGAGCCGTTCCCGCAGCATCTCGATGCCCGTCCACACGTCCCTCAGCCGCGACTCGACGAGCCCGTCGGTGTACAGCAGCAGGGTCGCGCCCGCCGGTGCGTCCAGCTCGACGGCCTCGAAGTCCACCCCGCCGACGCCGATCGGGGCGCCCGGGGGCACCCGCAGGACCTCGGCGCGGCCGCCCAGGTGGAGCAGGACGGGCGGCGGGTGGCCCGCGTTGGCGACGGTGATGCGGTGCGCGACGGGGTCGTACACCGCGTACAGGCAGGTTGCCATGCGGTCGCTGCCGAGGCGCTGCGCCTGCTCGTCCAGATGGTGCAGGACCTCCTGCGGGGGCAGGTCGAGCCCGGCCAGGGTCTGCGCGGTGGTCCGGAGCTGGCCCATGATCGCGGCGGAGGTCATGGAGTGGCCCATGACGTCCCCGACGACCAGGGCGACCCTGCTGCCGGGCAGCGGGATCGCGTCGTACCAGTCGCCGCCGACCCGGGCCGTCTCGGCGGCCGGGAGGTAGCGCGAGGCGAGTTTCACGCCGGTCGGCTGGGGGAGCGAGTCGGGCAGCATGGTGCGCTGGAGCTCGTCCGCGATGTACGCCTCGCGCCCGTAGAGCACGGCCTTGTCGATGCCGAGGGCGGTGTGCGTGGCCAGCTGGGCGGCGACCAGGAGGTCGTTGGCCTCGAAGGCCGGGCGCTCGGCGCCGCGCAGGAAGACCGCCGCCCCGATCACCCGCCGCCGGCCGCGCAGCGGGGCCAGGACCACCCGGTGGCCGGACGGCACCGAGCGGTCGGCGCCCAGCAGTTCGGGCAGCGCGACCCGGGCCGCCGCGGAGTCGCCGAAGACCGGCCGGACCCCGCGCAGCACCTCGGCGAGAGCGCTCCCGGGCCGGACCTCGCACAGCTCGGCGGCGGGCATCAGGTCGGCCTGCGGGTCGAGGGCGGGCAGCCGCAGCCGCTCCGTCTCCGACAGGCTCTCCGTCTCCTCGTCGGTCAGCCGCAGCCGGTCCGAGCGGCGCAGCCGCAGCACGAACGGGTTGACCGGCCGCTCGTCACCGACGGGCAGCGGGTCGCGGAGGTAGACGAGTATGGCGTCGGAGAACGTCGGCACGCTGGCCCGGCACAGCCCGAGCACGATCTCGTCCAGGTCGATGCCCCGGGCGATCCGCCGGGTCGCGGCCCCCACGAAGCGCAGCCGGTCGCCCTCGCGCCGCGTCGCCGCCTGGGGGTCGGGGGCCGCGCCCGCGGGGCCCTTGGCGGGTGCCGGGATCGCCGTGGCGGCAGCGGCGGCCGCCACGGCGGCGTCCCGCTGCCGCGGCCGGGTGCGTTCCTGCGGCCGGGCGGCGAGAGGCTGCCGGCCTTCGTGGGAGGTGGGATGCTCCGTCACGCGTGGGATTCCGTCCGTCCGGGCCGGTTGTATGAGGCAATCACCTTGTGGGGCGCTACTGTGCCCCGGCAGGAGCGGCGATAACAACGGCTGACATCGCCTTCCCCGTCGAACGGGGCCGAAACGCGATGTCCGATCAGGATGCCGGTGACAACGTTTCCATGGGGGCGGCAGCGTTCGGCGGGCACGTCTCCACCCCCTCGTAGTGGCTCATGCGATGCGGGCAACTCGTGCGACTCGTGACGCCGACGCGCCCCTCTGAGGGCGCGGTCCGCGCGACGAGCCGATGACTCGCGGTCAGGTGCTGCACCCCGCCTGCCGGTTGGGGCCTGGCCGCGCTCCTCGGGACGATCCTACGTTTGCCCCCCTGGGGTGCATCAAGGGTCTCACGACGGCATGGCGGAAGCCGTACGGTCCGAACCGTCCGGCCGGCGGTCCCAGTCGTCCGGGAGTTCGGGCACCCGCCAGGCCGGATCGGGTCGCCAGTCCTCCCAGCCGTCCCGGAACGGCGCCCCCCAGGAGCGGATCAGGCCGACCGCCGCGCGGCCCGCCGCGCGCACCCGGCGTGCCGTGTCCGGCGTGATCAGGCCCACCCGCTGAGCCTGCTCGAACTCGTCCTCGTCGCGCCAGAGCCAGCTGCGGTCCGGGTAGACGGAGATGTCCAGGAAGTGGTCCTCGGAGTCGACGCCCCCGGCCCACCTGGTGCGCGGCTCCTCCAGGTTCACGTACCAGCTGCGGAACTGCCAGCCGCGCTCCCAGAACAGCCAGACGGACCAGGGCTCGCCGGGCCTGGCCAGCTTCAGGACGCCGTTGCCCAGCCAGGGCGAACGGGCCGTCGTGCGCGGGGCGGTGTACCGGGTCGCGAGCGGTTCGGCGTGCACGTCGGTGCCGTCCGCCAGGACCGGCTTGACGCACTCGGTGCCGGGCGCCACCCACACCGCGAGCAGGTCCTCGGTGTCCTGGACGACCGTGACCGGGCGGCAGATGTGGAACGCGTGAGCGGCGGAATCCGGCCGTCCGGGGCCGTTGCCGCGGTAGCGCCACAGAATCTGGTCACCCGGCGCCCAGCGCTCGGTCCCTCCGGTACCCGTCATGGAGAGATCCTACGGAGCGCGCCGCCCCGGCGCGGCGGCGCCCGTCACGGCCGGGTCATGCGCAGCACGTCCAGGGCCTCGTCGAGCTGCTGTTCGGTCAGGTCTCCGCGCTCCACGTAGCCCGATTCGAGGACGACCTCACGGATCGTCCGGCGCTCCGCGAGCGACTTCTTGGCGACCTTGGCCGCTTCCTCGTAGCCGATGTACTTGTTCAGCGGGGTGACGACGGACGGCGAGGACTCGGCGTACTCCCTGGCCCGTTCGGCGTTCGCCGTGATGCCGTCCACCGTGCGGTCGGCGAGCAGCCGGGAGGCGTTGGTGAGCAGCCGTACGGACTCCAGCAGGTTCTTCCCGATGACCGGGAGCATGACGTTCAGCTCGAAGTTCCCGGCGGCGCCCGCGGCGGCGACCGTGGCGTCGTTCCCGGTCACCTGGGCGGCGACCATCAGGACCGCCTCGGGGATGACCGGGTTGACCTTGCCCGGCATGATCGAGGAGCCGGGCTGCAGGTCGGGCAGGGTGATCTCGGCGAGGCCGGTGCGCGGCCCGGACGCCATCCAGCGCAGGTCGTTGCAGATCTTGGTGAGCGAGACGCCGATGGTGCGCAGCTGGCCCGAGGTCTCCACCAGGCCGTCCCGGGCCCCCTGCGCCTCGAAGTGGTCGCGGGCCTCGGTGAGCGGAAGGCCGGTGACGCGGGCCACCTCGGCGATGACGGCGGCGGAGAAGCCGGGCGGGGTGTTGATGCCGGTGCCCACGGCCGTGCCGCCGAGGGGGAGTTCGGCGAGGCGGGGCAGCGAGGCGCGCAGCCGCTCGACGCCGTGGCGGATCTGGGCGGCGTACCCCCCGAACTCCTGGCCGAGGGTGACGGGCGTGGCGTCCATGAGGTGGGTGCGCCCGGACTTCACGACCGTCGCGAACTCCTCCGCCTTGCGCTCCAGGGCGGCGGCCAGGTGGTCCAGGGCGGGGATCAGGCCGGCGGTGACCGCGGCGGTGGCGGCGATGTGGATCGAGGAGGGGAACACGTCGTTGGAGGACTGCGAGGCGTTGACGTGGTCGTTGGGGTGGACCGGGCGGCCCAGGCGCTCGGTGGCGAGGGTGGCCAGGACCTCGTTGGTGTTCATGTTCGACGAGGTGCCCGAGCCGGTCTGGAAGACGTCGACCGGGAACTCCGCGTCCCAGCGTCCCTCCGCCACCTCGGCGGCCGCCTCCTGGATGGCCTCCGCGATGTCCGGGTCGAGGACCTTCAGCTCGGCGTTGACCTTGGCGGCGGCGGCCTTGATGCGGGCCAGGGCCTCGATGTGGGCCCGCTCCAGGCGCTGGCCGGAGACCGGGAAGTTCTCCACGGCCCGCTGGGTCTGGGCGCGCCACTTCGCGGCGGCGGGGACCCTGACCTCGCCCATCGAGTCGTGCTCGACGCGGTAGCCCCCTGCGGTTCCCTGATCCGTCATCGTTCAACCTCTCTGAAGTCACCCAAAAAGATGAGCACTTGTCTTGTTCGATGTATTCCCAAGTCGCCTACCGACCAGTAAATACCGGGGGTAACCACAACCCGGGGAGGCGCAATGAGGCGCACCAGGCACAGACTCCGCTGTACCGTCGCGGCCGCCGCGGCCATCGCGGCGGCGTTCGGCGGGATGACCGCCGCCGCCGGACCGGCAGCCGCTCAGCCCCGTACCACCAGTACCGCATCCACCCCCCTGCCGCCCGAACTGGAGGCCATCCGCGCCGCGGAGGCCACCCGGCTGTACGGCGACCCGGCCGAGCGCCCGCTCGCCGAGCGCAGGACGGGGCTCATCTCGCTCGGCGACAGCGAGATCTCCGGCGAGGGCGTCGGCACGTACGAGGCGGGCACCAACGGCCCCGACAACTGGTGCCACCGCTCGCCCGACGCCGCCATCCACCGTACGGCGATCCCCGCCGACGTCACGTACAACGTCTCGTGCTCCGGCGCGTACACCGGAAACATCGTCATCGGCGGCTCCAGGCAGTACGCCGACGAGCTGGTGCAGAGCGACAACCTGGCCATCAAGGCGCGCAACACCCGCATCAAGATGATCGTGCTCGTCGCGGGCGCCAACGACGACCTCCAGTTCGGGCCGGTCATGACGGACTGCGTCACGCGCTGGGTCCTCTCCCAGGGCACCTGCGAGCCCAAGTACGCCCCCGGCTGGCAGGCCCGCGTGGACGGGCTGGTCCCCAAGGTCGAGAAGACCGTGCGCGACCTGCGCACCGTGATGACCGGAGCCGGTTACGCGGACAGCGACTACAAGCTCGTGGTCATGGGCTACCCGAGCCCCATCGGACCGGACTTCGCCGACAACCCGGACTTCCCCGGCAAGCTTCCCGGCGGCTGCGCCGGATACGACTCCGACGCCGCCTGGGGCCGCAACACCGCCGTTCCCGCATTCGAGCGCGGGATGCGCAGGGCGGCGGCCGACACCGGCGCGGTCTACCTCGACAACTCGCGGCTCTTCCACGGCCACGAGGTGTGCAGCGAGTCCACCTGGGCGCGCGGCCTCTACATCGACCTGTCGCACTTCCCGCCGGACTCCAACTCGGTGCGCCAGTCCTTCCACCCCAACGCGGCCGGGCACGGCGCCTTCGCCTCCTGCCTGACCCAGATCTACAACTCCGGCCTGCGCGAGGCGAGCTGCGCCGACCCGGCGAGCACCGGGCAGCCCGTGCTCCAGCCGGTCGCCTGGGACGACGTCTTCGGGCCGCTGCGCGGCGAGGCGGCCTCGACCTGCCTGGACGCCCCCGCGTCCGTCACCCGCAACGGCACCGGGGTCACCGGCTGGGAGTGCCACGGCGGCCGCAACCAGGGCTGGTGGTACGACTCCGGCACGCGGACCCTGCGCACCGAGCTGAGCCACGACCGCTGCCTGGACGTCCCCGGCGCCGACTACAAGGCCGGTGCCCCGCTCATCCTCTACAACTGCTCGGGCGCCGCCAACCAGCGCTTCGTGCGCCAGTCGGGCACCCTCCGCCCGGCCGCGGCCACGGGCCTGTGCGCGACCCTGGCGGGCGCACACGACCCGCTGACGCTGCAACCCTGCGACGGCACCGCGAAGCAGCGCTTCGCGTAACCCCCAGCGGGCACGGGTACGGGGAGAGGCCGCGCGGCCCTTCCCCGTACCCCCTTACGCGGACGTCACGAACGCCGTCAGGATCGACGCCAGATGGCCCGGGTCGCGCGCCCCGCACAGCTCACGGGCCGAGTGCATCGAGAGGCCCGGGACCCCCACGTCGACCGTCGGCACACCCAGCCGGGCCGCCGTGAGCGGACCGATCGACGTGCCGCACGGCATCGCGTTGTTGGAGACGAACGGCTGCCACGGCGCGCCCGACCGCTCGCAGGCCGACGCGAACAGGGCGATCCCGGTCGAGTCGGTGGCGTACCGCTGGTTGACGTTGACCTTGACCGTCGGGCCGCCGTTGGGGAGCGGCTGGTGGCCCGGGTCGTGGCGCTCCGCGTAGTTCGGGTGCACCGCGTGCGCCATGTCGGCGGACACGCAGTACGCCCCGGCCAGCGCCCGCGCCCAGTCCTCGCCGCTGCCGCCCCGGGCCGACACCGAACGGCTCAGCACCCGCTCCAGCATCGGGCTCTGCGCCCCCGTGTCCGAGCCGCTGCCGACCTCCTCGTGGTCGAAGGCCGCGAGCACCGGGATGTACGCGGGCGGCTCGGCGGCCGTCGCCGCGGCGGTCAGCGCGGTCACCCCCGCGTGCACCGACACCAGGTTGTCCAGCCGCGACGACACCAGGAACTCCCGCTCCGCGCCCAGATAGCCGGGTGCCTGCACGTCGTGCAGCATCAGGTCCCAGCCCAGCACCTCGTCCGGCTCCGCCTCGGCCGCCGCCGCGACCCGGCGCAGCAGCGCCCCCTCGTCGGCCGGGCCGAGCGACCAGACCGGCGCGATGTGGCGCTGCCGGTCCAGGGCAAGCCCGTCGTTGACCGTGCGGTCCAGGTGGATCGCCAGCTGCGGGACCCTCAGCAGCGGCTCGTCGATCTGCACCAGCCGGGACTCGGTCCCGCCACCCGGTGCGCGCAGCGCGAGCCGTCCGGAGATGCCCAGGTCGCGGTCGAGCCAGGTGTTGAGGGGAACCCCGCCGTAGATCTCCACCGCGACCTGCCGCCAGCCCGCCGAACTCGTGTCGGGCGTCGGCTTGATCCGCAGGTTCGGCGAGTCGGTGTGCGTGCCGATGATCCGGAACGGGGTGTGGGCGGGCAGCGACCCGGGAACGTACCAGGCGATCAGCGCGCCCCCGTTGACGACGAAGGCGCCGCCCGTGGTGCCCGTCCAGTCGTCGGTTCCGCGCAGTTCACGAAAGCCCGCCTTCTCCAGCCGCTGGGCCGCGCTCGCCACGGCGTGGTACGGGGAGGGGCTGGCGGCGATGAAGGTGAGCAGGTCGTCGGCATGGCTGCGGTGGGGGACCGGCGTCATGCGGTGTCCGCCTTTCCGGAGTGGTGAGGGTGGCGCTGCCGCCCGGCGGTGCGGAGTTCTCCGGCAACGCCGGACAACCCACCGCATTCGTGTGGTGCCCCGCAAGCCCGGCGGGCGACCCGGTGCGCGAAAGCGGCGGTGCGCCGCGGGGCGCCGCGGAGGCCGGACGGGCGCCCGGGGCCCCGCTCCGGTCCGTGCCGAGTCCCCGCGGGTCCGGCCGGCACCGTCGGGCGGGCGCCGCAGAGGTCGCGCGAGATTGGCTGATTTCCGATGTACGTGTAGGGGCCCGGTTTCACCCCGGGCGCCGCCCCGTCACGGCGCCGACGCGGCCGTCCGCGCCCGCCGCGATACCGCGGTGCGCACCAGGAACACCACCGCGACGGCGAGGGCCGCGCCGTGCGACCAGCCGACGACCGCGAGCGGGCTGAAGTGTTCGAGGGCCGTCGCCACGGCGATCATCCCGGCCCCGAAGCCCAGGTTCTCCACCGTCGCGGACAGCCCGAAGGCGTGCGCCCGGGGCCCGGCCGGCAGGGTCTGGAGGTGCGAGGTGTACGAGACCTCGGTCAGGCCGTCCGCCGCGCCCGCGACCAGCGCGATCACGGCCGTGGCCGCCGCCGGGAACCCGGCGAACGCCAGGATGAACGCCGCCGACATCACGCAGGTCCCGTAGCCGAAGCCCGCCGCGCCCACGGACCGGCCGGTGCGGCGCGCGTACCGCTGGATCACCTGCTGCGCCACGATGTTCCCGACGGCCCACAGGCACCAGAACGCGCTGACGAACAGCGCCGGGTGCGCGTCGTCCAGCGCGGCGGAGTGCACGGGCAGCGCCGCGTTGTGCGAGGAGGAGCCGAGCGCGTCCACCCCGCGCAGCCCCACCATCAGCCCGAGACCGGGCACCGCGGCCAGCGCGGCGAACGCGACCGGGCTCCGCCGCCGGGGCCCGTCCTCCTCGGCGGGCACCGCATCGGCGCGCCCCTTCCCGCCGCCCACGACCGGCAGCAGCGCCACCGTCAGCGCGCAGACGGCGAAGGTGCCCAGGTCCACCACGAACGCGGCGGTGTACCCCACCAGCGACACGACCACACCCGCCGAGGCGAAGCCCGCCACCATCGCCAGCGAACGCCCCGTCACGGTCAACGAGTTCGCCCAGGACCGCCGCTCCTCGCCCACCATCTCCGGCACGGAGCTGCGCAGGGCCACCATGAACAGCGTCCCGCAGGCCCCGACGACCACGGAGACGGCGAACAGGGCGGGCGTACGCAGGCCGTCCGGCGCGAGAATCAGCGGGATCATCACGGCGCCCTGCGCGACATTCGTCCAGAGCATCACGCTCTTCGCCGAGCACCGCGCGAGCAGCCCGCCCGCGATCAGCCCGGCGAGGAATCCGGCACCCAGCCGCAGGGCCATGAACAGCCCCATCGCGAGCGCCCGCCCCGTCGTTTCGTAGACGAAGAGATTGAGCGCCACCATATTGAGGAACGTGCCGTACGAAGAGACGGCGTATCCGGCCACCAGAAAACGGAACACGCGCTCACCGCGCGGACCGTTGGCTGCTCGGGCCCCTTCCCGCCCGTGGGCGCCAAAACCGGTAATCCGCACCCTTTGAACCCTCCCCAGCTGAAGCGGGGGATTCCTGGCCTGGCCCAGGAAGCCCCGCAGGCCAGCGACCCACAAGGTCTTGCTCCATCGACACCAGCCGGCACGGGACCTGCCCGGTTTGCTCCCTCGGGGCTGCTCGACGGCTGACCGCCGCCGGAAGGGCACGCCCCTCCGGCGGCGCGGGGCTCAGCCCAGGCCCGGGCCGCGCACCGGGATGCTGGTGAACGTGGGCGCCGGGGCGGGCTCGGTGAAGAAGTCGTTGCCCTTGTCGTCCACGACGACGAACGCGGGGAAGTCCTCCACCTCGATCCTCCAGACCGCCTCCATGCCCAGCTCCTCGTACTCGACGACCTCGACCTTCTTGATGCAGTCCTGCGCGAGCCGGGCCGCGGGGCCGCCGATCGAGCCGAGGTAGAAGCCGCCGTGCTCGCCGCACGCGTCGGTGACCTGCTTGGAGCGGTTGCCCTTCGCCAGCATCACCTTGGAGCCGCCCGCCGCCTGGAACTGCGCGACGTAGCTGTCCATGCGGCCGGCCGTCGTCGGGCCGAAGGAACCGGAGGCGTACCCCTCGGGGGTCTTCGCCGGACCCGCGTAGTACACCGGGTGGTCCTTCAGGTACTGCGGCATCTCCTCGCCCGCGTCCAGGCGCTCCTTGATCTTGGCGTGCGCGATGTCGCGCGCCACGACCAGCGGTCCCGTCAGCGAGAGCCGGGTCTTGACCGGGTACTTGGTCAGCTCCGCGAGGATCTCGTCCATCGGGCGGTTCAGGTCGATGCGGACGACGTCGCCCTCGGTGTCGAGGTGCTCGTCGGTGGTGTCCGGCAGGAAGCGGGCCGGGTCCTTCTCCAGCTGCTCCAGGAAGACGCCCTCGGCGGTGATCTTCGCGGTGGCCTGGCGGTCCGCCGAGCAGGACACGGCGATGGCGACGGGCAGCGAGGCGCCGTGCCGGGGGAGGCGCACCACGCGGACGTCGTGGCAGAAGTACTTGCCGCCGAACTGCGCCCCGATGCCGATCTTCTGCGTCAGCTCGAAGACCTTCTCCTCCAGCTCCTTGTCGCGGAAGCCGTGCCCGGTCGGGGAGCCCTCGGAGGGCAGCTCGTCCAGGTAGTGCGCGGAGGCGTACTTCGCGGTCTTGAGCGCGAACTCGGCGGACGTACCGCCGACGACGATCGCCAGGTGGTACGGCGGGCAGGCCGCGGTGCCCAGCGAACGGATCTTCTCCTCGAGGAACTTCATCATGGACGCCTCGTTGAGGACGGCCTTGGTCTCCTGGAAGAGGAACGACTTGTTGGCCGAACCGCCGCCCTTGGCCATGAAGAGGAACTTGTACGCGCCGCCGTCGGTGGCGTACAGCTCGATCTGCGCGGGGAGGTTGGAGCCGGTGTTCTTCTCCTCCCACATGTTCAGCGGGGCCATCTGCGAGTAGCGCAGGTTGAGCTTGGTGTACGCGTCGAAGATGCCGCGCGACAGGGCCTCCTCGTCACCGCCCTCGGTCAGCACGTTCTGCCCGCGCTTGCCCATGACGATCGCGGTGCCGGTGTCCTGGCACATCGGCAGGACGCCCGCGGCGGCGATGTTCGCGTTCTTCAGCAGGTCGAGCGCGACGAACTTGTCGTTGGACGAGGCCTCCGGGTCGTCCACGATCCGCCGCAGCTGCGCCAGATGCGCGGGCCGCAGGTAGTGCGAGATGTCGTGCATGGCCTCGGCGGCCAGGGTGCGCAGCGCCTCCGGCTCGACCTTGAGGAACGTACGCCCGTCGGCCTCGAAGGTGGACACGCCCTCGGCCGTGACCAGGCGGTACGGCGTGGTGTCCTCTCCCAGCGGGAGCAGATCGGAGTACGCAAACTCTGGCATTACGGCCATTCCTCACTCGGCAGACAGTGGCTGGCCACCCTTGGACAGCGCACCCACCAGGGTAGGACGCGCCGGGACCGGCGGGCCTGTGAGGTAGGGCTCAACCGGCCGGGGCCGCATCCGGGCGTGCCGGGCGCCGTTCTCGCGGCCCGCCGCGCCGCCCCCGCCCCTGTCGCGATCTATCGCGTTTCGGTACGCTGGGGCGGTGGACCTCGACAAGCAGCCCCAGCAGCCCACCGCACCGGCGGACACCGACGCCATCCGTGCCTCCGACGCGGACCGCGACCGGATCGCGGACATCCTGCGCGAGGCGCTGGCCGAGGGCCGGCTGACCGCCGACGAGCACGCGGAGCGGGTCGACTCCGTCTACCGCGCCAAGACCGTCGGCGAGCTCGAACCGCTCGTACGGGACCTGCCGTCGCCGGGCGGAGCACCCAGGGCCGCCGCCGGCACGCCGTACGCGTACGGCCCCGAGCCGGCCGCCGGTCCCGCGGACAATCTGGTGGCGATCTTCAGCAGCTCGACCCGCAGGGGGCGTTGGCGGGTGGGCCCCCGCACCAACGCGTTCTCGCTGTTCGGCAGCGTGGAAATCGACCTGACGGAGGCGCTTTTCGGTCAGCGTCTCACCGTCATCAACGCGACGTCCGTCTTCGGCAGCGTGGAGATCCGGGTCCCCGAGAACATCTCGATGCGCGGCAGCGGAACGGGTATTTTCGGCAGTTTCGAAGTCCGCACGCTGGAATCCGCCGATCCCGAGGCGCCCGTGGTCGTCGTCAATGGCTATTCGGTGTTCGGCAGCGTCGAGGCGAAGCCGAAACGCGGCAAGTTCATCACGGACCTTCAGGACCGGCTGCGTAAGCACCTCGGTCACTGAGCCGTTTCCCTCCGCTTTCATCCGGCCGAAAAGAGCCTCGACCGCAATTGCGCGGTACGGACCTGAGTGCCACTCAGTGCATAGGCGCGCGCACAGCGGGTAGGGACTGCTGCATCGTCTCTCGCTCGCGAAGCCGTCGTCAGGAGTGGACCGTGCTGCAACTGCCGCATCAGCCCCTGCAGGTCGCCGCCGTCCCCCCGCAGCGGGTCCCCGCTCGGGAGGACCAGGCAGGCCCCTGGCATTCGGAGGCGGTGTGCCGCCGGGACGAGGCCGGGCTGTTCTTCGCCCCGTCGAAGGAGCCGACCGCCGCCCGCCTTTCGCGCGAGGAGTCCGCGAAGCGGGTCTGCGCGCGCTGTCCCGTGATGGTCGAGTGCCGCGAGCACGCCCTGATGCAGCCCGAGCCGTACGGGGTGTGGGGCGGTCTCACGGCCGCCGAGCGCCGGGTGGCGCTGGCCCGCCGCAGACGGCGCGACGTGGAGCTGAAGGCCGCGGGCTGACCGGGCCCCACCGGTTCCGTATCCGCACGTGCGAAGAGGCGCCCCCACCGCACATGGGGGGGCGCCTCTTCCGCCGGGTGCGCGGTGGCTACTTCGCGCGGTCGAAGTCGATGGCGCTGTAGGCCCGCAGCTTCGACAGCCGGTGGGTGGAGCTGATCGTCCGGATGGTGCCGGACTTGGACCGCATGACGATGGACTCCGTGGTCGCCGTCTCCGAGCGGTAGCGCACCCCGCGCATCAGCTCGCCGTCGGTGATCCCGGTCGCCACGAAGAACACGTTGTCCCCGCTGACCAGGTCGTCCGTGGACAGCACGCGGTCCAGGTCGTGCCCGGCGTCCAGGGCGCGCTGCCGCTCCGCCTCGTCCTTCGGCCAGAGCTTGCCCTGGATGACACCGCCGAGGCACTTTATGGCGCAGGCCGAGATGATGCCCTCGGGCGTGCCGCCGATGCCCATGAGCAGGTCCACGCCGGTGCCCTCGCGGGCGGCCATGATCGATCCGGCCACGTCGCCGTCGGAGATGAACTTGATGCGGGCGCCGGTCTCCCGGATCTCCTTGACGATGCCCTCGTGCCGCGGGCGGTCCAGGACGACGACCGTGACGTCCTCCGGCGTGGAGTTCTTCGCCCGGGCGACGCGGCGGATGTTCGCCGAGACGGGGGCGTTGATGTCCACGAAGTCGGCCGCCTCCGGGCCGGTGACCAGCTTGTCCATGTAGAAGACGGCGGACGGGTCGAACATCGCGCCCCGGTCCGCGGCGGCCAGGACGGCGATCGCGTTCGGCATGCCCTTGGCGTTGAGGGTCGTGCCGTCGATCGGGTCGACGGCGATGTCCACCTCGGGCCCGGTGCCGTCCCCGATGTGCTCGCCGTTGAACAGCATGGGGGCTTCGTCCTTCTCGCCCTCGCCGATGACGACGACGCCGTTCATGGACACGGTGGAGACGAGGGTCCGCATGGCGTTCACGGCGGCGCCGTCGGCTCCGATCTTGTCCCCGCGGCCGACCCAGCGCCCGGCGGCCATGGCGGCAGCCTCGGTCACCCGGACCAGCTCCAGGGCGAGGTTGCGGTCGGGGGCCTCCGGGGAGACCTCCAGCTGGGACGGCAGATGATGCTCGGACATCGGAGCGCACCTTTCTGTACGGCGACGACCGGATGAGGGTGATCTGACTCTATCGCCAGGCCGATAAAATGAGCAGACCGGGGCACGTTTGAGCGGGGTGGCCCCCGGTTCGGCCGCACGGGCGCTGATGCGACCATGGGTGCGTGGCAAGCAAGCAAGGCAAGCAGACCGTCCGGGACATGATCCTGTCGCTGTTGGCGATCGCCGCCGTGGCGGGTGTCGTCTACATCTTCATCCCGCACGACGACAAGGCCGATCCGGTCAAGGCGGTCGACTACCGCGTCGAGCTCCTGACCGCGCGGCGCGCCGCCCCGTATCCGGTGGCGGCCCCCGACGGCCTGCCCGCGGGCTGGAAGCCCACCTCGGTCACGTACGAACGGGACAAGGGCAACAGCTGGCACCTGGGCTTCCTCGACCCCGACGGCAAGTACGTCGCGGTGGAGCAGTCCACGGCCCCGGCGAAGTCCTACATCAGCCAGGTGAGCCAGGAGGCCAAGGACACCGGGCGCACCCAGGAGGTCGCCGGGCAGACCTGGCAGCGCTGGGAGGGCCCGAAGTACGACGCGCTGGTGCGGGAGGAGAAGGGCGCCACGACGGTGGTGACCGGCTCGGCCGGGGCGGAGCGGCTGGAGGAGATGGCGGCGGCGCTGAAGACGTCCTGACCGCCGTACGGCGCACGAACACGGGGAAGGCCCCGGAGCACTCGCTCCGGGGCCTTCCCCGTGTTCGCCGTTCCGGGAACGGCGGTGGCTCGTACGGCCGTGGCTCAGACGGTCTTGACGACCTCGTCGAACGCCAGGCGCGGCAGGCGCGGGAACCAGGCGTCCTCGCCCGGCTTGCCGATGTTGACGACCATCAGGACGTTGTGGTCGCCGTCCAGGAACTCCTTCTCGATGCCCGCGGCGTCGTAACCGGTCATCGGGCCGGCGGCCAGGCCGGCGGCGCGCACACCGATGATGAAGTACGCGGCCTGCAGGGCGGCGTTCAGCGAGGCGGCGGACTCGCGGACCGGGCGCTCCGAGAAGAACATGTCCTTGGCCTGCGGGAAGTGCGGCAGCAGGGCCGGCAGCTCCTCGTGGAACTCGTTGTCCGCGGCCAGGATCGCGACCAGCGGCGCGGTCGAGGTCTTCGGCTGGTTGCCCTCGGCCATGTGCTGGACGAGACGCGCGCGGGCCTCGTCGGAGCGCACCAGCACGACGCGCAGCGGCGACTGGTTGAAGGCGGTCGGGCCGTACTTGACCAGGTCGTAGATGGCCTGGACCTGCTCGTCCGTCACCGGCTCGTCGGTGAACGTGTTGGCGGTGCGGGCCTCGCGGAAGAGGAGGTCCTGGGCGGCGGGGTCAAGAACGAGGGACATCGTGCGTATTACCTTCCGGACGTACACGGGGGGATCGGGCCACGGGCGCGGAGGACCCGGCCACGACGATCACCGTACGGGGAAAGTGCATTAACTTTCAACTAAATGGGGAGTGGGGAGACTCACTCGGCCAAGCCGGAATAAGCCGCTACGCCTCGTCGTCCGCCGGGCCCGCGAGCGCGGCGTCCAGCCGGGCGCGGGCGCCCTCCAGCCAGTGCCGGCACACCTTCGCCAGCTCCTCGCCGCGCTCCCAGAGCGCGAGGGAGTCCTCCAGCGAGGTCCCGCCCGCCTCCAGCCGGCGCACCACCTCGATCAGCTCGTCGCGTGCCTGCTCGTAGCCCAGCGGGCTCGTCGCTGCGGCGGCCGCCGTCCCGTCGTCCGTCATGTCATCCACCCTATGTGTCCGGCTCCTGTGTCGATCCCGGCCCGCTACTCCGCGACCCGCACCGCGAACTCGCCCCCCGACACCCGGGCCCGCAGCGGCTCCCCGGCCGCGCCCGCCTCCGCGGGCTCCCGCACCACGTGCCCGTCGGCGCGCTGGAGCACCGCGTAACCGCGCTCCAGCGTCGCGGCGGGCGACAGCGCCAGGACCCGGGCCCTGGTGTGGGCCAGCTCCGAATCGGCCCGGTCCAGCAGATGGCCCAGCACCCGGCGGGCGCGCCCGGCCAGCGCGTCCACGTCCGCCTCGCGCTCGTCCACCATCCGCTGCGGGTGCTCCATGCAGGGCCGCCCCAGCGCATGGGCCAGGCCCCGCTCCTCCCGGTCGAGCAGCCCCTGGACCGTCCGCAGGGCCCGGTCCCGCAGCTGCCGCACCCGGTCCAGCTCCTCGCCCACGTCGGGCACGACCTTCTTCGCCGCGTCCGTGGGCGTCGACGCCCGCACGTCCGCGACGAGGTCGAGCAGCGGGGAGTCCGGTTCGTGCCCGATCGCCGAGACCACCGGCGTACGACAGGCCGCGACCGTGCGGATCAGCTCCTCGTCCGAGAACGGCAGCAGGTCCTCGACGCTGCCGCCGCCGCGCGCCACGACGATCACGTCCACGTCCGGGATGCCGTCCAGCTCCTTGACCGCCCGCACGACCTGGCTGACCGCGTGCACCCCCTGCACCGCGGTGTTGCGGACCTCGAAGCGGACGGCGGGCCAGCGGCGTCGGGCGTTCTCCAGGACGTCCCGTTCGGCCGCCGAGGCCCGGCCGCAGACCAGGCCGATCAACTGCGGCAGGAAGGGCAGCGGCTTCTTCCGGTCCAGGGCGAACAGCCCCTCGGAGGCCAGGGACTTCTTCAGCTGTTCGAGGCGCACCAGCAGCTCGCCGATGCCGACCGGCCGTATCTCCGTCGCCCGCAGCGACAGCTGCCCCCGGGGCGCGTACCACTCCGGCTTGGCGAGGACGACGACCCGCGCGCCCTCCGAGACGACGTCGGCGATCCGGTCGAAGACCTGCCGGAAGCACGTCACGCTCACCGAGATGTCGTGCGACGGGTCGCGCAGCGTCAGGAACACCACCCCGGCGCCGGGCCGCCGCGACAACTGCGTGATCTGGCCCTCGACCCAGACCGAACCGAGCCGGTCGATCCAGCCGCCGATGAGCCGCGACACGTCACCGACGGGCAGCGGCGCTTCCGGGGAAGTGTTCAGAGCCATGCGAGCGAGCGTAACCGCCGGGACCGACAGGAGGACCCGTCCCGGCCTACGGGGCCACGCCCCGCCGCCCCCGCTGCACCAGCACCACCACGAGCCCCACGACCAGCCAGCAGGTGCCCACCACCTGCGCGCTCTCCGTCGCCTCCACGATCACCGCGATCAGCACCCCGGCGCCCACCACCGGCACCACCAGATGCCGCCACCAGCTCGGCGCCCCCTCCATCCGCCGCACCACGAACCAGCCGACCACCGAGGCGTGCAGCAGCACGAACGCGGTCAGCGCCCCGATGTCCACGACCGAGACCAGATGGTCGAGCCCGTCGTCGCGCCGCGCCGCCCACACCGCGGCCACCAGCGTCACGACGGCCGCGAGCAGGATCGCCACCCGGGGCACCCCGGAGCGCGGATCGACCCGCGACAGCAGCCCGGGCAGCCGCCGCTCGCGGGCCATCGCGAACAGCAGCCGCCCCGCCGCCGCCTGCCCCGCCAGGGCCGCGAACGCCGCCCCGACCGCCTTGCTCACCGCCACCAGATCGTGCAGCCAGGTCCCCACCGCGGCGTCCACCGTGTCGTAGAACGCCGAGCCCTGCGCCCCCGGATCGGCGGTCAGCTCCGCCGAGGTCATCGGCTCCAGCAGGGCGGCCAGATACGCCTGCGCCACGAACAGCGCACCCGCGAGCACCAGGCAGAACAGCACCGCCCGCGCCACCTGCCCCGAGCCGCCCGTCACCTCCTCGGCGAACGAGGCGATGGCGTCGAACCCGAGATACGAGAGCACCGCCACGGACACCGCGCCCAGCACCGCCGTCGTGGAGAAACCGGAATCCCCGGTGAGCGGCGAAAGCCAGCCCCGCTGCGCCCCGTCCCGTACGAGCACCACCACGGCGGACACCACGAACACCAGCAGCACCACGATCTCCATCGCCAGCACCGCGAAGCCGACCCGGGCGGCGGCCCGCACGCCCCACAGGTTGAGCAGCGTCGTCACCACCACCGCGAGCGCCGTCCACACCCACCGCGAGACCTCGGGGACCAGCGAGTTCATCGCGATCCCGCTGAAGAGGTAAGCCACCGCCGGGATCAGCAGGTAGTCCAGCATCGCCATCCACCCGGCGATGAATCCCGGCCCCTCGCCGAGACCCTTGCGGGCGTACGCGAACACCGACCCGGCCATCGGGGCGACCCGGACCATCTGTGCGTAACTGAACGCGGTGAACGCCATCACGACGGTCGCCGCGACGTACACCAGCGCGACCGCCCCGTCCGACTTCGCGTCCAGAGTCCCGAACACGCCGACGGGGGCCATCGGGGCGATGAAGAGCAGCCCGTAGACCACCAGGTCCCGGAAGCCGAGGGTCCGCCGCAGCGCCGCCTGTTCCGTGGAGCCGTGGCTGCCGGATTCCGTACCGCTGTCGGCCATGAGCCCTCCATTGGTCGCGTCAAGATCAGTCTCCCGACCTGCTGCCCCCCACGCCCGTCCGATACGGCCTTACGATGGGACGCATGACTGCTACGACCCCCCGACGCGTCCTCCTCGCCGCTCCCCGTGGCTACTGCGCGGGCGTGGACCGTGCCGTGATCGCCGTGGAGAAGGCCCTGGAGCAGTACGGCTCCCCGGTCTACGTGCGCCACGAGATCGTCCACAACAAGTACGTCGTGCAGACCCTGGAGAAGAAGGGCGCGATCTTCGTCGAGGAGACGGCGGAGGTCCCTGAGGGCTCGATCGTGATGTTCTCCGCGCACGGCGTCGCCCCGACCGTGCACCAGGAGGCGGCCGAGCGGAAGCTCGCCACGATCGACGCGACCTGCCCGCTGGTCACCAAGGTCCACAAGGAGGCCGTGCGCTTCGCGCAGGAGGACTTCGACATCCTCCTCATCGGCCACGAGGGCCACGAGGAGGTCATCGGCACCTCCGGCGAGGCCCCCGACCACATCACTTTGGTCGACGGCCCCGAGGACGTCGCGAACGTCGAGGTGCGCGACCCGTCGAAGGTCGTCTGGCTCTCCCAGACCACCCTCTCCGTCGACGAGACGATGGAGACGGTCGGCGCCCTCAAGGAGAAGTTCCCGCTGCTGATCTCGCCGCCGAGCGACGACATCTGCTACGCCACGCAGAACCGCCAGACCGCCGTGAAGCAGATGGGCGCCGACGCGGACCTGGTGATCGTCGTCGGCTCGAAGAACTCCTCCAACTCGGTCCGCCTGGTCGAGGTCGCCCTCGGCGCGGGCGCGGGCGCCTCCCACCTGGTCGACGGCGCCGACGAGATCGAGGAGGCGTGGCTGGAGGGCGTGTCCACGGTCGGCGTCACCTCCGGCGCCTCGGTGCCCGAGGTGCTGGTCGACGGCGTGCTGGCGTGGCTGGCCGAGCGGGGCTTCGAGGACGTCGAGATCGTGAAGGCCGCCGAGGAGTCGATCGTCTTCTCGCTGCCGAAGGAACTGCGCCGCGACCTGCGCGCGGAGGCGGCGGCCCTGAAGGGCGAGTAACCGGGGCCCTCGGGCGCCGTTCCGGGAGTGGGCGCGCGCCGCTGCCCGTACCGTGGATCACATGGAGATCTTCGGCGTGGACATCGGCGGATCCGGGATCAAGGGTGCTCCCGTGGACCTGGACCGCGGAGACCTGGCGCGGGAGCGCCACAAAGTACTGACACCGCACCCGGCGACGCCCAAGGACGTGGCCGGGTGCGTGGCCGAGGTCGTCGGCCACTTCGACTGGAATGGCCCGGTGGGGATCACCTTCCCGGGGGTCGTCACGGACGGCCTCACCCGCACCGCGGCCAACGTCGACAAGGGCTGGATCGACCAGGACGCACGCCGGCTGCTCGGCGACAAGCTGGGCCTCCCGGTCACCGTGCTCAACGACGCGGACGCGGCGGGCATCGCCGAGATGACGTTCGGCGCGGGCCGGGGCCGCAAGGGCACGGTGATCATGCTGACCTTCGGTACGGGGATCGGCAGCGCGCTCTTCATCGACGGCAGGCTCGTCCCCAACACGGAGCTCGGCCACCTGGAGCTCCACGGTCACGACGCGGAGAAGCACGCCTCCACGAAGGCCAAGGAGGACGAGGACCTGGGCTGGCACCACTGGTCCCGCCGGGTCCAGAAGTACCTGGCCCATGTGGAGATGCTGTTCTCGCCCGAACTGTTCATCATCGGCGGCGGAATCAGCCGTAAAGCCGACAAGTTCCTGCCGCTGATCGAACACGTACGGGCGGAGATGGTCCCGGCGGAGCTCCAGAACAACGCGGGGATCGTGGGCGCGGCGATGGCCGCGAAGGCCGCCGCCTCGGGCTGACGGCCCGGCGCGGGGCAGGCGGCTCAGCGCTGCGAGGGCCGGCGGGGCGGCCGCCCCGCCGAGCGCCCCGCGGGTGCCGGTGCCGCGGCGGCCGGCCGGGCGGTCTGCGCGGCCGGCATCAGGCGCCGCTGCCGGGCCCGCATCAGCCGCACCTTGCGTACGGAGGCGATGAGGCCCGCGACGAGGGTGCCGCCGTACAGCCAGCCGGCGTGGACGGCGAGCGCGGTGACGACGGCCATGGTCCGGCCGCCGAGGCCCCCGCCGCCCCCGGCGATGGGGGCGATGCCGAGCGCGAAGGCGATGGGCACGCTGATGGGCGCGGTCACCAGGTCCGCAGGCCGCACCCAGAGCGCGGTGAGCGCGCTGACCGGCAGGAACAGTACGCCGAACACGACGGCGGACTCGTCGAACAGCAGCCAGTCCACGCAGCCGATCAGGAACATCGCGGCAGCCGCGAAGAGCCCGGCGCCGATCCCGGTGAGCCGGGGATTGGGCAGCCGGCGCAGGGCGCCCACGGCGGGCGGGACGGGCCGCCCGGCGGGCGCGCTCATCACCCGGTGACCGAGGGCCCCCGTGCCGTCGGCCTTCCTGGCTCCCTTGGCCGCCCCCAGCGGGGACAACGGGGTCTGCCGGGCCTGCCTGCGCTGCGGGGGACGTGTCCTGTGCTGCTCCACCGGGACAACGTAGGTCGCCGGGATGCCGGAATCAGGTGCGGGACACGCCCTTTGGCCGACCTTGGCGATGAGTTCGATGCCACACGGCGCAACGGGAACCGGGTCGGGGGCGCGGCTTAGACTCGCCCGTATGGTCCGGTCGTCCCGTGATGAGGTGAGCCCGGGGCTGTGGCGGCGCGAGGCGGGCACGGTGCTGCGCCGGGCCGGGGCGCTTCCCGAGCGGGTGCCGGACTCCGGTGCTGTCGTCGCCGACTTCCGGATCGTCGCCGCCCCCACGGAGTGGGCCGAGCACGCGCACCGGCTGCACGAACTCGTCTGGGTCCGCGGCGGGACGCTGACGTCCCGGGTGGGCGACCGGGTCTTCACCGTCTTCGAGGGGCACGGGCTCTGGATGCCCGCCGGAGTGGTGCACGCGGGCCGGGCGACGGAGGGCGCCCGCTTCCACAGCGCCTTCTTCGCCCCGGACCGCACCCCGTTCGCGTTCGGGGAGCCGAAGGCCATCGCGATGACCCCGCTGCTCGTATCGCTGCTGACCCACCTGTCGCGCACGGACCTCGCCGAGGCGGCCCGGCTGCGGGCGGAGGCCGTCGTGTTCGACGTGATCGAGCCCTCGGAGCACCAGCTGGCGCTGCGGCTGCCCGGCGACGCACGGATCGACGCCATCGCCGAGGCCCTGCTGGACGATCCCGCCGACAGCCGCTCACTGGAGGAGTGGGCGCGGCTGCTGGAGACCAGCGACCGCACGATCACCCGCGCCTTCCGCCGGTCGACCGGGCTCTCCTTCGCACAGTGGCGGCAGATGCTGCGCGTGCACCGGGCGCTGACGCTCCTGTCCGACGGCTTCGACGTGACGTCCGTCTCCGAGCTCCTCGGCTACGCGCAGCCCAGCTCCTTCATCGCCGCCTTCCGGCGCGTCATGGGCACCACGCCCGGCGCGTTCCTCGGAGCCGTGACCGCCTCCCGGGATGTCCGGAATCCCGTATCGGGTGGCGAGAACCCCGGATTGTCCGCCTGACAAGCGGAATATAGTCTTCTTCGAGTTAGGTAACCCTTAGTTGTTGCTCGCCGTGCACGGTGCTGCCCGCGTACGCCCGTATGCGGTGCTGCCCGCGTAAGGCAGGGCCTGCGGGCCCGGCCCGTGAAGGCCGAGCGGGGGTGCCCACACCGCGCCCCTCCGATCACCCGGACCTCGTCATGCTCACAAGCCCCTTCCGCCGTGCCGGAAGACTCGCCGACGGCCCCGCCGCGCCGGCGTCCGCGCTCCACGGGCGGGACCTGGTGCTGCGCTACGGCGGCGAACCGGTCGTCCACGGCGTCTCGGTCACCCTGGAGCCCGGCCGCGCGACCGCCCTCGTGGGGCCGAACGGCAGCGGCAAGTCCACGCTGCTGCGCGCCCTTTCCCGGCTGCACCGGGTGGACGGCGGCCGGGTCACCCTCGGCGGCGCCGACGGAGCGGCCGAGCGCGACGCGGCGTTGCTGAGTCCCCGCGGTTTCGCCCGCGAGGTCACCCTGTTCTCCCAGTCGCGGCCCGCCCCGCAGGGGCTGACGGTCGCGGAGGTCGTGGCGTTCGGGCGTCACCCGTACCGGCGCGGCTTCGCCGGACCGGCCCCCGAGGACGGCGCCGCCGTCGACCGCGCCATGGGCGTCACCGGCGTCCGGGACATGGCGGACCGGCAGGTCGGGGAGCTCTCCGGCGGCGAGATGCAGCGCGTCTGGCTCGCCGCCTGCCTCGCCCAGGACACCGGCGTCGTGCTGCTGGACGAACCGACCAACCACCTGGACCTGCGCTACCAGTTCGAGACGCTCGACCTGGTGCGGGACCTCGTGGAACGACACGGCCTCGCCGTCGGCATCGTGCTCCACGACCTCGACCAGGCGTCCCGGGTCGCCGACACGCTGGTCCTCATGCACGCCGGCCGCATCCACGCGGCGGGCGCGCCCGCCGACGTGCTCACCGCCGAGAACATCGGCCAGGTCTACGACATCCGCGTCGACGTCGCCCTCGACCCGCGTACGGGCCGGCTGCGCATCGACCCCCTCGGGCGCCACCTCACCTGACGAGGACGCCACCCCTTTTCCGGAGCGGCCGTGCCGCGCTCCGACGCACAGCTCGAACATTTGAGAAAGAGGACCCTCCATGAACCGCGTCAGCCGCCTGACGGCCGCAGCCTCGACCGGGCTCGCCGTCTTCGCCCTCGCCTCCTGCGGCACGACCGACGCCGCCGACGTCACGGCCAGGAGCAGCGCCAAGGCCGCCCCCGCGTCGAAGAGCTGCGCCGACGACACCACCACCACGTCGACCGGGCCGGTCTCCCTCACGGACGGCGTCGGCCGGCAGGTGAAGCTCGACAAGCCCGCCCAGCGCATCGCGGTCCTGGAGTGGCAGCAGGTCGAGGACGCGCTGACCCTGTGCGTCACCCCCGCCGCAGTCTCCGACGCCAAGGGCTACAGCACCTGGGTCAGCGCCGAGAAGCTGCCCAGCGGGGTGACCGACATCGGCACCCGTGAGGAGCCCGACCTCGACACCCTCTACGCGGCCGAGCCCGATCTCATCGTCGTGGAGGCGTTCGACGCCAAGGACGAGATGATCAAGAAGCTGGAGAAGCGGGGCGTCCCCGTGCTGGCCACGCGCGGCGCGAACCCGAAGGACCCGATCGGGAACATGCGCCAGGTCTTCAGCATGATCGGCGAGGCCACGGGCCGCACCGAGCGCGCCGACCAGGTCCTCAAGGAGTTCGACGCCCACCTCGCGAAGGCGAAGCAGCAGGTCACCGACGCCGACCTGCCGACGAAGGACTTCGTGTTCTTCGACGGCTGGCTCGAGGGCAACAACCTCACCGTCCGCCCCTACAGCGACGGCGCCCTCTTCACCGAACTGGGCAAGGAACTCGGCCTGAAGCCCGCGTGGACCAGCAGCGTCAACAAGGAGCACGGCGACGGAGGCGTCGACCCCGCCTACGGCCTCGCGCAGACGGACGTCGAGGGACTCGTCGCGGTGGGCGACGCCAACCTCTTCTACGCCAACGACGAAGGCGCCGGCGGTTACGTCGCCGCGCTCCGGAAGAACCCGATCTGGAAGAAGCTTCCGGCCGTCGAGGAAGGCCGCGCCCACGCCTTCCCGGCGCGGGTCTGGGGCGCGGGCGGCCCCCGCTCCAACGAGCAGGCGATCGACGCCTACGTCGACGTACTCGACAAGAAGTGAGCGCCGTACGCACAGCGGAGGCCCCGCCGCGTCCACCCCGGGAACGCGGCGGGGCCCCCGCCGGAGCGGCCGTCCTCGCGGTCCTCCTCGCCGCCACCGTCCTGGTCGGCCTGTGGCACCTGACCCAAGGCACCTCGGGCGTCGGCGTCGGCGACCTGCTGCGCCACCTCACCGGGCAGCGGGACAGCGCCGACGGTGCGCCGGTCGGCGAGATCCTCACCGGCTCCCGCCTGCCGCGCCTCTTCGCGGGCGTCGCGGTGGGCTTCGCCCTCGGCTGCGCCGGCACGCTGCTCCAGTCCGTCACGCACAACGCGCTGGCCTCGCCCGACACCCTCGCGGTCTCGGCCGGGTCCTACTTCGCCGTCTCGCTCGTCGCCGCCTTCGGCCTCTCCGTACCGTTGTGGGCCTCGGGCGTCGTCGCCTTCGCCGGCGGTCTGGTCGCGGCGGCGCTCGTCCTGCTCCTGGCGGGCCGGGCGGCGGGCACCGCGGGCACCCGCCTCATCCTCGCCGGATCGGCGATGGCGATGGCCCTGGACTCCGCGACCGGGATGCTCCTCATCCTGTTCAAGCAGAACACCACCGGCCTCTACGCCTGGGGCAGCGGCTCGCTCTCGCAGCTCGACATCGACGCGTCGCTGCGCGCCGTCCCCCTGGTCGTCCTGGTGCTCTGTGCCGCCCTCGCGCTGTCCCGGCGGCTCGACGTGATGAACCTGGGGGACGACACCGCGGCCACCCTCGGCGTGCCGATCCGGAGCACCCGGGTCCTCGCCGTGGTCTGCGCGGTCCTCCTCACCAGCACCGCCGTCACCCTCGCGGGCCCGATGGCGTTCGTCGGCCTCGGCGCCCCCGTCCTGGCCCGCCTCATCGCCGGGCGGGTCCGCGCGCTGCGCCGGCACCTGCTCCTGATCCCCGCGGCCGGCCTGCTCGGCGCGCTGCTCATCCTGCTCGCGGACGCGGTCCTGCGCGCCGTGCAGGGGGCGGACGGGGCGGCCTCCATCCCCACCGGGGTGCCGACCGCGCTGCTCGGCTCGGTCGTGATCGTGGTCCTCGCGCTGCGGCTGCGCGACACGGGCCGGGCCCAGCAGCCGCCGCGGGCGAGGGTCGCCGCACGCTCCCGGCGCGCCTACCTCCTCGTCGTGACCGCCGCGGCGGCCCTGCTGGCCGTGGCCGCCCTCGTCGGGACCCTGGCGGGGAGCCTCTGGCTGAAGACCGGGGACCTCGCCCTCTGGATCCAGGGCAACGCCCCCGGCCTGATCGGGGCAGCCCTGGACGACCGGGTGCCCCGGGTCACCGCCGCGATCCTCGCCGGCATGGCGCTCGGACTCGCCGGAAGCGTGGTGCAGGGCACCGTACGCAACCCGCTCGCCGAGCCGGGCATCCTCGGCATCACGGCGGGCGCCGGACTGGGTGCCGCGGGCGTCGTCACCTCGGGCCTCGGCGGCGGACAGGCGGTGCTCGTCGCGGTCGCCGTCGCGGCCGGGCTCGCCACCTTCGCCGTGATCGCCCTGCTGGCCTGGCGCGGGGGCTTCCTGCCCGACCGGTTCGTCCTGATCGGCATCGGCATGGGGTACGGCCTCAGCGCCGTGACCACGTTCCTGCTGCTGCGCGCCGACCCGTACAACACGCCCCGCATCTTCACCTGGCTCTCCGGCACGACCTACGGCCGTACGTTCTCGGACACCGTCCCGGTCGCCGTGGCCCTGGCCCTCGCCCTCCCCGTCCTGCTGTCCATGCGCGAACGGCTCGACCTGCTCGCCGTCGACGAGGACACCCCGCGCATCGTCGGCGTCAGGGTGGCGCGCACCCGCTTCGCGGCCCTGGCGATCGCCGCGGTGCTCGCCGCGCTCAGCGTGATCGCCATCGGTGTCGTCGGCTTCGTGGGCCTCGTCGCCCCGCACCTCGCCCGTTCCCTGGTGGGCGCCCGGCAGGCCCGGACGATCCCGGTCGCGATGCTGCTCGGCGGGGTGCTCGTGTGCGTGGCGGACGCGCTCGGGCGCACCGTCGCAGCCCCCTCCCAGGTTCCGGCGGGGCTGATGATCGCGCTGGTGGGCGCGCCGTACTTCGTGTGGGTGCTGAGGCAGTCCCGCGCGTGACCTTCTCTGGAGCAATCGAATGACGTCCTCCCGGCAGGAAGGCCCCGGGCCGTCCGTGAACAGCATCGTCATGCCGTACGAGCCCGGCACCGCACCGGCCCCGCCAGTGCCCCCGGAGGTGGCGGAGCGCTGGGGCGCGGTCGACCGCGCCGCCCACGCCCCGCACCTCGTGGCCGTCCCCGGCGACGGCGACGGCGAGGAGCGGGCGGGCGCCGCGCTCGTGACCGCCCGCCCGGGCACGGCGTATCTGAAGATCGTGGACGCCGTGGGTGACGTACCGGCCGTCATCGAGGCCGTCGCCGCCCACGCGCGCGACCGGGGCCTCGTCCAGCTGAAGTGGGAAGGCTGGACGGTCACGCCGGAGGAGGCCGCCGCCGCGGGCTTCGCCGCCCTGGACCCGCCGCTCTCGCAGTCGGAGGGCGCGGCGGGACCGGATGCCGGTTACGTCCGCTGGCTGAACGACGACGCGGTGACCGCGCCCCCGTACTACGGGCAGACCACCCACTTCAGCTGCGGCGCCGTCACCGCCCTCGTCGCGCAGGCGCACGCGGGCGTCCTGCCGCGCGAGGCGCTGGACCGCACTGCGGAGCTGACGCTCTGGCGGGACGCGACCAACTTCATGGCCTGCGAGCCCGTCGGCCTGGGCGTGGCCCTGCGCCGGGCACGGCCGTCGTCCGGGGTGACGGTCCACCTCGACACGGACCGGCCCGTCATGCTCGACCACCTCGGCCCGGGCGACCAGGAGTGGCGCGCGCTGCTCCAGCGGGTGTCCCGCACGGAGGCCGAGCGCACCGGCGTCCCGGTCGACCCGCACCCCTTCCCGCTGAGCGCGGTCCGGGAGGCGATCGGGCGGCGGGAGCACGTACTCCTGCTGCTCTCGCTCGCCGCGATGCAGGGGTTCGAGGTGCCGCACTGGGTCCTCTGCCACGGCGTCGTGCCCGGCGCGGTGGTGATCGACGACCCGTGGGCGAACGGCGCGACCGGGGACACCTGGGTCGACGCCCATCTGCTGCCGGTGCCGGACGCGTCGCTGGACGCGATGTCGAGGATGGCGCCGGGGGGCTTCCGCGGTGCCGTGACCCTGCGCACCGCCCACGAGTAATCCGGTGCGCCCGGCGCGCGGCCACCCGTACGCTGGGCCCCTTTCGAACCCGAGGAGAAGCGGCAGTGATGGAGATCCGTCCCACGACCGACGAGGACTTCGAGGTCTTCGTCGAGACCGTCCACACGGCCTTCGGGCAGTTCCCGGAGACCCCGGTCGCGGACGGCGGACGCTGGTGGTCGGCCCTGGAGATGGACCGCGGCCTGTTCGCCGTGGCCCCGGACGGGAAGCCCGTGGCTACCGCCGCCGCGTACTCCTTCGAGCTCACCCTGCCCGGCGGAAAGCCCGTCCCGGCCGCCGGAGTGACCGCCGTGGGCGTCCTGCCCTCGCACCGGCGACGCGGCGCGCTCACCGCGATGATGCGCCACCAGCTCGCCGAGGTGCGGGAGCGGGGCGAGTTCCTGTCGGTGCTGCTGGCGTCGGAGGCGCGGATCTACGGCCGCTTCGGGTACGGCCCGGCGACGTCGACGGCGCGGCTGACGGTGGCGCGGCACAAGGGGGAGTGGGCGGAGGCGCGGGGCGGGGCGGCCGACGACGCCACCGGTTCCGTCGAGGTCCTGCGCCGCGCCGACTGCGGCGATCTCCTCGAAGCGGTCTACGACCGGTACCGCCGCGCCCAGCCCGGCGCGCTGTCCCGGCCGCACCGCTGGTGGGAGCTGGGCGCGGGCCAGCCGCCGGTCTCCCGGGCCCCCCGCTACGTGGCCGTCCACCGGGACGCCGACGGTGCTCCGGACGGGTACGCGAGCTACTCGACCGAGTCCGGCACCCTGACGGTGGACGAGACCATCGCCCTCGGCGACGCGGCCTTCACCGCCCTGGCCCGGTACGCCCTCGGGCACGACCTGGTCTCCCAGGTCGTGTTCCGGCACGTTCCGCCGGAGCACCCGCTGCGCTGGCAGCTCGCGGACGTCCGGGCCGGCGAGGTCGGCGGCCACACCGACTGGCTCTGGGTGCGCCTGCTCGACGTACCGCGTGCGCTGACGGCGCGCGGCTGGTTCACGGACGGGGAGCTCGTGCTGGACGTCGCGGACCCGTTCCTGGGCGAGCACGGCCGCTACCTGCTCGCGGTCCGCGACGGCAGGGCGGAGTGCGTGGCCACGGACCGGCGGCCCGACCTGTCCCTGGACGTCCGGGACCTGGGCTCGGTCTACCTCGGCGGCACCCGTCCGAGCACCCTCGTACGGGCCGGACACATCCGGGCCCACGACCCGGCCGCCGCTGCCCGCGCGGACGCGCTGTTCGCGAGCGACGTCTCCCCACACTGCCTGCACTGGTTCTGACCGAGGAGATCTCCTCGCCCCGGTCCCTGTACCGTGATACGCGCACGTGGACGATGGCGCGCCTGGGCCGCCGTCGCGGCCGACCCCACCCTTCTTGATCCTGAGCGGACGTTTGTGGCATGAGTACTAGTATCGGAATCGTCGGACTGCCGAATGTCGGCAAGTCGACCCTGTTCAACGCCCTGACCAAGAACGACGTGCTGGCGGCCAACTACCCGTTCGCCACGATCGAGCCGAACGTCGGCGTGGTCGGCGTCCCGGACCGCCGTCTGGACGCCCTGGCGAAGATCTTCGGTTCGCAGAAGATCCTGCCTGCGACGGTGGACTTCGTGGACATCGCGGGCATCGTGCGGGGCGCGAGCGAGGGCGAGGGCCTGGGCAACAAGTTCCTCGCGAACATCCGCGAGTCGGACGCGATCTGCCAGGTCATCCGCGCGTTCAAGGACGAGAACGTCGTCCACGTCGACGGCAAGGTCTCGCCCAAGGACGACATCGAGACGATCAACACCGAGCTGATCCTCGCGGACCTCCAGTCGGTCGAGAAGGCGATCCCGCGCCTCCAGAAGGAGTCCCGCCTCCAGAAGGAGAAGGTCGCGGTGCTGGCGGCCGTCGAGGAGGCGCAGAAGATCCTCGAAGCCGGCGACACCCTCTTCCACGCGGGCATCACGGCCTCCACGGAGAAGGGCCGCCTCCTCCACGAGCTCCACCTGCTCACCACCAAGCCCTTCATCTACGTGTTCAACGTGGACGAGGACGAGCTGGTCGACGAGGACTTCAAGAACGAACAGCGCGCCCTGGTCGCCCCCGCCGAGGCGATCTTCCTGAACGCCAAGATCGAGTCCGAGCTGATCGAGCTGGACGACGACGAGGCCCTGGAACTCCTCCAGTCCATGGGCCAGGAGGAACCCGGCCTCGCCACCCTCGGCCGCGTCGGCTTCGACACCCTGGGCCTCCAGACGTACCTCACGGCAGGCCCCAAGGAAACCCGCGCCTGGACGATCAAGAAGGGCGCCACGGCCCCCGAGGCGGCCGGTGTCATCCACACCGACTTCCAGAAGGGCTTCATCAAGGCGGAGATCATCTCCTTCGACGACCTGATCGAAACCGGCTCGGTCGCCGAAGCCCGCGCAGCGGGCAAGGCCCGCATGGAGGGCAAGGAGTACGTGATGCAGGACGGGGACGTGGTGGAGTTCCGCTTCAACGTGTAGCGGGTGACGCGTCACCACGTCGCTGATCTGGCAAACATGCGGGTCAGAAAGGGTCCGGCTCTTCGGGGTCGGGCCCTTTGTTTTCTCCCGGGCTGGGATGGTGCTGGGATGGGATGAGGGCGCCCGTGCTGGGAATTGTGTGAGCAGGGCGTTGGTCGAGCTGTGAAGGTAGTGCGGACGTGGCACTTTTCCTACTCGTTTGACACAATCGGGGGCATGGCTGAGACGACGTACAGCATCGGGGAAGGGCCGGCGACGCGGGTGAGCCTGTCGCTGCCGGAGGGGACCGCGGAGGCGATCCGGGCGCGGGTGGGGAAGCGGGAGTTCTCCGCGTTCATCGCCGAGGCGGTCGAGCGTGAGCTGCGGGGGCAGGTCCTGGACGAGTACCTGGCGGACTACGAGAGCCGCAAGGGGCCGGTCTCCGAGCCGGCCCGTCAACGGGCGCGGCAGGTCTTCGACGAGGTGTTCGCCGAGGAGGCCGAGTGGCCCGCCGCACGCTGAGTCACGAGGGGACGCTGGTCCTCGACAGTGAGGGACTCTCGAAGCTGCTCGCCGACGACGAGCAGGTGGTGGCTCTGATCGCTGAGGCGCGCTCGCGCGGCATGGAGGTCGTCATCAGTGCGCTCACCATCATCGAAGCCGTCCACGCGCGTACGAACAAGTCCCGCCTGAACTGGGTGCTTTCCGGGCTGCGGGTCGTCCCGGTCGGCGACGAGGAGGCGAGGGCTGCCTCGAAGTTGCTGATGGATGCTGGTTTGCACGGGCATAAGTACGCGATCGATGCGGCGGTCGCCGAGGCCGCGCTGCGACAGCATCGACCGGTGATCATGCTGACCTCTGATATCGATGACATGGTCAAACTCTGCGGCGATCGCGTTCGGCTGGTGGGGATCTAACGGCAACTAACCCGGATGCCACCTTCCTGGCTGAGTCCTGCCGGAATGGGATGTGGACGCCGCACCTTGGCGGGATTGCCAGTGGTGAACGCGAGTGCGGACTGGTACCACTGATCAAGGTCCGGGCAGCGCGGTTTTAGCGGGGGAACGTGGGCTGGCAGGAAGAAGTCGTCTCGGCACTGGACGCCTGGGTGGCACATGAAGGCGTGGCTTCTCGCGAGCCACGGTGGCGCCTCCTGGGGCGAGCGGCCCGGGGTCGGAAACCTGGGGAGTACGTAGTCGACGTGCGCGGGTCCGAAACCGGGACGGACCAGCTCCAGGGGGACAGTCTGCGACTGGCCGGACCTGATGAGAGCGACATTGACGCAGGTCACTCCGTGCTCGACGTGTATAAGGACGGCACTGCGCTTCGCGTGCGTGTTCCCGAGTTCGCAGACCCGGCGGATCCCTGTCTGTGGATGAAGCCGCAGCCCACCGGTTTCCTCGTCAAGGCGCTGCGGGAAGGCATGGCCTCGCTCGCCGATGCTCCGCTGGCCCATCTCATGGCCCGAGGCGAGGCGGGCACGGGGCGCCTTGCTGCCATTGGACTGCCGCCCGGCATGCTCCTGCCTGCTCAGGATCGCGCCTATCGGGCATGCATGGGCGAGGGTCTGTGGCTGGTGTGGGGGCCGCCGGGCACTGGCAAGACCACGGTTCTCAAACGCGCCATCAGCGATCTCGTTGCCCGGGGGAAGCGGGTCCTGTTGGTCTCGGCCACCAATATCGCGGTGGACAACGCCCTATGGGGTGTGGTCAAAGAGCGTCGGCATGGTGATGGCGAGCTCGTCCGCGTGGGGCCGCCTCACTTGAGGGAGATTGCGGAGGACGCGAGTGTCTGCCTCACGCTGATGGTGCGCCACCGATTGACCGAAACCGATGAGCGCCGCCGTGCTGTCGCCGCTCAGCTGGTTGAGGCCCGGGAGCGGGCCCAGCAGTTGGAGGAGCTGGAGCGGGGCCTTACGGACTTCGACGCTGTGGCGTACGCCGCAGACCGTGTCCGACTCGACGATCCTGCCCGAGCTTCCGCGGCTTTGGAGCAGACGCTCGATCAGGCACGCCGGGATGCCAAGGATGCGGAGGACACTGCCGTACGGCTGGAGAGGTCCCACCAGGCCGCGCTCGAAGCGGTGAGGGCGACGAAGCAGGCTCAAACCGACTGGAAGTCGTACGACGAGTATCAGGAAAGCCTGGAACGACTCCGCCGGGCAGTGACCGACTTGGAGGCGAAGGCACTGGTTGCCGACAGGGAGTGTGCGGCGGCTCAGGAGCTCGTGGATGGTCTTGAACAGCTGAAAGGCTTTGCGAGGCGCCGGGCAAAGCGGGAACGGGAAACTGCGCGAACTCGACTGGAGACGGCGCGCGCCGACGCGCGCCAGGCCGGTCAGAAGGCGGTGGACGCTCGATCGGTCTTGGCCCGGCAGGAGGACGCCGTCGCGACACAGCTGGCGGAACTCGGGGCTCGGATTCCGTTCAGCAAGCAGGAAATCGAGCTCCGGCAGACGACCCTGAAGAGGGTGGACAAGGCCCTGGAACAGGCCCGGCGACACCATCTGGCGGAGGGCGCCCACCTGGCCGTTCTCGCCAGGGAACTTGGGCTTTCCCAAGCGGCTGAAGCTCGTATCGAGGAGGCCGACCGACTCGGTCATCCCCGACGCCATGCACAGGTGGCGGACCTGAAACCTCGGGTGGCGCAGGATCAAGAGCGTCGGCCGGTGCTGGAACGCCGTCATCGCGAACTCCAGGAGGAGTACGACAAGCTTGCGCGTGACGCCCAGGGCGAGATCATTCGTGGTGCCAAGGTCGTAGCCACTACCCTCGCCCGCTTTCGTACCACGAAGGCGGTCTTCGAGGGCGATTACGACGTGGTCCTTGTCGACGAGGCCGGGGCCGCGACCCTGCCCGAGGTACTCCTGGCCGTAGGAAAGGCGAAGACCACTGCGGTGCTCCTTGGGGACTTCATGCAGCTCGGTCCCGTGATGCCGCAACTCGACGGAAGCAAGCGGCCCGACGTTGCCCGCTGGATCCTGCGTGAGGTCTACGAGCATTTCGATATCGAGTCCCCGATGGCAGCTGTGAATCACCAAGGCTGCGTCGTACTGGATGTTCAGCACCGCTTCGGCCACGACGTCATGAGTCTGGCGAACTCACTCGCGTACGACGGCGTGTTGAAACCCGGCCCAGGTATTGAGCAGCGTGCAGCGCGGCGCGCCTCGGACGACCCCGAGATCGTGATCATCGACACCGACGGGCTGCAGAACCTCGCCCAGGTCCACCGAACCGGCCGTCGCAAGGGATGGTGGCCGGCCGGCTCACTGCTCGCACGAGCCCTGATCGATCTGCACAGAGAGGACGGTGAGGAGGCCGGTGTCGTGACGCCGTATCCGGTACAGGCCGAAGCCACCTTGGAGGCGCTCCGGGACAGCGAGGGCGCCGGCAGTCGGCTCGCAGAAGTCGGAACGGCTCATCGATTTCAGGGCCGCGAGTTCCCCGTGGTCATCTTCGACACCGTGGAGGACGACTACGGTGACGGTCTCTGGATGTCCCGGGCATCCCGGGCGCCTGGAGCGTCAGCCTGGGAGCGCAATGGGATACGACTCTTCAACGTCGCCGTCACCCGCGTTCAGACCAGGCTTTACGTCGTCGGAAGCCGAAGGCGCATCCTTGCTGCGGGTGAGCAGACCGCCATGGGTAGGCTGGCTGCCCTCATCAGCGACCGACGCGTCCGCACGGTCCCGGCTACTCAGTTGATCGCCCCCGGCGAGCGGCCAGACGTCCCTCTCGGTCCCTTCGGCACGCGTCTCGCCAATGTCCTCTCCCGTCATGTTGAAGTCTCCGACGTCGACGACGAGATCTCGTTCTACGAGACGTTTGCCTCACGGCTGGCAGAAGCACGCAACTCCTTGTGGATCTGGTCTCCGTGGACCGCGAAACGTCTCATCGGGCTGCTGCCGGTGCTGGACGAGGCCGTGCGCCGAGGTGTCCGGGTGACGGTCTTCGTGCGTGATCCCTACGACACGGGTCAGAAGAAGCAGACCGAATTGGTCAAGCAGCTCCGGGCAGTGGTGCAGACGGTCGTCTCCGTCAACGTAATGCACCAGAAGATCGTCGTGATCGACGAGCACACGGTTCTGCTGGGCAGCCTCAACTCCCTCTCGCAGAGCCGTTCGCGTGAGGTCATGCTGACCATCAAGGGTGGCCACTTCGCACGCAAGATCCTGACTCACGAGCATGCGGAGGACTTCGCAAAACCCCCTCGGTGCGATGCATGCAAGGGGGAGGAAGTGGACCTGCGCCGTCGGGCCGACGGTTCCTGGTACTGGCGATGCTTCAACCGGATGTGTCCAGCGCGGCGAGGGAGTCGGGCGTGGGAAAAGGCTGTTCGGCTCAAGTCAGGGGCGCGGCGCTAGCTGGTTCAACCTCAACTAGGGCACCGGCATCATCGATGGACAGCCTCGCCCTCATGGTGTGGGAAGTTGGAGACGAACAGGGGAGCATCCGCGCACCGGCGCCCGCGGATGTTGGATAGTGGTCTCGGTGTCGAAGCCTCTTGTTACTTTGTCGAAAATCCCGTGCTGGGACGCGCCCGCAAACCCGCAGGTCAGACCGGTTGTGGTGGAGTTTCGGTTCAACGTGTGAGCCGGGGCGGATCTTCACGTCGCTGACGTGGAAGACACGCCGTGCGAAAGGGGCCGACTCCGGTGGGGTCGGCCCCTTCGGGCGTTCCGGGGTGGTCAGGAACGGCTTGTTTGCCCGGCGTGGGGGACCGGGGCCCGCATCAGTGGGCTGAGGGCGCCCTCGTGGAAGTCTCGCGCCATGTCGGGCCAATCGAGGCAGTAGCGGGACCGGATCTTCCGGCAGGCGAGGCGCCAGACGCCGTCCTCCTTGGCGTAGTCGTCGTAGTAGCGCACCGCGGCCAGGACGCAGGTGCCGTCGCGGCCGTGTTCGGCGTGTGCGGTGACCACGCCGGTGGCCCGTTCGTCGTCGATGATCGTGATGACGTGGGAGTGCCGGTAGTGGAACGTGAACTCGTTCTTCGGTAGTTGGGCGCGGTAGAAGGCATCCAGTTGCTCGCGGCCGGTGATCTCGCCGCCCTTGAATTTCAGACGGCCGTTCCGGGTGAAGCAGGAAGTGATGCCGGGCCAGTCGCGGTCGTCGAGCAGATGGCCGTAGCGGTCGGCCAGGTCGGTGAGATCGGCGCGGATCTGCAGGCGGTTCACTCGCTCGGCCAGTGAGAGCGCATCGTCGTGTTCGGGCATGGCGCCACGCTAGGACCGGATCGGTTAACCGCCGGTTGAAGTGTCCGTGGGCCGACGCGCGCCCGTCCGCCGGGCGTTCACCCCTTGCCGCAGTCGTGCAGCCGGAAGTGTTCGAGCAGCACTTCGCGGCCGTGCTCGCTCACCGAGACGGCGCGGCTGCGCTCGCTCGTGCGCAGCCAGCCCCGGCGGAAGAACTCCGAAGCGAGGGTGGCGCCGAGGGTCCCGCCGAGGTGGTGGTCCTGCTCGCTCCGGTCGGCGCAGGCGCGGGTCAGCGGGCGTCGCTGACGGGCCAGTTCGCCGACGTCGATCTCCAGGCGGCCGAAAGCCCGTGCCCCGCGAGGGGTGACGTGCAGAACGGGCCCGCGGGATTCGAGGAAACGGCCGTCCAGAAGTCCTCTCGTCAGCGTCACGCCCGTTCGGCCGCCGATGTGGTCGTGACACATCCGCCCGCGTCGCAGCGCGGCGTTCTCGGACGCCTCGCGGTACGAGCGGGCGGGCACGCGGGGCGCGACGAGCAGCAGCGCCTCGAGGGCGTCGGCTACGGCCTGGCCGCTGAGCCGGTAGAAGCGCTGACGTCCTAGCGGCTGCACCGCCAGCAGACCGCCGGCCGTCAGCTTTCGTAGGTGCGCGCTCGCGAGCGGGGCCGAGACCTTCGCCCGCTCGGCCAGGGCGGAGGCCGCCATCGGGCCGCCGTCCAGCAGGGCCAGCAGAATCTTCGCGCGCGTGCGGTCGCCGATCAGCGCGGCGACGGCAGCCAGGTCCGGGGAGCCGGTCACCTCGTGAAGGTACCGACCCCAGGGCCGCGTGAGCCAGCCGTCGGCACTCCGGCCCCCTCAGCCCCGCCCTCCCGCCCCGTGCAGGAACGTCTCCACCACGCGCGCCGCCAGTGCGTCCGGGTCCGTCACCGGGTCGTTCGGGTTGCCGTGCAGGGTCTCGCCCAGGAGGGCGTAGTAGACGCGTTGCAGCCAGGGGAGGTCGGCCGAGGGGGCGATGAGGTGGTCCTCGCGGGCGCGGGCCAGGACCGTGAGGCAGTGCTCGGTCATCGCCTCGTGGAGGGCGGCCGCCTCCGTGCCGGGGGTGGCGGGGAGGCTCAGGGCGAACGTCCACGCGCCCTTGACCTCCAGGACGTTGGCGGTGATGCGGTGCAGGGCCACCAGGGGCGGGGCGGTGCCGGGGCGGCCGTCGTCCACCGCCTGGGCGAGCTGGCGGGCCGCCGACAGGGCCAGGGCGTCGATCAGCGCCTGGCGGTGCGCGAAGCGGCGGTGGATCGTCGTGCGGGAGACGCCCGCCTCGGCCGCGATCTGCTCCATCGAGGCGCCGGGGTCCTTGGAGAGCAGGCGTTCCGCCGCCTCCAGGATCAGGCGCACGCTGCGCTCCGCATCGGCCCGCAGCGGCCGTGCCGTTGTCTCGCCGGCCATCGTCCACTCCTCGTTCGCTCCGCTGCCCGGACCCCTGAAACGTAACACCGGTGCGCCATCTCTTGAGTATGTGGGACATCGCTGTTGCAGTTAGCTCGGTAATAGGTACTCTGGTGTTGCAGGTGTTCGGCTCGTTCAGCCTCTCCAAGGAGACCTCCATGTCCGCAACCGCCCTCGTCACCGGTGCCTCCTCCGGGCTCGGCGCGGAGTTCGCCGCGCAGCTCGCCGCCCGCGGGCACGACCTCGTCCTGGTCGCCCGTTCCGAGGGCCGGCTCACCGCCCTCGCGTCGCGGCTGGAGGCCGAGCACGGCGTACGCGCCCACGTCCTCGTCCAGGACCTCGCCGAGCCCGGCGCCGCCCGTGCCGTCGCCGACCGGCTCGACGCGCTCGGCCTGCGGATCGGGCTGCTGGTCAACAACGCGGGGTTCGGGACCTGTGGCCGCTTCGAGGACATCGACGCGGAGCGCGACCACGAGCAGCTGATGGTCAATGTCGTCGCGCTCGTCGGGCTCACCCACGCCCTGCTCCCCGGCATGCTGGAACGCGGCACCGGCGCCGTCGTCAACGTCGCCTCCACCGCGGCCTTCACGCCCGCCCCGTACTTCGCGGTCTACGGCTCCGCCAAGGCGTTCGTGCTGAACTTCGGGCTCTCGCTGCGCCAGGAGTGCCGCGGCCGCGGCGTGCGTGTGCTCACCCTGTGCCCCGGGCCCGTCGACACGCCGTTCTTCGAGGCCATCGGGACCCGCGAGGCGGCCGTCAACGGGTCGATGAGCACGCCGGAGCCTGTCGTGCGCGCCGCGCTGGCCGCCCTCGACCGCGACCGCGCCTACGTCACCCCGGGGTTCGGCAACGCCCTGTCCGCGCACCTGCTGCCGCGCCGCCCGCGCACCCTGGTCGCCGCCATGGCCGAGCGCGTCACGCGCAAGGTCCTCGCCTCCGCGGGCAGCGCGCGGACCGGGTCGTACGCGGCGTGAGTCCGGTCCCGTACGTACCTCTCCGCGGGGCCGGGGCCCCGCGGAGAGGGGTGGGTCAGCAGGCGCCGAGATCCTCCCAGACGCCCCACTCGCCGGTCGTGCCGGGCTGGTCGCCCTGCACCCACCACTTGGCGCGCCAGGTGTGCCCGTTGTACGAGACGGTGTCACCGCCGTTGTACACGCGGCCCGCCTCCCACGCCGAGGCGGTGCAGTCGCCGGGCGGGTCCCCGCCGTCGCCTCCGCCGTCGTTGCCGCCGCCGATGTTCACGTCGATGCAGGCGTAGAACGCGTTGGCCGTGTCGGAGATGTTCCAGACGGCGAGCACCTTCTGCTTCCCGCTGAAGCCGCCGAAGTTCACCTGGTGGGTCTTGGTGGCGCCGGGCTGGGCGCCGTTGTCGTTGAACTCGGCGATCTTCGTGCCACCGATGTAGTACTGCCAGGTGCTCGTCGCGTGACGGGCCGTCAGGGTCCAGGAGAAGTTCGTGGAGCTCCCGACCGGAGTGGCCTTCCAGCCCTTGGCGTCGTTGTCCAGCTCGGCGAACTGGGAGTTGCCGCCACTGCAGCTGCGCAGGCCCTTGGGGCCCTCGACGCTCTGCGGCTCGTACTTGATCTGACCGCAGTCGACCACGCCCGACGCGCACTGCGCCTGGCGGCTCGGCGGCGATGAGACGTAACCGTGCGCACTGGCCGTGGTGGCCGGCAGGACCACCGCGAGCAGGGGGGCGACTCCCGCACCGAGCACGAGGGCCAGTTTTCGCTTCGCGTTCATGCCAACTCCTTCGCTGGGGACTGCCGCGGGGTGACGGCAGCGGTCGGACATGCCCGCACCGGGCAGCGGCCTTGTCAGGGGGTGCCGGCACGGTGGGGGCAGGGGTACGGCCGGTGGCGAGAGGGCGCCGCCCGCAGCCCCGCGCACGCCGACGGCCGCCCAGGGCGACCACGGCTCACCTTAGGTCTAGACCATACTCATGGGTGTGTGCGCGTCAATAGGGGTCGCGCGCAAAGATCTTGACCGGGTGTCACGTCCCAGGGCGGGTCATCACGATGCGCGCGATCTCCACCCGGGACCTCGCACCCAGCTTGCGATAGGACCGGGTGAGCGCCGCCTCCACGGTCTTCACGCTGAGGGTCAGGCCCGCCGCGATCTCCCGGTTCGTCGCCCCCTGCGCCACCCGCGTCACCACACTGCGCTCCGTCGAGCTCAGCCGCTCCGGCCACGCCCGGTCGTCCCGCTGGAGCGGCGGCGCCCCCTCGGCCCGGTCCCGTTCCGCCCGCACCCCCGCGACCCAGGCCCGCCCCCGCCGCCGTGAACACGCGGAGCGCCTGCGTGAACGCGGCATGGGCGGCGCCCTCGTCGCCGAGGCGGCGGCGCACCCGGCCCAGTGCCACCCGGGTCCGCGCCTCCTCCAGGGCGTACCCGGCGGCCCGCACGCGCGCGGCGGCCTCCTCGTAACCCACCGCGGCAGCCGTCAGCCCCCCCGCGCTCCTCGCACACCACCGCGGCCGCCCGGTCCAGGGTCGCGAGAACGCCGGTGCGGCCGAGCCGGGCCGCCTGGGCGCGGGCCCGGTCGAGCACCGACTCCGCCTCGTCCACCGCCCCGGAGCGGGCCGGCGCCTCCGCGAGATCGGCGTGCCAGCGGCGGGTCGCCGGGTCGCCCTGCCCCTGGGCGCTCTCCAGCTCCGCCGTACGACGCAGCAGAGCCGCCGCGCGCCCGAACTCACCGCCGAACGGCCTGATCCGGCCCTCCGCGTGCAGCGCCCTCGGCCAGCGCCACCGCGTACCAGCCGGGCCCCTGGCTCAGCCCCGCCCGCTCCGCGATCCCGCAGGCTCTGCCGGGGGTGCCGGGGGTGCCGGGGCCCCCGACGTGCCGGGGAGGGCGATGGCGGAGGCGCACGCACAGGCCAGAGTGGCCGTCAGAAGCCTCCTGGCTCTTCCTGTGTACATAGGAACGGGGGTGTCCCTTCACCTCGTACAGGCGGAATCCGGCCACCGTCCCGTGGGGTGATGAGGGCGGTGCCGACGCACGAGTGTGGGGAGCAGTCCGGCGGGGCTGCCAGGCACCCGGCGAATGCCCAGGGGTTTCCCCAAGCGGGGATTCCGCATCACGCCGTCGCGGACCGCGCGCACGCGAAAGGGGCAGCCGCGCACCGGCAGCCGCCCCTTGCCGGGTGTTCCTAGCGGTGGGAGAGCCCGCGGTCGACGGCCGTGATCAGCTCGCCGTCCTCCGTGTCACCGTCCAGCGACCAGAACATCGCGCCGCCGAGCCGGTGGTCGCGGATGTACGCGGTCTTGGCGCGCAGCACCTGGGGGTCGTCGTACGTCCACAGCGTGGTGCCGTCGAAGAGCCAGGCGCTGCCGTCGCGGACGTTCCGGTGCACCTTGTACGTACCGGATTCGGCCAGCTTCTTGAGGGCCTTGTAGTCCTCGTAACCGGCCGCCCAGGTCGCCGGGGCGGGGCCGGCCGCCGGCTGTCCGAGGCCGTCGCCGCCGCCGGTCACGCCCGTCCAGCCCTGGCCGTAGAAGGGCATGCCCATGACCAGCTTGCGTGCCGGGGCGCCGCGCTTCAGCCAGTCCCGCACGGTCCGGTCGACGCTGTAGTCGCCCTTCGCATACAGCGCGGACTGCTGGGCGGTCCTCGCCTCGCCGGAGACGTGGAAGTCGTAGCCCTGGAGGTTCACGAAGTCGAAGTCCCGCATGATGCGCGGCACGTCGAAGCCCGCGTCGATCTTCTCGGGGGAGGCCGGGACGAACGCCGAGAGGTCGTAGTGCCTGGGCTTCGCGCCGTGCTGCCGGCCCTTCTGGGCCTGCGCGGTCCGCTTCGCGTACGCGTCCAGCTGGGTGCGGAACTCGTGGACCAGGGCGGTGAAGTTCCGCTTGTCCTCCGGGCGGTACACCGTGTCGGTGTCACCGGCCGATCCCGGCCATTCCCAGTCGATGTCGATGCCGTCGAAGAGCCCGGCGGCCGCGCCCTCGCCGCCGCGCGTCCCGTCCACCGGCAGGTTGCCCTTGATGTACAGGTCGATGCAGGAGGCGACGAGCGCCCTGCGGGACGCGGCGGTGCGGGCCGCGTCGGAGAAGTGCGTCGACCAGCTCCAGCCGCCGAGCGAGATCATCACCTTCAGGCCGGGGTGCTTGGCCTTGAGCTCCCGCAGCTGGTTGAAGTTGCCCGCCAGCTTCTGGTCGTCGGTGTCGGCGACGCCGTCCACGGAGCCGGCCGCGTCGAGCGGGCGGACGTAGTCCGCCCAGGCGTCGGCCTCGCCGGGCACGTTGCCCGTGAAGCACTTGCCGTCCGCGCCGACGTTGCCGAACGAGTAGTTGATGTGGGTGAGCTTGGCCGCGGTGCCGCTCGTCTCCAGGTCCTTGACCTGGAAGTCGCGTCCGTAGACGCCCCATTGGGTGAAGTAGCCGACGCGCTTGTAGTCGGTGGCGGAGCCGTGGTGGCCGCCGGTGCCGCCGGGCCGGTCATGGCTCCCGTGTCCGGACGAGGCGTTGGCGGCGGGGGAGAGGGAGGCCGCGAGCGTGAAGGCGCAGGCGGCGATGGCGAGTGAAGACAGGGTTCTTCGACGCATGAGGCCAGAAGTTATTGGTCTGGACCAAACGCGGTCAAGGGTTTGGCAAAGGCGGTTCAAAGGGGTGTCGGCCCACGCGCCGCGGACTATGCGCAGGCCCGAGGAATGTCATCACTTCGAGTGAAACCGTGGCCTGCGCTTGCGGTCCGGAACCCACGGTTGCGACGCTGTCGCAGTCCGTCAACCTCTTGGGGAGTGGCCTGTGGCTTTCGGTGAGCAGCCCGCCTATCTGCGCGTGGCGAGCGATCTGAGGGAGAAGATCGTCAACGGTTTGCTGCCGCCGCATACGCGCCTGCCGTCGCAGGCGCGCATCCGCGAGGAGTACGGGGTCTCGGACACCGTCGCCCTGGAGGCGCGCAAGGTCCTGATGGCGGAGGGCCTGGTCGAGGGCCGTTCCGGCTCGGGGACGTATGTGCGCGAGCGGCCGGTGCCCCGCATGGTCGAGCGTTCCGGCTTCCGGCCCGAGGCGGGCGCGGGCCCGTTCCGTCAGGAGCAGGCGGCGGACGGGGTGCGCGGGACCTGGGAGTCGCGCAGCGAGCAGGAGGGCGCGAGCCCCGAGATCGCCGCCCGCCTCGCGATCGAGCCCGGCGACCGCGTCATGCGCACGCATTACGTGTTCCGGGAGGCGGGTGAGCCCGTGATGCTCTCCACCTCCTGGGAGCCCCTGGCCATCACCGGGCGCACGCCGGTGATGCTGCCCGAGGAGGGTCCGCTGGGCGGCTGCGGGGTGGTCGAGCGGATGGCCGCCATCGACGTGATCGTGGACAACGTCGCCGAGCAGGTGGGCGCGCGCCCGGGGCTTGCGGAGGAGCTCCTGGCGCTGGGCGGGGTCCCCGGTCATGTGGTGATGGTGGTCGAGCGGACCTTCTACGCGTCGGGGCGGCCCGTCGAGACCGCCGACGTGGTGGTGCCGGCCGACCGCTACCGGGTGGGGTACCGCCTCCCCGTGAGGTGACCGGCGGGCGGGTCGGGCCTGCCCTGATTGTCATGCCCGTTTCCACCGCAACGCCCTGGGGGCGCATTCGCGAGAATGCGCCCCCAGGGCGTTGGTCCGTTCCTGGCCGGATCGGTACCTCTTTGTGCAAAGTCGTATCCGTTGCGTGAAGGTCAGGCGTAGGGTCAGGCATATGCGTACCGGGGTTTCCTGGAGTTCCTTAGAAGTGTGCACATCGGTCAGGGGAGGGGCGCGATGCTCGGGAGAAACACGATGAGTGACAGCGGTGCCGTGCTCCCCTGGCTGGTGATACGGCAGGACGACAACGGCAACCGCTACCGCGTGGGCAGGTACGCCACGCAGGGCGAGGCCCAGCGGGCGGCCGACAAGCTGCAGGACCGAGGGCACAAGCAGTTGTACTGGGTGGAGCGGGTCGGGCAGACCGCCCAGTCGTAGGGGGTGTGGGGCGCGCGGGGCTCAGTGCGCCGTGCGCCGGTACAGGGGAGCGAGGGCGGCGCACTGCACCGCCATCGACAGGCCCATGGCCAGGCAGATGCCCGGCAGCCCCCACCCCGACATGCCGTACGCCAGCACGAGTTGGACGGCGACCCCGCAGGCCGTGACGCGGGCGAGGGCCGGACTCGCGCCGCTGCCCTCGAAGACGCCGCCGAGCGCGATGAAGCAGGCCAGTAGCAGCAGATACGGTCCCGCGCAGCGCAGATAGAGCGCCCCGGCCCCGGCCACCGCTCCCTCGCTGCCGAAGGCCCGCATGATCCAGGGCGCGCCCGCGAGGAGCACGGCCGCGGCCGTGAGACCGAGCGCCGAGGCCACCAGCAGCGCCTGCCGCCCGATGGCCCGCCGCGCGTCGCGCCCGGCGCCGAGCAGATGGGCGGTGCGGATCGCGGCGGCCTGGCGCACCGCGTAGAAGGCCATCGTCGCGACGTACATCGCCTTCGTCGCGATCCCGTACGCGGCGACCTCGGCCACCCCGATCCGGGCGACGACGGCGACGAGCGCGAGCGCCCCCGCCATCCGTGCGACGAAGTCGGCCGACATGGGCAGGCCCGTGGCGGCGGTCCCGCGCGCGTCGGCGGCCAGGCCCCCGCGCACCCGGCCCGCACCGGCCGTGGCGGCGGCCCGCCGCAGGACGCCGTTGCGGCGCAGCGCCACCAGACCGCAGGCGAGCGCGGCGGTCCGGCCCAGCACCGTGGCGATCGCCGCGCCGCGCACCCCGAGCCCGAACCCCAGGATGAGCAGCGGGTCCAGACCGAGGATCAGGCCGTTCGCGAGGACCGCGAGCCTCATCGGGGTGCGGGTGTCACCCGTGCCCTTCAGGACGCCGTCGACCACGTTGGTCGCGAAGAACACCGCGATGCCCGGCAGTGCGATCGCGAAGTAGCCGGTGGCCAGGGCCGCCGCGCCGCCGTCACCGCTCCCGAGGACCAGCCGCGCCAGCGGTGCGCGGCAGAGGTAACCACCCACCGCGACCGCCGGCGTGACCAGCGCCCACAGCGCCCAGCCGCCGCGCACCGCCGAGCGCAGCGCCGCCGGGTCGTCCGCACCCCTGGCCCGCGCGACGAGCACGGTCGTGCCGGAGCCCGCGACCAGGACGACGCCGAGCAGCAGGTTCTCGACGTTGGTGGCGGCTGCCACCGCGGCGACCGCCGCCCCGCCCAGCCGGGCCACCCAGACCATGTTGATGATCCCGGCCGTGACCCCCGCGAGGAGTTCGAAGTAGACCGGATACGCGAGTACCACCAGCGTGCGCCGGTGCTCCGCCGCCTCCATGACCGCCCCCTCTTTCCGCTGTACCTCGAATCGAGGTACAGCGGAAAGAGATAACATGAGGGCGCCGGACGGGCAAGCGGATGACGGACGTGGTGAGGAGCTCGGCGCGTGCTGGAACTGTCGATCCTGGGGTTCCTCTTCGAGGAGCCCCTGCACGGATACGAGCTGAAGGCCCGCATCCAGGCCCTCAGCGGCCACATCCGCCCGGTCAGCGACGGGGCGCTCTATCCGGCCATTTCCCGGCTGGTGAAGGCGGGCCTGGTCGACCAGCGCAGCGAGCCCGGGACGGGCGCCGCTCCCCGCCGGGTCCTGTCCCTCACCGAGGCCGGACGCGAGGAGCTGCACGCCCGGCTCGGGCACCCCAAGGAGGCCGAAATCACCGACGGGCAGCGCTTCTTCACGCTGCTCGCGTTCCTGCACCACCTTCCGGACCGCGCCGGGCAGGCGGCGGTCCTGCGCAGGCGGCAGGCGTTCCTCGACGTGCCGACGAGCTTCTTCTACCGGGACGGCGAGCCGGTGCGGGCCGAGCGGGCGCCCACGCTCTTCCGGCAGGGCATGCTGCGCATCGCCCGCGCCACGGGCGCCGAGGAGAAGAAGTGGCTGGCCGAGGCGATCGGTGAACTGGAGGGCGGGGACGCGCCGGTGCTGATCGACACGGTGGCGTGGGTGCGGATCGAGGGGGGCCGCATCCTGTGCGCGCGCCCGCGCGGAAAGGACGTCTTCTACATCCCGGGCGGCAAGCGGGAGGGCGCCGAGAGCGACCTCGACACCCTGGTGCGCGAGATCGAGGAGGAGCTGACGGTCCGTATCGACGCGGAGTCCGTCGTGCACGTGGGGACGTACGAGGCCGGCGGGCCCGGCCTGCCGGACGGTGCGGTGGTCCGGATGGCCTGCTACACCGCCGGGTTCAGCGGCGAGCTGAGAGCCAGCAGCGAGATCGAGGACGTGGCGTGGTTCTCGTACGCCGACCGCGACCGCGTGCCGCCCGTCGACCAGCTGCTCTTCGACGACCTCCGGGCGTCGGGCGACCTGGCCTGAGGGCGGCGCGCGGATCATGGCGCGGCGCGCGACCTTCCGTGTGTGCGCCCCCGCTTCCCGGGCACTCGTACGTGCGCGCCGCCGTACACCCGTACGCCCCGCGTGTCGAGCCCGGCGGTATTTGCTCATCAATATCGGGTATGTGCTGTTTGCCCCGCACGGACAGGGCGTCACCGTTGCCGGCTCTGGGAGTGATCGGCGTGACCGATACCGAAGGCGATCGAGCCGAATGGAGCTTTCCGGCTGTTCCCGGTGCCGTGCGCACCGCCCGCCACGCGGTCCAGGACACCCTGCGCGGCTGGGGGCTCGACGCCGCCGTCGGTGACGAGGCGATGCTGCTGGTCAGTGAGCTGGTCACCAACTCCATGCGCTACACGCCCGGCCCCATCGGGGTGCGGCTGCTGCGCCCCCACCAGGACGGGGACCGCTCCACCGCCCGGCCGGGCCTGCTGGTGGAAGTCTCCGATCCCCTCCCCGAGCCACCCACCGAACGCAGGGCGGGACCCGACGACGAGAGCGGCCGCGGACTGCAGCTCGTGGCCTGTGCGGCCCGGCGCTGGGGGACCCGGCGCGGAAAGAGCGGCAAGACGGTGTGGTTCGAGCTGGCTCTGCCTGGTTAGGAGTGAGGTGGGACGCACAGCGATCACCGGAGGTCGGGGCCGAACCTGGCTGAAAGGGACTGAGACCGTGCTGTGATCGTGAACGCCGTGCCGGACGGGGCCGTAGTGCTGAATACTGCGGGCATGACCGGTCCGGTGTGTGAGCTGGAGGGGACGGTCGCGTGAGCGAAATACCTGGGACAGCGGGCGACGTCGTGTGGCAGAGCAGTCCGCCCGGCTCGATCTACGACTACATCAGAGTCGCCTCCTTCTCGATCGGGCCCGACGGCCTGATCGAGCAGTGGAGCCGCCGGGCCGCCGGTCTCTTCGGCGTGGCCGCCCACGAGGCGGTGGGCAAGGACCCGGTCGAGGCGTTCCTGCCGGGCGAGGTCCGCCGCGAGGGCCACCGCAGGGTCGGCGAAGTGCTCGACGGCAAGGAGTGGACGGGACTCGTCCCCTTCCGGATGCCCGGCGAGGGCGGGGCGCACGGGCTCGCCGAGATCTATGTGATGCCCAGCGAGACGGCCACCGGCGAACGGGCGGCGGTCTGCATCGTCGTGGACGTCCGCGCCCTGCGCCGCATCGAGACGGACCTCGCCGCCTCGCAGGCGATTTTCGGCCAATCTCCCTTCGGTTTCGTCCTGTTCGGCACCGACCTCACCGTCGTCCGGGCCAACGAGCGCTTCGCCACCGTCTTCGGCGGCCGCGCCGACGACCACCGGGGCCGCACCGTCGGCGACTACCTCACCGGCGCCGAGGCCGACCGCCTGACCGCCACGCTCGAACGGGTCCTGGAGACCGGCAACTCCGTCACCGACCTCCAGCTCGTCGGCACGGCCCCCGGCGACACCGAGCGCCGCCACTGGTCGATGAACCTCTACCGGGTGCACAGCGGATCGGGCCGCCCCATCGGCATCGCCGGACTCGCCACCGACGTGACCCGGCGTCACACCGCCGCCCGCGAGGCCGCCAGCGCCCGCCGCAACCTCGCCCTGCTCAACGAGGCGAGCGCCCGCATCGGCAACTCGCTGGACCTGGAGACCACCGCCCGCGAACTCCTCGACGTGGCCGTCCCGGTCTTCTGCGACCTGGCCTCCGTCGACCTCTACCAGGCCCTGCTCACCGGGGACGAGGCGGCGCCCGGCGGCTGGAGCCCGCTCGGCCAGGAGCCGGCCGGGGGCTCCGCCGAACTGCGCCGCGTCGCCTTCGCCAGCGCGGTGTCAGACGCCCTGCCCCACCCGGCCCGCGGCGCCTCCGGCCCGCCGGGCGACGCCGCGCCCCCCGCCCTCGGCTCCGTCCACCGCTACCCCTTCGGCTCGCCGTGCGCCGTCGCGCTGCGCACCGGCCGCATCGAGGACGTGCCGGGCGACGACGGGGGCTTCGTGCAGTCCACGCTCGCCGTGCCGATGGTCGCCCACGACACGGTGGTGGGCCTCGTCCGCTTCTCCCGCACGAAGGGCAGCGAGCCGTTCGACGCCCGGGACCGGGCCCTCGCGACCGAGCTGGCCGCCCGCGCCGCCGTCTGCATCGACAACGCCCGCCTCTACCGCCGCGAGCACGAACGCGCGCTGATCCTCCAGCGCAGCCTGCTGCCCCCGGGCGACCCGGAGGCCGCCGGGCTGGACATCGCCTGCCGCTACCTCCCGGGCAACACCGCCAACGAGGTCGGCGGCGACTGGTTCGACGTGATCGAGCTGCCCGGACACCGCACCGCCCTCGTCGTCGGCGACGTGATGGGGCGTGGCCTGCGCGCCGCCGTGGCGATGGGCGAACTGCGCACCGCCGTACGCACCCTGGCCCTGCTCGACCTGGAACCGGCCGAGGTGCTGTCCGCGCTCGACGAGGTCGCCCGGGGCCTCGGTGCCCCCGGTGCCGCCTCCGCCTCCGGTGGCGGGGGAGCCCAGTGGCCCGCCCGCGCCGCGCACAAGTCCCGTGAGGCGGACCTCTCCGAGGTGTACCTCGCGACCTGCGTCTACGCGGTCTACGACCCCGTCACCCGGCGCTGCACCTTCGCCAACGCGGGCCACCTGCCGCCCGCCGTGGTCGAGCCGGGGGAGGCCGCGCTGCTCCTCGACGTACCACCGGGGATGCCGCTGGGCGTCGGCGGCGAACCGTTCGAGGAGGTCGAGGTCGAGCTGAAGGAGGGTGCGCTCCTCGCCCTCTACACCGACGGCCTGGTCGAGTCCCGCGACCACCCGCTGGACGAGGGCCTGGCCGCCCTCCGCAAGGCCCTGGTCGAACCGGCCCAGCCGCTGGAGGACGTCTGCGACCGGGTCCTCGGCTCGCTGCACACCCGGCACGGCGAGGACGACATCGCGCTCCTGATGGCCCGCATCCAGGGCCTGCCCACCGAAGCCGTCGGCGACTGGCGGCTGCCCCGCGAGCCCCGCTCGGTCGGCCGCGCCCGTGAGCTGGCCCGGGGCCAGCTCACCAGCTGGGGCCTCGATGACCTGATCGACACCACGGAACTGCTGGTCAGCGAGCTGGTCACCAACGCCCTGCGCTACGGCGAGGGCGAGATCCGGCTCCGCCTGCTGCGCGACCGCACCCTGGTCTGCGAGGTGTGGGACGCCGGGCTCGTCCAGCCGAGGCGCCGGCGCGCCCGGGACACGGACGAGGGCGGCCGGGGCCTCCAGCTGGTGGGGCTCCTCAGCGCGGCCTGGGGGGCGCGGCGGACCCCGCGCGGCAAGACCGTCTGGTTCGAACTGCCGCTGCCCGACGGCCGACCGGCCGCCGAACGCTCGGTGGAGGAGCTGCTCAGCATGTTCTAGGGGCGGCGCGGCTCACTTCGTGGTCTTCAGGGCGGCGAGCCGGGCCTCCACCTCGGCGCTGTCGCCCAGCGCGTCCAGCTCCTCGAACTGCGCGTCCAGCGAGGAGGCCGCCAGCTCCTGCTTGCCCAGGGCCCGCGCCTCCTCGCGCCGCACCTTGTCCTCGAACCGGCTCAGCTCGCTGGTCGGGTCCAGGACGTCGACGTCCTTCACCGCGTCCATCATCCGGTTCTGCGCCTCCGCCGACTTGGCGCGCGCCACCAGCTCGTCCCGCTTGGCCTTCAGCTCCGAGAGCTTCGCCTTCATCCGGTCCAGGCCCGCCCGGAGCTTGTCGACCACCTCGGTCTGCGCCGCGATCGTCGGCTCGGCGGTCCTGGCCTCCTTCTCCGACTGGAGCTGCCGGCCCAGCGCGACCTTGGCCAGGTTGTCGAACTTGTCCGCCTCGGGGCCCGAGCCGCCCGCCCGCAGCTCGTCGGCCTTGCGGCTCGCGGCGAGCGCCTTGCCGCCCCACTCCCGCGCCGCCTCGACGTCCTCCTGGTGGTCCTGCTCCATCAGACGGAGGTTGCCGATGGTGGCGGCCACCGCCTGCTCCGCCTCGGAGATGTTGGCGGTGTAGTCGCGGATCAGCTGGTCCAGCATCTTCTGCGGATCCTCGGCCTGGTCGAGCAGGGCGTTGATGTTGGCCTTCGCCAGCTGGGTGACACGGCCGAGGACGGTCTGCTTGCTCATGGGTGCCTCTCCTGTCGGGTGGTGCCGCTCGTGGGGTTACGCATCGGCTCTACGGGAGCCTGTCCGCCGTACGGGACGCTCGCCGCTGTACGTGAGGCTCGCGGTCAGAAGCGCCCGCCGCCGCCCCGGCGGCCCCGCGTCCCGCCGCCGCCGAAGCTGCCGGGCCCGCCGCCTCCGAAGCCCCCGCCCCCGCCGAATCCGCCCCCGAATCCGCCGCGCCCGCCGCCCCCGCCCATCAGGCCGCCGAGGATGATTCCGCCCAGCACCGCGCCACCCATGCCCCCGCCACCTCCGCCCGCCATACCGCCGGGGCCGCCGCGCCCGCCGTAGCCGTACCCGCGTACGTCCTGCTCGGCCAGGCCGCGCGCCTCGACGGCCAGCGCGTCAGCGCGGTTCGCCTCGGCCAGGGCGGCATGCGGGTCGCCAGTGCCCGCCGACGCGGCCGCCCGCTCCAGCCGGCGCTGCGCCTCCGCGAGCCGGGTACGGGCGGTGCTTCCGACCGCCCCGCGGTGCGTCGTGACGAAGTCCGCGGCCGCCGCCACCGAGGAGCGCGCGGTCAGCAGTGCGCCGTCGAGCAGCGAGCGCGCCCGGGTGTCGCCCCGTTCCCGTTCACGCGCCCCGGCCAGCGCCTCGTCCAGAGCCCGGTCCGCCTCCTCCACCCGGCGCAGCGCGTCGATCGGGTCGTACCGCCCGCCCCGCTCCTCGCGCACCTCGCCGGCCACCGCACGGGCGCGGGCGATCCGGCCGCTCAGGTCGGCGGTGGACGCCCCCTGCGCCGTGCCGTCGAGCAGCCCGCCCGCGTCCGCGAGGTCGGTGTCCAGCTCGGTGAGCGCGGCGGACAGCCGGTCGGCCGCCCCGTCCAGCTCGCGGGCCCGCCGTTCCACGCCGTCGACGAGGGTGGCCGCCTGGTCGAGCGCGCCCTCGGCGGCCCGGACGTAGACGGCCGCCGCCGCGTGGTCGCCGCCGTCCACCGCCTGCCGGGCCCGGTCGAGCGACGCGGTCGCGAAGGCGAGCCGGTCCTCGGCCTGGCCGGGATCGGCGGCGACGGGGGCCGATGCCTGGTCCGCGTACCGCTCGCGCATCGAGGCGAGCGCGGTCCCGGCGGCCGGGACGCGGCCGGTCAGCTCGTGGAGCGCGGCTCCGGCGGCGGCCACGGCCTGCGGTGCTCCCCGCTCCAGCTCGCGCAGCCGGTCGAAGTCCTCGGAGACCGCGTCGAGGCGGCCGTCGGCGTCCGCGCAGCGGCTGACGATCTCGTCCAGCATCCGCCGTCGCGTCGCGTCGTCCTCCGGGAACGCGTCGTCCAGCTGCTGGCGCAGCCGGAACGCGGTGGTCAGCTCCCCCTTGGCGTACGCCACCGCCTCGGCGAACGGCGCGGCGGCCTCCTCCCCGAACTGGGCGGTGGCGAACCCCAGCTCCTCCTCGCTCGTACGCACCGCGTCGTCGGTGGCGACCAGCGTCTCCTTGGCCTTCGCGTCGAGCTCCGGCAGCGGGGTGGGCTGGGGCGCGCCGCCGCCCCAGCCGGTCGTGCCGGGTGTCGTACGGCTGGTGGCGCGCCGCTTGCGCCGCAGGAACGCGTACGCGGCGACGGCCGCGACCGCGCAGAGCAGGACGACGGGCAGGAGGAGGTCCCCGGTGCTGGTGCCGCCCGAGCCGGAGCCCGGGTCGGAGGGGCCGGGGGTGATCGCGGGGGCGGGTACGGGCTCGCCGGACAGGACGGCGCCGTAGCCGTCGGCGGCGCCGATCGCGGCGCCCGGCCAGTCGTTCTCCTTCAGCGCCGGCTCGATCGCGGTGTTCGCCACGTCCCGGAGCTGGGGGTCGGTGAGGGGGGCGTCCTGGTCGACGGAGTAGGCGTACTGCCGTGCGTGGGTGGCGACGGCGAGCAGGACGTCGTCGCGGCCGAGGCCGTTGCGGTCGGCGGTGGCGTCGGCCCAGTCCTGCGGGGAGCGTCCGGAGAAGTCGCGTACGTACACCACGAAGAGCTGGAGGCGGTGCTCGGCGTAGAGCCGGTCGAGCGCCGTGACCACCTGGGGGCGGCGTCCGCCGAGGGCTCCCACCTTGTCGGTGATCTGCCCGTCGCGGGACAGCGTGACCGGGTCGTCGGCGCGGGCGGCAGGCGCGGGGGCCAGGGCCAGCCAGCACACCGTCAGGAGCACGGCGAGCACGGCCCGGCCCGGTACGAGGATCCGGGTGCGGCTCTCGGACGGCGTCACGTTTGTGAGGCTATGTCCCTCTGTGGACGGTCGCGACACGAGGCGGAGAACGACAGGGTGCCTTGCAAGGCACCCTGTCGTTCTCGTACGGTGCATGTATGACGCAATCATCCGGGGCGGGCCCCGACCCCACGGCCGAAGAGGTGGCGAACCAGCTGGCCTCCGTGGTCGGCCGGCTGCTGCGGCGGCTGCGTTCGTCCTCGTCGGAGTCGCTGCTGACGCCGACCCAGCGCTCGGTGCTGGCCCGGCTGGACGACGGGGGCGCCGCGACCACCGCGGACCTGGCCCGCGCCGAATTCGTCCGCCCGCAGTCCATGCGGCTGACCCTGGGCGCGCTGGAGGCGCAGGGGCTGGTCGAGCGGGCGCCGGACCCGGCCGACGGGCGGAAGTCCGTCATGTCGGTCACGGAAGTCGGGCGCACGACGCTCGCCCAGGTCCGGGCCGCCAAGCGGAACTGGCTGGCCGAGGCCGTCGCCGCCGAGCTGGACGGCCATGAGCGGCGGACGGTCGCCGAGGCCGCGGCCCTCATCGAACGCCTGGTCGGTTCGTGACGGCTCGCGAGGTGCTGCCCCGGGTGGTGCGCGCGGCGGCCGGCCCCGACCGGGTGGCGTCCGAGCCCGGCTTCGGTGCCCGGCTCACCGCACCGCTGCTGCTCGGCTCGCTGCTCAACCCCCTGAACACCACCATGATCTCCACCGCGCTGGTGGCGATCGGGCACCACTTCTCCGTCGGCGCCGCCGACACCGCCTGGCTGATCTCCGTCCTCTACCTCGCCAGCGCCGTCGCCCAGCCCGTCCTGGGCCGGCTCGCCGACGTCCTCGGGCCGCGCCGCGTCTTCCTCGCCGGTCTCGTCGTGGTCGTCGCCTCCGGCCTGGTCGGCGCCTTCGCGCAGGGCTTCGGCGAGCTGATCGTCTCGCGGCTGTTGCTCGGCGTCGGTACGTCGGCCGCCTACCCGGCCGCCATGGCGGTGCTGCGCGACGAGTCGGCCCGGATCGGGCGGCCGACGCCGCGCCCGGTGCTGGCCAGGCTCTCCTTCGCCGCGCTCGGCAGTGCGGCGGTCGGGCCGACGCTCGGCGGGCTGCTGGTCATGACGGCCGGCTGGCGCGGGATCTTCGCCGTCAACGTGCCCGTGGCGCTGATCGCCCTCGGCGCGGCCCTGCTCTGGATTCCCGCCGACCCGCCCCGCGCCCGCACGGCCGGCGGCCCGGCGCCCCGGCTGGGGCTCGATCCGCTCGGCATCGGCCTGTTCGCGACCGCGCTCACCGTCCTGGTCTTCTTCCTGCTCGACCTCGCGCACCCGATGTGGTGGCTGCTCGCGCCGTTCGCCGCGCTCGCCGCGGCCCTGGTGTGGTGGCAGCTCCGGGCCCCCGCCCCCTTCATCGACCTGCGGATGCTCGCGGGCAACGGGGCGCTCTCGCGCACGTACCTCCGGCACGGCGTCAGCTACCTGCTGATCTACTGCGTGATGTACGGATACACGCAGTGGCTGGAGGAGGCCCGGGGCTACTCCTCCGGACACACCGGACTCCTCATGCTGCCGATGTCCGTCGCCGCCCTGGTGTGCTCGCTGCTCGGCGCCCGTACGAGGGGCATCCGGGGCCCGCTCGTCCTGGCCTGCGTCCTGCTCACCGCCGGAGCCGGAATGCTCTTCCTGCTGTCCGGCGACGCACCGGTCGCCGTCCTGCTGCTCGCCGGTGCCTGCTTCGGCATCCCGCAGGGGCTCATCGGCACCAGCAACCAGGCGGCCGTGCAGGCGTACGCGCCGCCCGCCTCCGTCGGCTCGGCCGCCGGCCTCCAGCGCACCGCCCAGTACATCGGGGCGATCACCGCCTCCAGCCTCATCGCGCTGGCCTACGGACAGTCGGCCGGAGACCGGGGGCTGCACCTGATGGCCGCCGTCGCCGCCGTCCTGGGCGTCCTGCTCATCGTCCTCACCGTCACCGACCGCGCCCTGCGCGGGCGTACCTGATCCCCCCAAGCGCCACCAAGGAGCACCACCATGACCGCCACCGTTCTCGACCCGAACACCGCCCTGATCGTCGTCGACCTCCAGAAGGGCATCACCGCCCTGCCCACCGCCCACCCCTCCGCCGGTGTCGTCGCGAACGCCGCGACCCTCGCCGACGCCTTCCGGGCCAAGGGCCTGCCCGTGGTCCTCGTCCGCGTCACCGGCGGCGCCCCCGGCCGCACCGAGGGCCCCGCCCGGTCCGGGCAGCCCGCGGCCGACTGGGCCGAGATCGTCCCCGAGATGGGCCCGCGCGAGGGCGACATCATCGTCACCAAGCAGCAGTGGGGCGCCTTCTACGGCACCGACCTCGATCTCCAGCTGCGCCGCCGGGGCGTCACCCAGGTCGTGGTGGCCGGCATCGCGACCAGCATCGGCGTCGAGTCCACCGCCCGCTCCGCGCACGAGCACGGCTACCACGTCACCCTGGCCACGGACGCGATGACCGACATGAGCGGCGAGGCCCACGACAACAGCCTCCAGCGGATCTTCCCGCGCCTCGGGGAGACCGGCACGACCGACGAGATCGTCAAGCTCCTCGGCTGACCGGAACCCCACCGGCCGGAGCGCCGCGGTCCCCACCCGGGCCGCGGCGCTCCGCCGTACGGGTGGGCTTCGGGGCGTACGCGCCGTGTCGGCACGGCGTTCCCGCGCGAGGGCGTTTTCAGTGGAGGGGCGGAACCAGTGTGATCAACTGCAAATGCCACCAAAAACGCTCAATCAGGCCCATTCCCGGTGCGGGCCGGGCCGTCCCCGGAGGTATCAGCCATGTCCCACGTCGGCGTCCCGCGCGGGACGGCCCGAAAGAGGCGCATCCCCGCCCTCCTCACCGCAGGCGTCCTCACCCTCCCCGTACTGGCCGGATGCAGCTCGGGCGGCGAGGAGAACGCGCACGTCGCCGCCGTACCGCAGGACGTGGCCCGCGCCGCCCGCGCCCAGGTCGCCGACGGGGGCCAGGTCACCTGGGCGATCGACGCGCTCCCCGCCACCTTCAACGCCTTCCAGGCGGACGCCGACAGCGCCACCACCCGGATCACCGGCGCACTGCTCCCGACGCTCTTCCCGCTCGACGCCCAGGGCCGGCCGCAGCTCAACCCGGACTACCTCGAATCCGCGAAGGTGACCGAGACCGAGCCCCGCCAGGTCGTCGTCTACCGGCTCAACCAGCAGGCCGTCTGGAGCGACGGCCGGGGCATCGGCGCCCCGGACTTCGTCGCCCAGTGGCGGGCGCTCAGCGGCAAGGACTCCGCGTTCTGGACCGCCCGCAACGCCGGGTACGAACGCATCGAGAAGATCGAGCGGGGCCACGACGACCTGGAGGTCAAGGTCACCTTCGCCAAGCCGTACGCGGACTGGCGCTCGCTGTTCTCGCCCCTCTACCCGAAGCAGGTGACGGGCTCCCCGGACGCCTTCAACGACGGCGCGCGCACCACCCTCAAGGCGACGGCCGGGCCGTTCCGGCTGCGCGAGGTGGACAAGAAGGCCGGTTCCGTCACGCTGACCCGCGACCCGCGCTGGTGGGGCGGCCGCGCCAAGCTGGACTCGCTGGTCTTCAAGGCCGTCAAGCCGGAGGACCGCACCGACGCGCTGGCCGAGGGCGCCGTCGACATCGCCGACATCGACTCCACCACCGCCCACCGCATCGCCCAGGCGGCCCGCGAGGGCACGGCCGGGGCACCGCCCGCCCACGGCCCCGGCGCCGCGCAGAGCCCGGCGGACGCCCTGCGTTCCTGGGCCGTGGCGCACGGCACCGACGAGGAGGCGGCCGAGGAGGAGCAGGAGGCCCGGGACGACAAGGCCAGGGCCGCCGACGCGTACGCCACCGAGCAGAGCGGGCTGCGCGCCTACGTGGTCCGCAAGTCCCTGGAGCCCGCCTACACCCAGCTCGCGCTGAACGGCGAGACCGGACCGCTCGCCGACGACCGGGTGCGCCGGGCCGTGGCCCGCGCCCTGGACCGCCAGGAGCTGGCCGACACCGTGCTCAAGCCCCTCGGACTGCCCGCGCAGCCGCTCGGCAGCCATCTCGCCGTCGCCGGGCAGCCCGCGTACCGGGACGGCAGCGACGCGCTCGGCAAGCAGGACACCGAGCAGGCGCAGGCGCTGCTCGCCGACGCGGGCTGGACGCGCGAGGGCGCGCTGAGCCGGAGCGACGGCACCAAGGCCGGCAGCGAGGGCGAGAAGACGAAGGACGCCGACACGAAGGCCGACGAGAAGAAGGGGAGCGCCGGCAAGGACGCGGACGACGGCAAGGGGGACCGGGCCGCGGGCGAGCCCGCCGCCGACGACGGCCTCTACATCGTCGGCGACGACAAGCCCGGCGGGACCCACGTCCTCGCCCCGGCCCCCGACGCCGCCGCGCAGAGCGTCGCCCTGCTGCGGCAGGCCGGGCACCTCGGCTCCACGGGCACCTCGGAGGACGCCCGGGACGCGGTCCGCGCGCAGGACCGGCAGCCCGGAGGCGCCGCCGGGGCCTACGCGCCCGCGGGGACCGCCGCGCCGGCCGGGGCGGCCGACACCGCGCGCGGTCCGCTCGGCAAGAACGGCAAGCCGCTGAGCCTGCGCTTCGTCCTGCCGTCCGGGCCCGGCTCGGCCGGTCTGCGCAGCGTCGGCGAGAAGATCGCCGCGATGCTCGACACGATCGGCATCCGCACCGAGATCACCAAGGTCTCCGACGACAGCTACTTCCGCGACCACGTGGCCTCCGGCGACTACGACATGGCCCTGTACTCCTGGCCCGCCACCGCCTACCCGGCCACCGACGACCGCCCGATCTTCGCCAAGCCGCTGCCCGCGTCCGACGGCTCGCTGCTCGTGGAGCAGAACTACACCCGCGTCGGCACGGACCACATCGACCAGCTCTTCGACCAGGCGGCGTCGGAGCTGGACGAGAAGGCCGCCCAGGACCTCATGCGCAAGGCGGACGCCCGCATCTGGGCCGCCGCGGGATCGATCCCCCTCTTCCAGCGCCCCCAGCTCGTCGCCACCAGCAGGCAACTCGTGAACGTCGGCGCCTTCGGCCTCGGGGTCCCGCACTACCAGGACATCGGCTACAAGGCCCCGCAGGCCGCGGGCGCCCCGGCCCGCTCGGGGAAGTAGCCCGGAAGCAGCTCGCCACCCCTCTGCCCGCCGGTCCGCCGGCGGGCAGAGCCGTGCCCTCCACCGGCCCGGAACTTGCCGGGGAGGCCGCAGTCGTGGCCGCCCCGTACCATGGGACTAGCCGTGGCGCGTCCGCCCGGCGGGCGTACGAGGACTCAAGACCGACCCAGGCGCCTGAATCCCCGATCCGAGAGAAGCGCAAGCCACACCATGCCCACGCGCCACGACATCCGTAACGTCGCCATCGTCGCCCACGTCGACCACGGCAAGACGACCATCGTCGATGCCATGCTCAAGCAGGCCGGCTCGTTCGCCGCGCACGCCGCCGAGTCGCTCGACGACCGCATGATGGACTCGAACGACCTGGAGCGTGAGAAGGGCATCACGATCCTGGCCAAGAACACGGCCGTGAAGTACCACCCCAAGGATGGCGGCGACGTCATCACCATCAACATCATCGACACCCCCGGCCACGCCGACTTCGGCGGCGAGGTCGAGCGCGGCCTGTCGATGGTGGACGCGGTCGTGCTCCTGGTCGACGCCTCCGAGGGCCCGCTCCCGCAGACGCGCTTCGTGCTGCGCAAGGCGCTCCAGCAGCGCCTGCCCGTCATCCTGTGCATCAACAAGACGGACCGCCCCGACTCCCGGATCGACGAGGTCGTCAACGAGACCTACGACCTCTTCCTCGACCTGGACGCGGACGAGGAGCAGATCGAGTTCCCGATCGTCTACGCGTGCGGCCGTGACGGCATCGCCTCGCTGACCAAGCCGGAGGACGGCACGGTCCCGGCGGACTCCACCAACCTGGAGCCGTTCTTCTCCGCGATCCTGGAGCACGTCCCGGCCCCGACGTACGAGGAGGGCGCGCCGCTCCAGGCCCACGTCACCAACCTCGACGCCGACAACTTCCTCGGCCGCATCGCGCTCCTCCGCGTCGAGCAGGGCGAGCTGCGCAAGGGCCAGACGGTCGCCTGGATCAAGCGCGACGGCTCGATCCAGAACGTGCGCATCACCGAGCTGATGATGACCGAGGCGCTCACCCGCAAGCCCGCCGAGGTGGCCGGCCCCGGTGACATCTGCGCCGTCGCCGGCATCCCGGAGATCATGATCGGCGAGACGCTCGCCGACCCGGAGAACCCGGTCGCGCTGCCCCTGATCACGGTGGACGAGCCCGCGATCTCCATGACGATCGGCACCAACACCTCGCCGCTCGTCGGCCGGGGCGGCACCGGCAAGGGCGCGGACGCCAAGGCCGCGGTCAAGGACCGCAAGGTCACCGCCCGCCAGGTCAAGGACCGCCTGGACCGCGAGCTCATCGGCAACGTGTCGCTGCGCGTCCTGGACACCGAGCGCCCCGACGCCTGGGAGGTGCAGGGCCGCGGTGAGCTGGCGCTGGCCATCCTGGTCGAGCAGATGCGCCGCGAGGGCTTCGAGATGACCATCGGCAAGCCCCAGGTGGTCACCAAGGACGTCGAGGGCAAGACGTACGAGCCCGTCGAGCGCATGACGATCGACGTGCCCGAGGAGCACATGGGCGCCGTCACGCAGCTCATGGGCGTCCGCAAGGGCCGCATGGACAACATGTCGAACCACGGCTCCGGCTGGGTCCGCATGGAGTTCGTCGTCCCGTCGCGCGGCCTCATCGGCTTCCGTACGGAGTTCCTGACCAACACCCGCGGCACGGGCATCGCGCACTCCATCCACGAGGGCCACGAGCCGTGGTTCGGCACCCTGACGACCCGTAACAACGGCTCGCTGGTCGCCGACCGCGCCGGTGCCGTCACCGCCTTCGCGATGACGAACCTCCAGGAGCGCGGCGTGCTCTTCACCGACCCCGGCACCGAGGTGTACGAGGGCATGATCGTCGGCGAGAACTCGCGCTCCGACGACATGGACGTGAACATCACCAAGGAGAAGAAGCTCACGAACATGCGGTCCTCGTCGGCCGACTCCTTCGAGGCGATCGTCCCGCCGCGCAAGCTCTCGCTGGAGCAGTCGCTGGAGTTCTGCCGCGACGACGAGTGCGTCGAGGTGACTCCGGAGGCCGTCCGCATCCGCAAGGTCGTCCTCGACCAGAAGGAGCGCAGCCGCACCGCCTCGCGCGCCAAGCACGGCTGAGCCGGCGCCGGCAGGCGATTTCCGGCCGACGATCCGTCAGCTCCAGGCATTGCCGTAGCCCAGGGCCCTCACAGACACTGTGGGGGCCCTGAGCCATGGTCAACCGGTTTTAGGCTTGCCCGACCAGCATGTGAGACAGAAACGTCCGATTATCGGAGGTTGCTCTCCGAAACATGTGTTAACAGTCCGTTTCGGGGGTGTCTGTCTGGGATCAGTTTGTCCGGATTTTGATCCTCGTGACGGCCGGATGTTGTCAAACCGAGACCCTTTAAGTGTGGTTTACGGCCCAGTCGTACTTAATAGTTGGCTCCATTGAGCTCGGGTCAATGGGTCACGCACTGTGGGGAGTGCGCCGACTCACGAGCACACTAAGGGCACTGAAACGATCACCGTCAGGGGTGTCGGTGTATCAACCCAGTGCCCTTCTTGTAGTCAAAAGTGGACTCATGAGGAGGAAACCCATGCGTGGTGCCAAGAGCGCCAAGTGGGTCGCGGGAGCGGCCATCATCGCCCTGGCTGCGACTGCCTGTGGTGGCGGCGACGACGACGGCGACAAGGGCAGCAAGCCCGCCGCCAAGGGCGCTGTGAACCCGGACGGCATCTTCTCCGTCGAGGTCGGCGAGCCGCAGAACCCGCTGCAGCCGGCGAACACGATGGAGTCGAACGGCAGCATCGTCACCGACGCGATCTTCTCGCAGCTGGTGGACTACGACCCGTCCGGCAAGCTTGAGATGATCAACGCCGAGTCCGTGGACACCAAGGACTCGAAGCTCTGGACGGTCAAGCTCAAGAAGGACTGGAAGTTCCACGACGGCACCCCCGTCACGGCCGAGTCCTACATCAAGGCCTGGAACTGGGCCGCCAACATCAAGAACAACCAGACCAACGCGTCCTGGTTCGGCGACATCAAGGGCTTCGCGGACGTCCACCCGGAGGACGCGAAGGCCAAGCCGAAGTCGGACACCATGTCCGGTCTGAAGAAGGTGGACGACTACACGTTCACCATCGAGCTCAACGCCCCGCTGCCGTACTTCGCGTACAAGCTCGGTTACACGGTCTTCTCGCCGCTGCCCGAGTCCTTCTACGCGGACCCGAAGGCCGCCGGTGAGAAGCCGGTCGGCAACGGCGCGTACAAGTTCGTCAGCTGGGACCACAAGAAGCAGATCAAGGTCGTCCGCAACGACGACTACAAGGGTCTCGACAAGGCGAAGAACGGCGGTGTGATCTTCAAGAACTACACCACCCTCGAGACCGCCTACGAGGACCTGAAGTCCGGCAACGTCGACGTGCTCCGCCAGATCGGCCCGAAGGACCTCCCGGTCTACCGGTCCGACCTCGGTGACCGCGCCGTGGACAAGGCGTACTCCGCCATCCAGACGATCGCCGTCGCGTTCTACACCGACCAGTGGAAGAACATCGACCCGAAGGTCCTCCAGGGCCTGTCGATGGGCATCGACCGCGACACGATCACCAAGACCGTGCTCCAGGGCACCCGCGAGCCCGCCACCGGCTGGGTCGCCAAGGGCGTGCTCGGCTACCAGCCGAACGCCACCGGCGACGTCACCAAGTACGACCCCGCCAAGGCCAAGCAGCTCATCAAGGACGGCGGCGGCGTCCCGGGCAACAAGATCTCGATCCAGTTCAACGCCGACGGCGGCCACAAGGAATGGGTCGAGGCGGTCTGCAACAGCATCACGCAGTCGACCGGCGTCAAGTGCACCGGTGACTCGAAGGCCGACTTCCAGGCCGACACCAACGCGCGTGACGACAAGCAGGTCAAGTCCCTGTACCGCTCCGGCTGGGTGCTCGACTACCCGGTGAACGCCAACTTCATCTCGGACCTGTTCCGTACCGGCGCCGCGGGCAACCAGGGCGACTTCTCGAACAAGGGCCTGGACGCGGAGATCAAGAAGGCCGACTCCGCCGCCTCCCTCGAGGACTCCGTCGCCGCGTACCAGAAGATCGAGAAGGAGCTGGTGAACTACATGCCCTCCATCCCGCTCTGGTACTACAAGGTCAACGCCGGCTACTCGGAGAAGGTCCAGAACGTCGACTACGCCCAGGACGGCGACCCGATCCTGACGCAGATCGAAGTCAAGAAGTAATCACACCGACGTAGTCCGCGCGCACGTGCGGGACCCCTGAAGAACGGTCCCGCGCCTGCCGCACGCAGTGGCCGGGGGGCCCTTCCACGCAACCGACCCACCCTCAGGGGCAGTCGGAGCGGGGGAGGGCCCGTCGGCTGCCGCCGCCTATTACATGGAGGCATGATGGGGCGCTATGTCGCACGACGACTGCTCCAGATGATCCCGGTCTTCCTCGGGACAACGCTGCTGATCTTCCTGATGGTCTACACGCTGCCCGGCGACCCCGTGCGCGGGCTCTTCGGGGACAAGGGGGCCGACCCGGCCACTCTGGAAGCGATGCGGCACAAGCTCGGACTGGACCAGCCGATTCTGGTGCAGTACTGGGACTACATGAAGGGCATGATCCTTCATGCGGACTTCGGCACCCAGATAGCCAGCGGGCGCCCCGTCACCGACGTGCTCGGCGACGCCTTCCCGGTCACGCTGCGCCTTGCGGGCATGGCCTTCGTCATCGAGATCATCCTCGGCATCGGCCTGGGCATGGTCGCGGGTCTGCGTGCCGGCCGGCTGGCCGACAACGTGGTCCTCATCCTGACGCTGCTGATCATCTCGATCCCCGTCTTCGTGCTGGCGCACATCGTGAAGTCCGTCTTCGCCGACCAGTTGGGGGTCATCTCGCCCAACGTCTCGAACGAGGCGACCTGGAGCGAACTGCTGACCCCGGCCATCGTGCTCGGCTCGCTCTCCCTCGCGTACGTGGCCCGGCTGACCCGTACGACGATGGCCGAGAACCTGCGGTCCGACTACATGCGCACGGCCGTTGCCAAGGGGCTTCCGAAGCGCCGCATCATCGGTGTGCACCTCATGCGCAACTCGATGATCCCCGTCGTCACGTTCCTGGGCACCGACCTCGGCGCCCTGATGGGCGGTGCGGTCGTCACCGAGTCCGTCTTCAACGTCAAGGGCGTCGGCGGCACCATCTTCGAGTCGATCACCCGGCGTGAAGGGACCACCCTGGTGGGCCTCGTCACCATCCTGGTGCTCGTCTACCTGTTCATGACCCTGATCGTCGACCTGCTGTACGCGGTCCTGGACCCGAGGATCCGTTATGCCTGACGTGACCAAGACCGCACCCGCGCCCGAGGACGTCCACGGTCCCGTCACGGACCCGACCTCCGTGGCGAAGGCCGCCAAGGCGCGCAGCCTCTGGGGCGACGCCTGGGCCGATCTGCGCCGCAACCCGTACTTCCTGGTGTCGTCCGTCCTCATCGTCATCCTCCTGGTGATAGCCGTCTTCCCCGGCCTGTTCACCGGGGCCTCGGCGACCCACGCGGACCTCGGGAAGCACTTCCTGAAGAAGCCCGAGCTGGGCAAGATCGGCTCGGAGGGCTGGCTCGGATACGACGGGCAGGGCCGCAGCGTCTACGCCCGCGTCATCTACGGCACCCGCGCCTCGATCACCGTCGGCGTGTGCGTCACCGTGCTGGTGACCCTGTTCGGCGGCCTCATCGGCATGCTGTCCGGATTCTTCGGCGGCTGGGTGGACGCGGTCCTCTCCGGCTTCACCAACATCTTCCTGGGCCTGCCCTTCCTGCTCGGCGCGATGGTCGTGCTCCAGTCCTTCAGCGAGCGCAAGGTCTGGGTCGTCGTCCTCGCCCTGGCGTTCCTCGGCTGGACCCAGATCGCCCGTGTCATGCGCGGCGCGGTGATCACCGCCAAGGCGTCCGACTACGTACAAGCGGCGCGGGCGCTCGGCGCGAGCACCAGCCGGATCATGTTCCGGCACATCCTGCCGAACGTGATGGCGCCGGTGATCGTCGTCGCCACCATCTCGCTGGGCGTGTACATCTCGGCCGAGGCGACCCTGTCGTACCTGGGCCTCGGTCTCGCCGACCCGACCATCTCGTGGGGCATCGACATCTCGACCGGTTCGAGCCAGATCCGGGTGGCGCAGCACATCCTGATCTACCCGTCGATCATGCTCAGCATCACCGTTCTGGCGTTCATCATGCTCGGCGAAGCCGTCCGCAACGCCTTCGATCCGAAGTCGCGATAGGAGGGCGAACGTGGCCACCATCAACAAGACCGCCGAAGTCCCGTCCGCACGCCGGGGTGACGACCACGTCGGTCCCCTGCTCGAAGTCCGTGACCTGCACGTGGAGTTCCACACCCGCGACGGTGTGGCCAAGGCGGTCAACGGGGTCAACTACAGCGTGGACGCCGGTGAGACCCTGGCCGTCCTCGGTGAGTCCGGTTCCGGCAAGTCCGTGACGGCGCAGGCCATCATGGGCATCCTCGACATGCCGCCCGGCAGGATTCCCAAGGGCGAGATCCTCTTCCGCGGCCAGGACATGCTCAAGATGTCCAACGAGGAGCGCCGGAAGATCCGCGGCCAGAAGATCGCCATGATCTTCCAGGACGCGCTGTCCTCGCTGAACCCGGTCCTCACCGTCGGCTACCAGCTCGGCGAGATGTTCCGGGTCCACCAGGGCCTGTCCAAGAAGGAAGCCCGCGCCAAGGCCATCGAGCTGATGGACCAGGTGAAGATCCCGGCCGCCGCGGCCCGGGTCTCGGACTACCCGCACCAGTTCTCCGGCGGCATGCGCCAGCGCATCATGATCGCGATGGCGCTCGCCCTGGAGCCGGACCTGATCATCGCGGACGAGCCGACCACCGCGCTCGACGTGACCGTCCAGGCCCAGGTGATGGACCTGCTCGCGGAGCTCCAGCGCGAGTACAACATGGGCCTGATCCTGATCACCCACGACCTGGGTGTCGTCGCGGACGTCGCCGACAAGATCGCCGTGATGTACGCGGGCCGGATCGTCGAGACCGCCCCGGTGCACGAGATCTACAAGCGCCCCGCGCACCCGTACACCAAGGGTCTGCTGGCCTCGATCCCGCGCCTGGACCAGAAGGGCCAGGAGCTCTTCGCGATCAAGGGCCTGCCGCCCAACCTGCTGCACGTGCCGTCGGGCTGCGCGTTCAACCCGCGCTGCACCATGGCCCAGGACATCTGCCGTTCGGACATCCCGGCCCTCCAGCCGGTGACCGAGCAGGACGGCACCGAGCTGGCCGGCCGCCGCAGCGCCTGTCACTTCTGGAAGGAGACGATCCATGGCTGACATCTCGAAGGAGTCCGTGGACGCCACCCCCAACGTCTCCGAGGTGGAGACCGTCGACGCGGCGACCGAGGCGGAGGCCGTAGCCGCCATCGACGCGCCCGTGTCGCAGGGGGAGCCGATCCTCCAGGTGCGCAACCTCGTCAAGCACTTCCCGCTGACGCAGGGCATCCTCTTCCAGAAGCAGGTCGGCGCGGTCAAGGCCGTCGACGGCATCTCGTTCGACCTGTACGCGGGCGAGACGCTGGGCATCGTGGGCGAGTCCGGCTGCGGCAAGTCCACCGTCGCCAAGCTGCTGATGTCGCTGGAGCGGGCCACCGCCGGCGAGGTCTTCTACAAGGGCCAGGACATCACCAAGCTGTCCGGCCGCGCGCTGAAGGCCGTGCGCCGCAACATCCAGATGGTGTTCCAGGACCCGTACACCTCGCTCAACCCCCGCATGACGGTGGGCGACATCATCGGCGAGACGTACGAGATCCACCCCGAGGTGGCCCCCAAGGGCGACCGGCGGCGCAGGGTCCAGGAGCTCCTGGACGTCGTCGGCCTCAACCCGGAGTACATCAACCGCTACCCGCACCAGTTCTCCGGCGGTCAGCGCCAGCGCATCGGCATCGCCCGCGGCCTCGCGCTCAACCCGGAGATCATCATCTGCGACGAGCCGGTCTCCGCGCTCGACGTGTCGGTGCAGGCGCAGGTCGTCAACCTGATGGAGAAGCTCCAGGACGAGTTCAACCTGTCCTACCTCTTCATCGCGCACGACCTGTCGATCGTCCGGCACATCTCGGACCGGGTCGGCGTCATGTACCTCGGCAAGATGGCCGAGATCGGTACGGACGTCCAGATCTACGACCACCCGACGCACCCCTACACCCAGGCGCTGCTGTCGGCCGTTCCGGTCCCGGACCCGGAGGCCCGTGAGGGCCGCGAGCGGATCATCCTCTCCGGTGACGTCCCCTCCCCGGCCAACCCGCCCTCGGGCTGCCGCTTCCGCACCCGCTGCTGGAAGGCCCAGGACAAGTGCGCCACCGAGGTGCCGCTCCTCGCGGTCCCCGAGCGCTTCAAGGCCTCGAAGACGCCGGCCGCCCACGAGTCGGCCTGCCACTTCGCGGAGGAGAAGGACGTGGTGCACGCGGCCTCGTAACCCGCCGCGCGCGACGAAAGGCGCCCCGGAACCGATCGGTTCCGGGGCGCCTTTCCCGTGTACCGGGAACCGGGCTCGCAGGGTGCTCGGGTCAGTGGGCCGATGCGGGCTCGGTTCCCCCGGCCGGAGCCGTACGGCGGGCGTGGACCGGTCGGGTCCCGCGCCGGGCGTACGGCCCCGGGGCCGAGGCGAGGGGTGTCAGCCTCGCGCCTCGCGGTCTTCGGACCCGCCGTCCTTCTCCAGGCTCTTGGCGGGCTTGGCGTCCGCCTGGCGGGCCTGCGGGACGGCGGCCACCGACTGGGAGTCCTCCGGGTAGTGGCAGGCCGTCAGGTGGCCCTCACGGCTGCCGGAGATCCGCACCAGCGGGGGCGTCTCGCTCGCGCACTTGTCCGTCGCCTTCCAGCAGCGGGTGCGGAAGCGGCAGCCCGAGGGCGGGTTCACGGGGGACGGGACGTCGCCGGTGAGCCGGATGCGCTCACGGGCCGGCGTGTCGTCCGCGGTGGCCTCGGGCACGGCGGAGAGCAGCGCCCGCGTGTAGGGGTGGCGGGGATTCCCGTACAGGTCGTCGCGGTCCGCGATCTCCACGATCCGGCCGAGGTACATCACGGCGACGCGCTGGGAGAAGTGCCGTACGACCGCCAGGTCGTGGGCGATGAACAGGAAGGCGATCCCCAGCTCCTTCTGGAGCTTCTGCAGCAGGTTGACCACCTGCGCCTGGATCGACACGTCCAGCGCGGAGACCGGCTCGTCCGCCACGATCAGCTTCGGTTCCAGGGCCAGCGCGCGGGCGACCCCGATGCGCTGACGCTGGCCGCCGGAGAACTCGTGCGGGAAGCGGTTGTAGTGCTCCGGGTTGAGCCCGACGGTCTCCAGCAGCTCCCGCACCCGGGCCTCGCGGCCGCCGGGCGGCTCGATGCCGTTGACCTCCATCGGCGCCGACACGATCTTGCCGACCGTCTGGCGCGGGTTCAGCGAGGCGTACGGGTCCTGGAAGATCATCTGGATCTCGGAGCGGACCGGCGCCAGCTGCTTGCGGGTGGCGTGCGTGATGTCCTGCCCGCGGTAGGCGATCCGGCCCGCGGTCGGCTCGAGCAGCCGGGTGACCAGCCGGCCCGTGGTCGACTTGCCGCAGCCGGACTCACCGACCAGGCCCAGGCTCTCGCCCTCGGCGACGGTGAAGTCCAGTCCGTCCACGGCCTGGACGGCCCCGACGGTCCGCCGGATCGGGAAGCCGCCCTTGATCGGGAAGTGCTTGGTGAGTCCGGAGACGTCCAGGAGGGGATCGGTGCTGCTCATGGTGGGAAAGTCCCGTCTCTTGTACGTCAGTTGGCCCGGGTGCCGGCGAAGTCGGTGAAGAACTCCACGCGCTGCTCCGGGGTCAGGTGGCAGGCCGCCCCGCGCCCGGACACCAGGTCCAGCGGAGGCTGCTGGGCCGAGCAGCGGTCGCCGCCGACCTGCTCGGTGAAGGAGCACCGCGGGTGGAAGCGGCAGCCGCTCGGCGGGTTGAGGAGGCTCGGCGGGGTGCCGGGGATCGGCGACAGCGGCACGTCCACCGGGCCTTCGAGGCTCGGCATCGAGCCCAGCAGGCCCCAGGTGTACGGGTGCTGCGGCGTGCGCAGCACCTCCTTCTTCGTACCCCGCTCCACACAGCGCCCGCCGTACATCACGAGGACGTCGTCCGCGATGTCGGCGATGACCCCGAGGTCGTGGGTGATGAAGATGATCGAGGTGCCGAACTCCTGCTGGAGGTCCTTGAGCAGGTCCATGATCTGGGCCTGCACGGTGACGTCCAGCGCGGTCGTCGGCTCGTCCGCGATCAGCAGCGCGGGGTCGCAGACCAGCGACATGGCGATCATCGCGCGCTGGCGCATACCGCCGGAGAACTGGTGCGGGTAGTCGTCCACGCGCAGGTTCGGCTGCGGGATGCCCACCTTGGTGAGCATCTCGATCGCCCGTGCCCGGGCCTCCTGCTTGGAGGCGCCGGTGTGCTTCCGGAACGTCTCGCCGATCTGCTTGCCGATCGTGTGGTACGGCGACAGGGAGGCCAGGGCGTCCTGGAAGACCATGGACATCTTGTTGCCGCGCAGCCGCTCCAGCTCCCGCTCGGACGCGGACAGCAGGTCCTGGCCGTCGAGCAGGATCTCGCCCTCGATCTCGGTGTGGTCGGGGTGGTGCAGTCCGAGGATGGCCAGGTTGGTGACGGACTTGCCGGAGCCGGACTCGCCGACGATGCCGAGGGTCTTGCCGCGCTCCAGGTCGAAGGAGAGCCCGTCGACGGCCTTGACCAGGCCGTCTTCGCTGGAGAAGTGCACGCGCAGATCGCGTACGGAGAGGAAGGGGGTGCTCATGGGGTCTCTCCCTAGGCGAGGCGCACGCGCGGGTCGATGAGGGCGTAGACGGCGTCCACGACGATGTTGAAGAAGACGATCGCCGCCGCCGCGACCAGGACGACACCCAGGATCATCGGGAGGTCGTTGTCGTAGACCGCCTTGATCGACAGGGCGCCGATGCCGTGCAGACCGAAGACCTTCTCGGTGATGATCGCGCCGCCGAGCAGCAGGCCGATGTCGAGACCGAAGATGGTGACGATCGGGCCCATCGCGCCGCGCCACGCGAACCGGAAGAACACGGTGCGCCGGGACAGGCCCTTGGCCCGGGCGGTGCGGACGTAGTCCTCGCTCATCGACTCGACCATCTGGGAGCGGGTCATACGCGTGTAGTTGGCGGTGAAGATCAGCGCCAGCACCAGCCAGGGCAGCAGCAGCCCGGAGAACCAGCCGGCCGGGTCCTGGGTGAACGGGACGTCCTTGGGGCGGCTGAGGATGTGCAGCTGGTCGCAGAGGTAGTACATGGCGACCACGCCGACGATGTAGATCTGCATCGAGGAGAAGATCAGGGACGCCGAGGAGGCGATCTTGTCCAGCGCCTTGCCCTGCTTCACGGCGGCCAGCATGCCGGTGCCCACACCGAAGAGCACGAAGACGACCGCGGCGCCGGCGGAGAGGGAGAGCGTCGTCGGGAAGCGGTCCTGGATGGTGCTGAAGACCGGCTCGCTGTTGCGGAACGAGTAGCCCAGGCACGGGGCGGGGCAGTGGCCGAACGAGCTGTAGTCGCGTCCGACGAACACGCCTTCCAGCCAGTGCCAGTACTGCACGGGCAGCGGGTCGGCGATGCCGAGGTTCTGCTTGACCAGCGCCAGCGTCTCCGGCGTGCAGATCTTGCCGCAGGCCGCGCGGGCGGGGTCGCGGGGCGCGACGTAGAAGAGGACGAAGGTGATGGCACTGATGATCAGCAGGATGACCAGTGCGCCGATTGCCCGGCGGAGGAGGAAGCGGAACATGGCGATGGATTTCCCTGGCAGACGCCGACGAGGGGGAGGGGAGCGGGCGGGGCGCCGCGTGGGCGCCCCGCCTCGGGGGGTGTCGGCTAGGCCTTCACGAAGAGCTTGTAGAACACGGCCGAGGACCACAGCGGGTGGAACATGGCGCCGCCGACCTTGGAGCCGTACAGGTAGAAGCGGCGCTGGAACGTCTCGGGGATGATCGGCGCCTCCTCCGTCATGATCCGCTTGTCGAGCGCGGCCCACGCCTTGCCGGCCTCGGCCGGGTCCGCGATGGTGACGTTCTTCTTGATGGCCTCGTTGACCCAGTCGACGTTGAGCTGCGAGATGTTGTTCGCGCCGTCCGCGATGGTGCCGCCGTCGAACAGCGGCTGGATCAGCGTGTAGCCGGTCGGCCAGTCCGGGGACCAGCCGAACCACATCACGTCGAACTTGTTGTCGATCTTCTGGACGCCGTCGTAGTAGCTGGTGGACTCCAGCGGCTTGAGGACGGGCTCGAAGCCGGCCGCCTTGAGGGCGTTCTCGATGACGACCTTGGTCTTGTCGTAGGTGTTGCCCTGCGGGAAGGCGTAGACGATCTTCTGACCCTCCTTGCCCGCCTCCTTCAGCAGCGCCTTCGCCTTCTCCGGGTCGCCCTGCGGCTTCTTCAGCTTGCCGTAGACGTCGTCCTTGGCGTAGCCCATGATGTCGGGGCTCAGGATCGAGGTCGCGTAGTCACCGGCCGACGGGCCACCGTAGATCTTGCGGATCTGCTCCAGCGGCCACGCGTGGATCAGGGCCTGGCGCACCTTCAGGTCGGTGATGCGCTTGGTGTTGATCGCGTAGTAGTAGATGCCGGTGAGCAGACCGTTGAAGGTGCGCTTCTTCAGCTCGGCGTCGGTGAGGACCTTCTGGATGCGCTCGGCCGGGACGCCGCTGTACGCCATGACGGCGTACTGGTCGTCGCCGGAGTCGGCGATCAGGCGGTCGGCGGCCTGGAGACCCTCGGGGCCGAACTCGTAGACGAACTGGTCCGGGTACGCGTTGCGGATCGCGTCGGTGTTCGGGTCCCAGTGCTCGTTGCGGACCAGGGTCATCGACTTGTCGACGGAGTGCGACTTGATGCGGTACGGGCCGCAGGACACCGGGTCCTTGTCGTACTTGTCCTTGCTGTCGCCCTTGACCGGGACGGCGCCGTAGGAGGTCATCGCCAGGGTGAAGTTGAAGTCCGGGCGGGCCTCGGCCAGCTTGAAGGTGATGGTCTTCTTGGCGGCGTCCGTGACGACCGAGTCGAGGTGCTTGCCGCTGAACGGACCCTTGTACTTGCCGCGGAAGTCGGTGCTGCCGGTGAGCGCCTGCTGGGCGTAGCCGGCGCCCTCGGTGGTGAAGCTGGCGAAGCCGCGCTCGATGCCGTGGCGCACGTCCTCGACCGTCAGCTCCTTGCCGTCCTCCCACTTGAGGCCGTCCTTGAGCGTGAACTCCCAGGTCTTGCCGCCGTCCTTGGTGGTGCCGGGGTCGGTGGCGAGGTCGCCGACGAGCTTCATCGAGCCGTCGGAGGCGATCTTGTAGCCGGTCAGGCAGCGGATGAAGAGGTCACCGACGGCGGAGTTCCACGAGAAGTAGATGCGCTGCGGGTCCAGGTGCGAGAAGTCGTCCGGCGCGATGCCGCGGATCGTCCCGCCCTTCTTGGCGCCGGGGATCTCCGGAGCGGCGCCCGTGGAGTCCTCCTTGGTGCCGACGACGACCGAGCCGGTGTACTTGTCGGCGCCGCCGTGGCCCTTGCTCTTGTCGCCCTTGCCGGCGGTGGAGCTGCCGCTGCTGCAGGCGGAGAGCACCATCGTGCTGCCGGCCGCGACCGACGTGGCGATGACGAAGTTTCTGCGGGAGAGAGACATGGCTTCCTGCTCTGGTCGAGTGGAGAAACGGTGGATCCGGGTGGGCCCCGTCGCCCGTCCGGAGTACGGCGGATTCAGCGCTTGGTCTTGGGGTCCAGCGCGTCGCGCACGGAGTCGCCGAGGAGGTTGAAGGCGATCACGAAGATCACCATCGACGCGCCGGGGAAGAGCATGAAGGTGATGTCGCTCTGGTAGACGTCCGAGCCGCGCTGGATCATCACGCCCCAGTCCGGGGTCGGGGACGTCAGCCCGACGCCGAGGAAGGCGAGACCCGCCTCCGCCGTCACGTAGGCGGGCAGCGCGAGCGTGGCCTGGATCAGGATCGGCGTCCAGAGGTTGGGCAGCAGTTCCTTGAAGATGATCCGCGCCGGGGACGCGCCGGTGACCTTGGCGGCCTCGACGAACTCGCGCTCCCGCAGGGCCAGCACCTCACCGCGCAGCAGACGGGCGATGGAGGCCCAGCCGAAGGCGGTCATGACCGAGATGAGGGTGACCACGGTCAGCCAGACCGGGGTGTTCTCCTCCGGGTCGACCAGGATCGAGAGCAGTACGGGCCAGAAGGCGATGAAGAAGAGCGTGGAGGGGAAGGCCAGCAGGATGTCGATGACCCGGCCGACCAGGTAGTCCGTCTTGCCCCCGAGGTAGCCCGCGGTGACGCCGATCGCGATGCCGATCACGGTGACGAGCAGCGTGGTGGCGGCGGCGATGAGCAGGGAGTTGCGGATGCCGTAGAGCAGGAAGGTGAAGACGTCCCGGCCGAGGCCGGGCTCGATGCCGAACCAGAAGTCGCCGCTGATCCCGCCGTTGGGAAGGACCGGGGAACCGAAGTCGTCCAGCAGACTGGTGTCGTTCTGCCCGTACGTCGTGTACGGGTCCTTTCCGTACAATTTCGCGATCAGCGGGGCGGCAATGCCCACCACGAAGAAGAAAATGACCACATAGGCGGAAATCACGCCGGTGCGGTCCCGCTTGAAGCGGCGCCAGGCGAGCTTTCCGGGTGACCGGCCGTCACCCCCCTTGCCCGAGGCGGACTCCGGCGGAAGGGTCGCCGTCACATCCGCCGCCTCAAGGGTGGCTGCTGCGTTCGAGGTTGGAATCGTCATGGTGCTCCTGGCCCGGAGGGTCGAAGGACTCCGCAGGGCACACCCACGGGCTACCCGGACTTTTTCAACGCAATTCACGCAGGGTCAATGAATGTCGAGCCGCCTTGGTCCGCTCTTTGGCACCTTGGCCTTTACATGACTCCCGCTTGGCGAGTCTTTTACCCTGCGTTTGCCTGCCCCTGGGGATATTGACCTGCAATTCAATTCAATCCGGGCATTGAGTCCGATATCCGGGCGGCGTTGTCTCGGAATTCGTACATCCGGATGTGGCGCTATGCGGTCGATGCCGGTTCGTTGCCCCGCCGTTATTGCTTCGTCGCTCGTCAGAGGGGGTGGTGCGGTCCGTCAGGGTGTCGTGTACGCGTCCGGAATCCGGTGTCCGGGCGGGGGTGCGGACGTCCGGAAGGCCGTCGACGTGCCCGAATGGGTGGAGTAGATATGCATACGCCCCGTTCTGAGGTGATATTTGACCTCACGTAAGCCGGAGCACAACGAGGAGGCACTCCATGCGCGGAGCCACACACGTCAAGTGGGCCGCATGTGCGGCGGCCGTCGCCCTGGCGGCGACGGCCTGCGGCGGGGGCGACAGCGGTGGCGGTGGAGGTGGCGCCGACGGGATCGTCAGCTCGTCCTGGGGTGACCCGCAGAACCCGCTGGAGCCGGCCAACACGAACGAGGTGCAGGGCGGCAAGGTCCTCGACATGATCTTCCGGGGTCTGAAGAAGTACGACCCGAAGACCGGTGAGGCCACCAACATGCTCGCCGAGAAGATCGAGACCAAGGACAACCAGAACTTCACCGTCACGGTGAAGGACGGCTGGACCTTCAGCAACGGCGAGAAGATCACCGCCAAGTCCTTCGTGGACGCGTGGAACTACGGCGCCCTCCTGAAGAACAACCAGAAGAACGCCTACTTCTTCGGCTACATCGACGGCTACGACAAGGTCCACCCGGAGTCCGGCAAGGCCAGCGCCACCACCATGTCCGGCCTCAAGGTCGTGAACGACAAGACCTTCACGGTCAAGCTGTCGCAGAAGTTCTCGCTGTGGCCCGACACCCTCGGCTACCCGGCCTTCGCCCCGCTCCCCAAGTCCTTCTACACCGACCACGCCGGCTGGCTCTCCAAGCCCGTCGGCAACGGCCCGTACACCATCGACAAGTACACCAAGGGCTCCTCGATGAGCCTGCGCAAGTGGGACGACTACCCCGGGGACGACAAGGCGCAGAACGGCGGCATCGACCTCAAGGTCTACACCGACAACAACACCGCCTACACCGACCTGACGGCCGGCAACCTCGACCTCGTGGACGACGTGCCCGCCTCGCAGCTCAAGAACGTCAAGTCGGACCTCGGCGACCGCTACATCAACACCCCGGCCGGCATCATCCAGACCCTCGCCTTCCCCTTCTACGACAAGAACTGGGACACCGCCGGCGCCGTCAAGGTCCGCCAGGGCCTGTCGATGGCGATCAACCGCCAGCAGATCACCGACCAGATCTTCCAGAAGACCCGCACCCCCGCGTCCGACTGGACCTCCCCGGTCCTCGGCGAGGACGGCGGCTTCAAGAAGGGGCTCTGCGGCAAGGAGTGCACGTACAACGCCGCAGAGGCGAAGAAGATGATCGAGGACGGCGGCGGCATCCCCGGCGGCCAGCTCAAGATCTCGTACAACGGTGACACCGGCTCGCACAAGGAGTGGGTCGACGCCGTCTGCAACAGCATCAACAAGGTCATGGGCAACAACAAGGCGTGCGTGGGCGCCCCCGTCGGCACCTTCGCCGACTTCCGCAGCCAGGTCTCCCAGCAGAAGCTGCACGGCGCCTGGCGCGCGGGCTGGCAGATGGACTACCCGCTCATCCAGAACTTCCTGCAGCCCGTGTACTACACCAACGCCTCGTCCAACGACGGCAAGTGGAGCAACAAGCAGTTCGACGACCTCGTGGACAAGGCCAACGCCGAGTCCGACAAGGCCAAGGCCGTCTCCACCTTCCAGGACGCCGAGAAGGTCATGGTCGAGCAGATGCCCGTCATCCCGCTCTGGTACCAGAACGGCAGCGCCGGCTACTCGGAGAACGTCACCAACGTCTCGCTGAACCAGTTCAGCGTCCCGGTGTACGAGCAGATCAAGGTCAAGTAAGGGACGGAGCCGGGCGACCGTGCGGTGACGCACCGGCCGCCCGGCTTCCCCGTCCCCCGACTCCCGAGCCTCCGTCCCCGCGACCCCCGGAGCCCTTCATGGGACGTTATGTGATCCGGCGGCTGCTGCAGATGATCCCGGTCTTCTTCGGCACCACGCTGTTGATCTTCCTGATGGTGAACGTGATGGGTGACCCCATCGCGGGTCTCTGCGGCGACCGCCAGTGCGACCCGGCGACCGCCGCCCAACTCCGCTCGGAATTCGGCCTCGACAAGCCGGTGTGGCAGCAATACCTCACCTACATGGGCAACGTCTTCACCGGCGACTTCGGCACCGCGTTCAACGGGCAGAAGGTCACCGAGCTGATGGGCACCGCCTTCCCCATCACCATCCGCCTCACGCTCGTCGCGATCGTCTTCGAGATCGTCATCGGCATCAGCCTCGGCGTCGTCACCGGGCTGCGCCGCGGCCGGCCGGTCGACACCACGGTCCTCATCCTGACGCTCGTCGTGATCTCGATCCCGACCTTCGTCACCGGTCTGCTGCTCCAGCTGCTCCTGGGCGTCGAGTGGGGCGTCATCAAGCCGTCCGTCTCGCCCGAGGCCCCCCTGAACGAGCTGCTCATCCCGGGCCTGGTGGTCGCCTCCGTCTCACTGGCGTACGTCACCCGGCTCACCCGGACCTCGATCGCCGAGAACACCCGCGCCGACTACGTCCGCACCGCGACCGCCAAGGGGCTGCCCCGGCGCCGCGTCGTCATCCGCCACCTGCTGCGCAACTCGCTGATCCCCGTCGTCACCTTCATTGGCACGGACGTGGGCGCCCTGATGGGCGGGGCGATCGTGACCGAGCGGATCTTCAACATCCATGGCGTCGGCTACCAGCTCTACCAGGGCATCCTGCGCCAGAACTCGCAGACCGTCGTCGGCTTCGTCACCGTCCTGGTGCTGGTCTTCCTGGCGGCCAACCTGATCGTCGACCTCCTCTACGCCGTACTCGACCCGAGGATCCGCTATGCCTGAGCAGACACCGGACGAGGCGATCTCGGCCGCCGGAGCCGGCGGGCCCACGGACCTCGCGCTCGCGGAGGGCGACAGCCTGGAGAAGACCCCCGGCGGGCCCGAGGGGACCGGGCCGGACACCAAACCGCAGAGCCTGTGGTCGGACGCCTGGCGCGACCTGCGCCGCAACCCGGTCTTCATCATCTCCGCGCTGATCATCCTGTTCCTGGTGGTCATCTCGATCTGGCCGCAGCTCATCGCCTCCGGCGACCCGCTCGACTGCGACCTCGGCAAGGCCCAGCAGGGTTCCCAGCCCGGCCATCCCTTCGGCTACGACGGACAGGGCTGCGACGTCTACACCCGCGTCGTCTACGGCGCCCGCAACTCCGTCACCGTCGGCATCTGCTCCACCCTCGGCGTCGCCCTGATCGGCAGCGTCCTCGGCGGCCTCGCGGGGTTCTTCGGCGGCTGGTGGGACGCGGTCCTGTCCCGGCTCACCGACATCTTCTTCGGCATCCCCGTCGTCCTCGGCGGCCTGGTCTTCCTCTCCGTGGTGACCAGCTCCACCGTCTGGCCGGTGATCGGCTTCATCGTCCTGCTGGGCTGGCCGCAGATCGCCCGCATCGCCCGCGGCTCCGTCATCACCGCCAAGCACAACGACTACGTCCAGGCCGCCCGGGCCCTCGGCGCGTCCAACGGCCGGATGATGCTGCGCCACATCGCGCCGAACGCGGTCGCCCCGGTCATCGTCGTCGCGACCATCGCGCTGGGCACGTACATCTCGCTGGAGGCCACCCTGTCGTTCCTCGGCGTCGGCCTGAAGCCGCCCGCCGTCTCCTGGGGCATCGACATCTCCGCCGCGTCCCAGTACATCCGCAACGCCCCGCACATGCTCCTCTGGCCCGCCGGCGCGCTGGCGGTGACGGTGCTGGCCTTCATCATGCTCGGCGACGCGGTGCGCGACGCCCTCGACCCCAAGCTGCGCTGAGGAGTCCGCTGCCATGTTGCTCGAAGTGCGCGATCTGCACGTGGAGTTCCACACCCGGGACGGGGTGGTGAAGGCCGTCAACGGGGTCAACTACTCGGTGGCCGAGGGCGAGACGCTCGCGGTGCTCGGCGAATCCGGCTCCGGCAAGTCGGTCACCGCACAGGCGGTCATGGGCATCCTCGACATGCCCCCGGGGAAGATCCCGCAGGGCGAGATCCTGTTCAAGGGCCGCGACCTGCTGAAGATGAAGAAGGAGGAGCGCCGGAAGATCCGCGGCCAGGAGATGGCCATGATCTTCCAGGACGCGCTGTCCTCCCTCAACCCCGTCCTGACCGTCGGCGAGCAGCTCGGCGAGATGTACGTCGTGCACCGCGGGATGTCCCGCAAGGACGCGAAGGCCAAGGCCGTCGAGCTGATGGACCGGGTCCGCATCCCGGCCGCCAAGGAACGGGTGGGCAACTATCCGCACCAGTTCTCCGGCGGCATGCGCCAGCGCATCATGATCGCCATGGCGCTCGCCCTGGAGCCCTCCCTGATCATCGCGGACGAGCCCACCACCGCCCTCGACGTCACCGTCCAGGCCCAGGTGATGGACCTCCTCGCGGAGCTCCAGCGCGAACTGAACATGGGCCTGATCCTCATCACCCACGACCTCGGCGTGGTGGCGGACGTCGCCGACAAGATCGCCGTGATGTACGCGGGCCGCATCGTGGAGACCTCGCCCGTGCACGACATCTACAAGGCGCCCGCCCATCCGTACACCAAGGGCCTGCTGGCCTCCATCCCGCGCCTGGACCAGAAGGGGCAGGAGCTGTACGCGATCAAGGGGCTGCCGCCCAACCTGCTGCACATCCCGCCCGGCTGCGCCTTCAACCCGCGCTGCCCGATGGCCCAGGACGTCTGCCGCACCGACGTGCCGCCGCTGTACGACGTGGCCGAGCACCGAAAGAGCGCCTGCCACTTCTGGAAGGAGACGCTCGATGCACGCTGACCACTCGGGGCGCAAGGAAGCGCGCGAGGAGGGCGAGACCGCGCGCACCCTGCTGTCCAAGTCGCGCCGGGAGAGCGCGTACGCGGGCGGCGAACCGATCCTGGAGGTGCGCGACCTCGTCAAGCACTACCCGCTGACCCAGGGCATCCTCATCAAGAAGCAGGTCGGCGCGGTCAAGGCCGTCGACGGGGTCACCTTCGACCTCGCGGCCGGCGAGACGCTGGGCGTCGTGGGGGAGTCCGGCTGCGGCAAGTCGACGGTCGCCCGGCTGCTCGTCCAGCTGGAGAAGCCGACGGCCGGGGCCATCCGGTACAAGGGCGAGGACATCACCAAGCTGTCCGGCCGCGCGCTGAAGGCCGTGCGCCGCAACATCCAGATGGTGTTCCAGGACCCGTACACCTCGCTCAACCCGCGCATGACGGTCGGCGACATCATCGGGGAGCCGTACGAGATCCACCCCGAGGTCGCCCCGAAGGGCAGCCGGCGCCGCAAGGTGCAGGAGCTCCTGGACGTGGTCGGGCTCAACCCGGAGTACATCAACCGCTATCCGCACCAGTTCTCCGGCGGCCAGCGCCAGCGCATCGGCATCGCCCGCGGCCTCGCGCTCAACCCGGAGATCATCGTCGCCGACGAACCGGTCTCCGCGCTCGACGTCTCCGTCCAGGCACAGGTCGTCAACCTGCTGGACCGGCTCCAGGCCGAGTTCAACCTGAGCTACGTCTTCATCGCACACGACCTCTCCATCGTGCGGCACATCTCCGACCGGGTCGGCGTGATGTATCTGGGCCGGTTCGTGGAGATCGGCACCGACGCGGAGATCTACGACCACCCCACGCACCCGTACACGCAGGCGCTGCTCTCCGCCGTGCCGGTGCCGGACCCCGCGGCGCGGGAGTTCCGCGAGCGGATCATCCTGCACGGCGACGTGCCCTCGCCCGCCAACCCGCCCTCCGGCTGCCGCTTCCGCACCCGTTGCTGGAAGGCCCAGAAGCGGTGCGAGCTGGAGGTGCCGTTGCTGGCGGTCCCGGAGGCGTTCCAGGACGTGGACACCCCCGCGCGGCACCCCTCCGCCTGCCACTTCGCGGAGGAGAAGCGGGTGGTCCCGCCGGAGGGCACCCTCGACCCGGTGCCGGGGGAGGGCGGTCAGGGGGAGGCGGCCGAGCGGGCGGCCGAGGCGGCAGAGGCGCCGGAGGCCGGGGAGCGGCCCGGACCGGCGGACCGCGACGAGGGCCCGCCCCCGCCCTCCGGGAGCAGCCGGGCGGTCTGACGCGGCGTTAACACGCGGGCAACGTCCCCGATATACGGACGCGGCATCATCGACAACGTACGGCCGTGCGGGTGCCGTGGAACCGGCCGGTGGGGTGTGACGCCCCCCGGCCGGTCGCCGTACGGGCGGCGGTGCGGGCCCTCTTGTCCGGAGGGCGGACGCACGGAAGTATCACCGGTGTGATACTCACCCGCGGAGCAAGAGTCACCGGAGCCGTCCTGTCCGCCGTGCTCGCGGTGATCACCGCGTGCTGGCTGATACGGGACGTCGACGCGACAGGTTTTGGTCAACTGTGGCGGTACTGGTCGGGGTTGTACGACGAGACCCCCCCGCGGGCCCTCCCCACCACCTCGGGCACGGACCTCGTCCTGTTCGTGGTGTACGTCGCCGTCACCGTGGCAGCCCTGCGTGCCGCGTCCGCCGCCTCCGCGCTCGTCGTCGCCGGGGTGGTCACCCTCGCCGTGCGGCTTCCCGGCCTCTGGACCATCGGCACCCGCCGGATGGAGTCCGCGTACTCCGACGACCTGCGCTCGCGGGCCCTGATCTGCGCCTTCGTCGCCGTCGCCGCGGCCGCCGCGATGATCATCACCGCCGGTGCGGGCCGCCGTCCGCCCGTCGACTCCTACGAGCGGACGCCGACCGGTCCGGGCCCGGGCGCGGGCGTGATGGCCTTCCTGGTGCTGTGCGCCGCCGGGGCCGTGCTGATCGCCTGGGAGATCCGCCAGCTGGTCCGGATTCCGGAGCTCTTCCCCGACTGGTACGTGGGCGGAGACCGGATCGGGCAGTACCTGACCGGGCCGCCGCCCGGCTGGGCCACCGTGACGCTGGCCCTGCTGTGCGTGGCCGCCGGGATCAGCGCCGCGGCCCGGGCCCCGCACGCGCGCCCGTTCGGCCTGGTCGCCGGGGCGGTGCTGCTGCCCGGCGGGGTGTTCGGGGTGGTCCGGATGGTCCACTACGAAACGCTCCAGCACTTCGACCAGTTGTCCACCGAGCTCCAGCTCAGCCTGCTCAGCACGGTCTTCCAGGTGCTGGCCGCCGTGGCCGCGCTCATCGCCCTCGCCGTGCCCGGCCCGGTCCGCGCCCCGGGCCAGGACCCCTGGACCGGCAGCGGCGGCCCGGGCTGGGGCCCCGCACCGGCCACGCCCCCGCATCCCGGGCAGGGGCCCGGCTACGGCTACCCGCAGGGCGGCGGCGGCTTCGGCCCGCCCCCGCCGCCCTCGCAGCCGCCGCCCGGCTGGTAGTTCAGAGGCCCAGTGACCGCTTCAGGAAGTCGACCTGGAGCAGCAGGAGGTTCTCGGCCACCTTCTCCTGCGGGGTCATGTGGGTCACCCCGCTCAGCGGCAGCACCTCATGCGGGCGGCCCTCGGCGAGCAGGGCCGAGGAGAGCCGCAGGGTGTGCGCGGCGACCACGTTGTCGTCCGCCAGGCCGTGGATGATCATCATCGGGCACACCTGCTCGGCCGCGTGCGACAGCCCCTCGTCGGTGAGCAGCGAGTTGTACGCGTACACCTCGGGGCTCTGTGCCGGGTCGCCCAGGTAGCGCTCGGTGTAGTGGGTGTCGTAGAGCCGCTGGTCGGTGACCGGGGCGCCGACGACCGCCGCGTGGAAGACGTCCGGCCGTCGCAGCGCGGCCAGCCCGGCCAGGAAGCCGCCGAACGACCAGCCCCGGACGGCCACCCGGCCCAGGTCCAGCGGGAAGCGCTCCGCGAGCGCGTGCAGGGCCTCGACCTGGTCGTCGAGGCTGAGGGCCAGATTGCCCTTGACCGCCTTCTCCCAGGCCGGTGAGCGGCCGGGCGTCCCCCGTCCGTCCGCGACGACCACCGCGAAGCCCTGGTCCGCGAACCACTGCGAGGTGAGATGCGGATTGTGGGCGGCCACGACCCGGCGCCCGTGCGGTCCGCCGTACGGGTCCATCAGGACCGGAAGCGGACCGTCCGACTCCGAGTACCCGGTGGGGAGCAACACGGCGCACGGAATCCGCCGTGCGCCCCCTTCGGTGAGCACCGGCCGCGCGGTCAGCACCGGGCGCTCCGCACGGCTCTCCACGACGGCGATCTCCTTGCCGTCCCGCAGCACCCGCGCCGTCGTCCCGGGCCGCTCCGGCGTCGCCGAGACCAGCACCGTCACCCGGCCCGACCGGACCGCCGTGTGCACGCCGACGCCTTCGGAGACCCGCTCCACGCCCAGCTCGTTGACCCGGTAGACATGGGTCTCGCCGGTCTCCGGCGCGGCCGCCTCCTCGCCCGCCGACGCCGTCACCAGGACGTCGGAGTCCCCGATGTCCAGCACCGACTGGACGTGCAACTGGCCCCCGGTCAGCGTCCGGTCGCCGACCGCGAGCCGCCGTGCCCCGCCCTCGTCCGTGACCCGCACGAGCCGCCCGTCCGGCGCCCACGCGGGCACCCCGGGGAACAGCTCCAGCCAGACCGGGTCCTCGTCCACGTGCACGGTCCGGGTCGCCCCGGTCTCCGGGTCCACCGCCAGATACAGCTGGCTCTGCTGGTCCCGGGCCTGGACGAGGAGCAGCGGAGCCCCGTACGAGGACCAGTGCACCCGCGCCAGATACGGGAACCGGGCCCGGTCCCAGACCACTTCGGTGCGCTTGCCGTCCAGGTCCACGACATGGAGCCCGACCACCGCGTTGGGCGTGCCCGCCGCGGGGTACGCGACCTCGGCCGGCTTCTGCTCGGGATGCGCGGGGTCGGCGATCCACCAGCGCCGCACGGGGCCGTCGTCGACCCGGGCCACCAGCAGCCGGGCGGAGTCCGGCGACCACCAGAAGCCCCGGTTGCGGCTCATCTCCTCGGCCGCGATGAACTCCGCCAGCCCGTACGTGACATGGGCGTCCTCCGGCTCCGCGAGCGCCCGGTCCGCCTCGCCGTCCACCCCGACCACGCGCAGGGCACCCTTGGACACATAGGCGACGTGTCGCCCGTCCGGGGAAGGGCGCGGATCGATCACCGGGCCGGGAACGGGCAGCGCGCGCGCCGTGCCGGCGCCCAGATCCGCGACGTACACCTTCCCCGACAGCGCGAACGCGGCCGACTCCGCGGCTCCGTCCAGGGCGTATCCCACGATTCCCGAGGAGCCCTCGCGGCTGCGCTCCCGCCGGGCGCGCTCCTGCGCCGACAGACGCTCCTGTGCACCGCCCAGCAGCGCCTGCGGGTCGGCCACCAGGCGTTCTCGCGGTTCGGAGCCCTCGTTCAGGTCCAGTGCCCAGAGCTGCCCCGCGCGGTCCGTACCCGAACCCGAGCGCAGGTAGACCACGCGTCCACCGTCGGGTGACACCGTGAACGCACGCGGTGCCCCGAGGGTGAATCTCATGGTCCTGGCCAGCTGGAGCGGAAACGTGATCTCTGACGAAGTCATGCGCCCGAACCTATCGGCAGCGCTCGTCCGTGCGCCCCTCGTGCTGCTGTGACCCGAACAATGCGTTGCCACGGATAGTTATGATCCGTAGCGCTCGGTGGGTATGAACCTGCTGGCTCCATGCGTGCTGCCCGTCCCGACCGTACAGATGGAGGTGAACCGCCGTGGCGCTCTCGATTTCGGCGGTGGTGCTGCTGGCGATCATCGTCTTCCTGCTGATCCGGAAGTCCGGACTGAAGGGAGGACATGCGGTCGTCTGCGCGCTGCTCGGTTTCTATCTCGCCAGTTCGTCCATCGCACCCACCATCTCCGAGGTGACGACGAACGTGGCGGGCATGATCGGCGGCATCAAGTTCTGAGCGGGTCACCCGTCGGCGGGCGGCCGTCCCGGGGAATCGTAGGCTGGTGCCATGACGGACCTTCCCGCCCGGCGGCTGCTCCTGGTGCACGCGCACCCGGACGACGAGTCGATCAACAACGGCGCCACCATGGCCAGGTACGCGGCCGAGGGCGCCCTGGTCACGCTGGTGACCTGCACGCTCGGCGAGGAGGGCGAGATCATCCCGCCCGCGCTCGGCCGTCTCGCCTCCGACCGCGACGACGCCCTGGGCCCGTACCGCCTCGGTGAGCTGGCGGCGGCCATGAAGGAGCTGGGCGTCACCGACCACCGCTTCCTCGGCGGCCCCGGCCGCTACCGGGACTCCGGGATGATGGGCGCCGAGCAGAATCACCGCCCCGGCGCCTTCTGGTCCGCCGACCTGGACGAGGCCGCCGGGCACCTCGTCGACGTCATCCGCGAGGTGCGCCCCCAGGTCCTGGTGACGTACGACCCCGACGGGGGCTACGGCCACCCCGACCACATCCAGGCCCACCGGGTCGCCACCCGAGCCGTGGAGCTGGCCGCCGACGCCGCGTACCGGCCCGGCTCCGGCGCCGCGCACACCGTCGCGAAGGTCTACTGGAACCGGGTGCCGCGCCCGGTCGCCGAGGAGGGGTTCGCCGCGCTGCGCGCCGAGGCCCCGGACGCCTTCCCGGGGATCGCCGCGATCGGCGACGTACCGGGTGTGGTCGACGAGGACCGGATCACCACCGTGATCGACGGCACCGGATACGAGGGCGCGAAGACGGCCGCGATGCGGGCGCACGCCACCCAGATCGCCGTCCAGGGGCCCTACTTCGCGCTGTCGAACGACCTGGGGCAGCCGGTGTTCACCACGGAGTACTACGAGTTGGCCGACGGCACGCCCGGCGCTCCGGCGGGCGAACGCGAACGGGACCTCTTCGCGGGAGTGCCGGGGGCGGACCGGTGAGCGGCAGCAGCAGGGCGCGGGCGGGCGGCGACCGGACGGGCGCACAGAAGAAGGACATTCCGGCCAGCGGTCTGGCCGCACCCCTCAACCCCGCCCGGATCGCCGCCCTGTTCGGGCTCGCGGTCCTCGGCGCCGTCGTGGGCATCGCCGGAACGCTCGTCCAGGCCGCCTGGTTCCCGGGTGGGCTGCTGCTCGCCCTGGCGGCAGCCGCCGGCCTCTTCCACGGCGGGCGCACGCTGACGGGCACCCAGCCGGGCGCCGTGGCTCCCGCGGCGGGATGGCTGATTTCGGTCGTCTTTCTCCTCAGTGGGCGCCCCGAAGGGGACTATGTCTTCGGTGACGCGCTCGGCCTCGGGCTCTTCATGCTGGGTGGAATGGCCGTCGCTGTGATCTGTGCCACCATGCCGCGATCGTCCGGGCAGCGGGCCGAAAGCGGCCGACCTGCCAAGTAATGTGCTCCGTCCGATCCCGTGATGCCCCCTGTACGTCCGGGGGGTGCGCAGTCGTTTCCCCCGGTGGCGGGGTGTGTGCGGGCGGCGGCCAGTATGGTGGTTCGCGCGCCCGGGCTGTGGCACGGGGGAAGTACGGGCGGCGGAGCCAATCGGGAGAACCTGCTTTGAGTCGTGAAACTGACAGTTCGTCCTCCGGGCCCCAGGGTCGCGGAGGAGCCGCGTACCCCTCGGGTACGCCGCCGTACGGATCCCGCCAGTATCCGTCGACGCACCCGTCGCAGGACGCCCCGGAAGGGTTTCAGGAACCCGGCGGCGCGGACCGGCCCGATGAGCCGAAGACCGAGACGACGCTGACGACGCGCATCCGGATCAACATTCCGGGCTCGCGCCCCATCCCGCCCGTTGTCATGCGTACGCCCATGAGCGATGCCGAGGGCGAGGGCGAGCGCACCGGCTCGACCCCGCGTCCGGGCGCCTCCGCGCCGGGCGGCGCACCGCAGACCCCCCAGGCGCCGGCCGCGGAGTCCGGCGAGGACGCGGCCGCGGCGGAGTCCGGGAAGCCGGCCAAGGAGAAGAGCGGCGGCAGCGACTGGTTCGCCCCGCGCAAGCCCCCGGCGGCCGCGAAGCCCCCGACGGACGGCGGCCCCGGCGACACGGACGGCGCGGGCTTCCCGGCACCGGGTGCCGGCGGGCCAGGGGCTCCCGGCGGTGCCGGCGCTCCGAGCGGCCCCGGCGCCCCCACCGGCCCCGGCCGGGTCTCCCCGCCCTCCGGCCCCCGTACCGACCTGCCGTACTTCTCGGACGGGCCGCGGAACGACGCCCCGGAGGCGCCCGGCGGTCCGCGTTCCACCCCCGACCTGGGCGTCCGCACCCCCGGCCCGGCCGGCCCCACCACGGGCCCGGCCGCGGGCAGTTCGCCGCTCACCCCGGACCTCGACGGCCCCGGCCCCTTCCCGCCGGGTCCCGGTCCGCTGAACCCGGGCGGCCCCGGGCAGGGCGCCGCGCCGCCGCGCATGTCCGACGACACCGCCATCCTCACCCCGCAGTTCGCCCCGCCCCCGGGCGGCCCCGGCGGCAACGTCTCGGGTGACACCCTGAACAGCGGCATCCCCGTCGTGCCCGGCGGCCGGAACGTCCCGGGCGACCCGATGGGCACCGGGCCCGGCGGCCCCGGCGGCCCGGGAAGCGCGGCGCCGAAGCCGGCCGCCGCGGCCCGGCCCGCGCCGAAGCCGGCCCCGGCCAAGAAGGGCCGCTCGAAGCTGGTCCTGCTCGGTGCGGCGGTCGTCTGCCTGCTCGGTGTCGCGTACGGCGCCGGACTCCTGATGAACCACTCCGACGTCCCCAAGGGCACCACGGTCCTCGGCGTCGACATCGGCGGCGGCACCAAGGAGGACGGCGTCGAGAAGCTGGACGCCGCGCTCGCCAAGCGCGCCGCGACGCCGCTCAAGCTGAGCGTGGACGGCAAGGAGACGCGGCTCGCCCCGGACAAGGCCGGGCTCTCCCTGGACAGCCAAGCCACCGTGCGCGCCGCGGCCGGCAGCGACTACAACCCGGTCTCCGTCATCGGCTCGCTCTTCGGCGGTGAGCGGACCGTCGAGCCGGTCTTCCCGGTGGACGAGGAGAAGCTGGGTGTCGCGCTCCAGGACCTGGCCGGTGACTCCGGCACCGTGAAGGACGGCACCATCAAGTTCGAGCCGGGCAAGGCCATCGCCGTACCGGGCAAGCCCGGCAAGGCGATCGACGTCAACAAGTCGATGGGCTCCGTCCGGGACGCGTACCGCGCCCAGGTCGAGACCGGCAGCGCCCGGACCGTCGAACTGCCCGTGGTCACCAAGGAACCCACCATCACCCAGGCCGAACTGGACCGGGCGATGAAGGAGTTCGCGGAGCCCGCGATGTCCGGCCTGATCACCATCCGGGCCGGTGGCAAGGAGATCCCGTTCGGCCCGGCGAAGTCCCTGCCGCAGATCCTGTCGATGAAGGCGGTCGACGGGAAGCTGGTCGACGTCTACGACAAGGAAGCCATCGACCGGCTCTGCGCCGGTGTCTTCGACGGCGTCATGATCACCAAGGGTGACGGCAAGAAGCACCAGCTCAGCGCGGACGACGTGGCCTACGCCATGAAGGGCGCGCTGACGGGGAAGACCCCCGCCGAGCGCACGGTCACGATCGACCTCGACGGCAACGGCTGACCCGCCCGCACCACGGCCCGCCGCCCCCGACCGGATTCCGGCCGGGGGCGGCGGCGTTGACGGGCACCGGCCGCCCCGTACGTCCATCACCCCCGGCACATGACATCTGTCATCCCGGATTCACGACCGCTGACCCTGCCGCGCGCACCCCCCGGTCCGCCAGCCTGGACGCATGACAACGACAGCCACCGGAGCGACCGCGACGAGGACCGCGGTGGTCAGCTTCGACCGGGTCAGCAAGGTCTACGGGGACGTGCGCGCCGTCGACGGGCTCACCCTGGACCTGCACCCCGGCGAGACCGTGGCCCTCCTCGGCCCCAACGGTGCGGGCAAGTCCTCCACCCTCGACCTGCTCCTCGGCCTGCGCACCGCCGACTCCGGCACCGTCAGCCTCTTCGGCACCACCCCCCAGGAGGCCATCAGGGCCGGCCGGGTCGGCGCCATGCTGCAGAGCGGCGGCCTGATGGAGGACGTCACCGTCGAGGAACTGGTCCGGCTGGCCTGCGACCTGCACCCGCGCCCCCACCCGGTCGGTGACGTGCTGGCCCGGGCGGGCATCGCGTCCATCGCCGGCCGGATGGTCAACAAGCTCTCCGGCGGCCAGGAGCAGCGCGTACGGTTCGCGCTCGCCACCGCCGGCGCCAACGACCTCATCGTCCTCGACGAGCCGACGACCGGCATGGACGTCACCGCCCGCCAGGCGTTCTGGGCCACCATGCGCGAGCAGGCCGAGCAGGGCCGTACCGTCCTGTTCGCCACGCACTACCTGGAAGAGGCCGACGCGATCGCGGACCGCGTCCTGGTCCTGCACAAGGGCCGCCTCCTCGCCGACGGCACCGCGGCCGAGATCAAGGCGAAGGCCGGGGCCCGCCGGATCTCCTTCGAGCTGGAGGGCGCGATCGACCTGGCCGCCCTGCGCGCCCTGCCGTTCCTCTCCTCGCTCGACGTCAACGGCCGGCGGGTGCGCATCCAGTCCCACAACGCCGACGCGACCGTCCACGCGGTCTACGGCCTCGGCCTCTACCCGCGCGAACTGGAAGTCGCCGGACTCGGCCTGGAGCAGGCCTTCGTCGCCATCACCGAGGCCGAGGAGGCCAGGAACTCGTGACCACTCTGATCCGGCTCGAAGTCACCCGGACCCTGCGGAACAAGAAGTTCATGTTCTTCTCGGTCATCTACCCGTCGGTGATCTACCTGCTGATCTCCGGCACCCAGAACGACACCGACACGATCCCGCACACCGATCTGACCCTCCAGTCCTTCTTCATGGTCTCCATGGCCTCCTTCGGGGCCCTGACCGCCGTCCTGATGGGCAACAGCGAGCGCATCGCCAAGGAGCGCGAGAAGGGCTGGGTGCGCCAGCTGCGGCTGACCGCGCTGCCCGGCCGGGGCTACGTCCTCGCGAAGATCGCCGGCGCCGCCATGGTCACCCTGCCCTGCATCGTCGTGGTCTTCCTGGTCGCCGCCTCGGTCAAACACGTCCGCTTCGACCTCTGGCAGTGGTTCGCGCTGACCGGCGTCATCTGGGCCGGCTCCCTCGTCTTCGCCGCGCTCGGCGTCGCCATCGGTTACCTCACCAGCGGGGACGCGGTCCGCCCGGTCACGATGATCATCTACTTCGGGCTCTCCATCCTCGGCGGCCTCTGGATGCCCAGCGCGACCTTCCCGCAGTGGCTCCAGAACATCTCCGAGTGGCTTCCCACGCACGCGTACGCTGCACTCGGCCAGGCCGTCGAGATGGGCGGCGCGCCGCACGCCAGGGACGTTGCCGTCCTCGGGGTCTACTTCCTGCTCTTCGCGGGCGGTGCGGCCTGGCTCTACCGGAAGGACACGTTGAAGGCGTGAACGACGACGAGACGTCGGTGGGTCTCGGGCGACCGCCCGCGACCGCCCGGCAGGCCGGGATCAAGCTGCTGTGGATCGGCATCTGGCTCGCCTTCATGAGCGCGCCGGTCAAGGACCTCGCCGACGGCAACCACACCCCGTGGGCGACCGCGCTTGGCGTCCTCGGGCTGCTGGTCTTCGTCGGCGCCTACCTGGTCCTGGTCTTCCGGCACACGTCGAAGGCGCTCGACCCCTTCCGGGTCCGGGCCTCGATCGCCTTCCTCGGGGCCGTCGCGGTCCTGCTGTCGCTGACGTTCGGCACGCCCTGGCTGGTCCTCTTCGTGTACGTGGCGGTGTCGGCCGGGGCCACGATGCCGATGCGGACCGCGCGGTGGCTGATCCCCGTCGTGACCGCCGTCCTGGTGGGCGTCGGGGCGACCCTGGAGGACCCACGCGAGACCGTCACCGCGCTGGTCTTCCCGGCCCTGCTGGGCGGCTTCGCCATGACCGGCGTACGGCAGCTGGTCCGCACCACGATCGAGCTGCGCCAGGCACGGGCCACCGTCGCGCAGCTCGCCGCCAACGAGGAGCGCCTGCGCCTCGCCCGCGACCTGCACGACCTGCTCGGCCACTCCCTCTCGCTGATCACCCTCAAGAGCGAGCTGGCCGGCCGGATGCTCCCCGACCGGCCCGAACTGGCGGCCGCCCAGGTCGCGGACATCGAACAGGTCAGCCGCCAGGCTCTGGTGGACGTACGCAGTGCCGTCACCGGATACCGCCGGCCGACCCTCCCCGGCGAACTGGCCGGCGCCCGCACCGCGCTGGCCGCCGCGGGGGTCGACGCCGACGTCCCGGCCGACGTCCCCGACGGGCTGTCCGAGAAGGCGGAGGAAGTGCTCGCCTGGGGGCTGCGGGAGGCGGTCACCAATGTCGTGCGCCACAGCGGTGCGCACCGCTGCACGGTGACCCTGACGCCCCGCCAGACGCTGGACGGGCGGGTGCTCGAACTCACCGTCGCCGACGACGGCCGGGGCGCCGCCGGCACCACGCCCGGCAACGGCCTCACCGGCCTCACCGAACGCCTGGCCTCGGTGGACGGCACCCTCACCACCCGGGCCACCCAGCCCCGTTCGGGCAAAGGCTTCACCATGGTCCTCAGCGTTCCGTTCGAATCCGGCCTAGGATCCGCGGAATGAGCATGATCAGACTTCTCCTCGCGGAGGACCAGTCCATGGTGCGCGAGGCCCTGGCGGCGCTCCTCGGCCTGGAACCGGACATCGAGGTGGTCGCCCAGGTCGCCCGCGGCGACGAGGTCCTGGCGGTCGCCCGGGAGCACGGCGTCGACGTGGCGCTCCTGGACATCGAGATGCCCGGGATGACCGGGATCGAGGCGACGGCCCGGCTCCGCGACGCCCTCCCGGACGTGAAGGTCGTGGTCGTCACGACCTTCGGCCGGCCCGGCTATCTGCGCCGCGCCATGGAGGCCGGCGCCGACGCCTTCCTGGTCAAGGACGCCCCCGCCTCCCAACTGGCGGAAGCGGTACGCAAGGTGCTCGCCGGCGAACGCGTCATCGATCCCGGTCTCGCGGCCGCCGCCCTCGCCGACGGCGCCAACCCGCTGACCGACCGCGAACGCGAGGTCCTGCGCACCGCAGCGGACGGCTCGACCAACGCGGAGATCGCCACCGCCCTCCACCTCTCCCAGGGCACCGTCCGCAACTACCTCTCCATGGCGATCCAGAAACTGGCCGCCCGCAACCGAGCCGAGGCGGTCCGGGTGGCGCGGGAGAAGGGCTGGCTGTAGGGGGGCGTCCCGGTCCGGGCCGTCGCCGCCCCCCCGCCGTCACCGTCCCGGGGACACCAGCCCCGCCTCGTACGCGATGATGACGAGCTGCACCCGGTCCCGCGCCCCCAGCTTGGCGAGCAGGCGGGTGAGATACGTCTTCGCCGTGGCGACGCTGATGACCAGGCGCTCGGCGATCTCCGCGTTCGAGAGCCCGCCGCCGACGAGCACCAGCACCTCCCGCTCCCGGTCGGTGATCGCGGTCAGCGGCGCCGGGGCCGGTGCGGCGGGCGAGGGCCGGGCCGCGAACTCCTTGATCAGCCGTCGGGTGACGCCCGGCGCGATGAGGGCGTCACCCGAGGCCACCACCCGGACCGCCGCCAGGATGTCGTCCAGCGCCATGTCCTTGACCAGGAATCCGGCCGCCCCGGCGCGCAGCGCCCCGTACACGTAATCGTCGTCGTCGAACGTCGTCAGAACCACCACGTGCGTCCCGCCGCACTGTGCCGTGATGCGCTCGGTGGCCTCGATGCCGTCCATGCCGGGCATCCGGATGTCCATCACCACGACATCGGGGGCCAGCCGCTCGGCCAGCCGGACCGCCTCCTCGCCCGTCCCCGCCTCGCCGACCACCTCGATGTCCGGGGTGTCCGCCATGACCATGCGCAGCGCGGTCCGCACCAGCGGCTGGTCGTCCGCGAGCACGACGCGCACGGGCACGTCGGGCTGCCCGCCGCCCGTCCCGCCGCTCATCCCGCCACCCCCCGGACCGGCTCCGGCTCCGGCGGCGCGGCTGTCGCCCCCCGGGCACGCTCCGGCGCCGGCACCGGGAGGCGGGCGGTGACCCGGAAGCCTCCGCCGGGGGCCGGGGCGGCGCTGAACTCGCCGTGCAGCAGGGCCACCCGCTCCCGCATGCCGACCAGGCCGAACCCGGGGGCCGTGCCGCGCCCCGCGTCGCGCCGCGCGCCCCGGCCCCGGTCCGTGATCTCGATGGCCAGCTCCTCGACGCCGTACTCGACGCGGACCCGGCAGGCGTCGGTCTCCGCGTGGCGCACCACGTTGGTCACCGACTCCTGGACGATCCGGAACGCCGACAGCTCCAACTCCGGTGGCAGCGCGCGCCGTACCCCCCGCCAGTCCACCTCGACCCGCACCCCGGCGGCGGTCGTGGTCCGGGCGAGCCGGTCGATGTCGGCCAGGGACTCGGCGGGCCGCAGCGGCGCGTCCTCGTGCTCCGCCGCGTCCTGGCCGGGCCCGGTCTCCCGCAGCGCGCCCAGCATCCGCCGCAGCCCCGACAACGTCTCCCGGCCGGCTGCCTCCACCGCGCTCATCGCCTCCCGCGCGGCGTCCGGCTGGGTGTGCACGACCCTGGCCGCAGCGCCCGCCTGGAGGGCGATGATGCCGACGCTGTGGGCCACCATGTCGTGCATCTCGCGGGCGATGCGCAGCCGTTCGGCGACGAGCGCCCGGTCCGTGGCCCTGGCTCTCAGGTCCGCGTCGTGCTTGCGGCTCTCGTACACCGAGCGGCCCACCAGCCAGGCGACGACGGCCGTCAGGGCGACGGCCAGCTCCGCCGACGTACCGGCGCTCCAGCCCGCGAGCACCCGGTAGCTCACGTAGGCCACCAGGACGAGGACCGACAGGACGAGGGCGAGGACACCCGTGCGCAGCGGGCGGGCGGCGGCCGTGAAGTACAGGGCGACATCGACGGCCAGGAACTGGGTCAGCGGGATCTCCGCCACTCCGAGCGGCATCGTGGCGAGCGCGGAGGCGGCGAGCAGCACCGCCATGGCGCCCAGCGGGCGACGGGTGAGCCACCGGCAGCCGGCCAGGAGCAGCGCCGTGGACAACAGGTGGGTCAGCAGGCCGTCCCAGCGGTAGAAGAGGACCCCGGGCAGGACGGACGCCTGCTCCTCGCCGGGCAGCCGGACCCGCGTGAGGAGGGTGAGCACCATGCCCGCGAACCACGCGGTCGCCACCCACGCGCCCGGTGGGACGCGCTTGAGCAGGGGAAGGACCGGTGAGTTGGACATGCGCCGAGCGTAACCAGAGCCGAACCCCCGCGCATCGGCCCACGGTTGTACACCCACGGGTGCACTCCGGGCCGCCCGGATGTCAGCGACGGCCCGACGACACGGCACGGCCCCGCCGAGCAGGGTGGGACCCGTGATCGAAGCCAACGGACTGACCAAGCGATACGGCGGCGCCACCGCCGTGGACGACCTGACCTTCACCGTCCGGCCGGGCGAGGTGACCGGCTTCCTCGGGCCCAACGGGGCCGGCAAGACCACCACCCTGCGCATGCTCCTCGGCCTGGTGGAGCCGACCGCCGGAACGGTCACCGTCGGGGGCCGCCGCTTCCGCGACCACCCGCGCGGACTGCGCCACGTCGGCGCCCTGCTCGACGCGGGCGACGTCCACGGCGGCCGCACCGCCCGCGCCCACCTCGCCGTGCTGGCCCGGAGCAACGGCATCCCCCGCGCCCGGGTCGACCGGGTCCTCGAAGAGGTGGGCCTCGCGGCAGCGGCCCGCCGCCGCGTCGGCGGCTTCTCGCTCGGGATGCGCCAGCGCCTCGGCATCGCCACGGCCCTGCTCGGCGACCCGCCCGTCCTGCTCTTCGACGAACCGCTCAACGGCCTCGACCCGGAAGGCGTGCTGTGGGTGCGCGGACTCTTCCGCCGGCTCGCCGCCGAGGGCCGTACCGTCTTCGTCTCCAGCCACCTGATGTCCGAGATGGAGCACACCGCCGACCGGCTCGTCGTCATCGGGCGCGGCGCGCTCATCGCCGCCGAGAGCCTGAGCGCGTTCGCCGCCCGCTCCACCCGCCGCAGCGTCACCGTACGCACTCCGGACGCGGCGGACCTGACGTCGCTGCTGACCGCCGAAGGCGCCTCGGTGGCCGGGGACGGCGACCGGCTCGTCGTGACCGGGCTCCCCGCCGAGCGCGTCGGCGAACTCGCCCTGCGCCACCGGGTCCTGCTCCACGAACTGACCACGCCCGGCGCCTCGCTGGAGCAGGCGTTCATGGAAATCACCGCGGACAGCGTCCAGTACCCGGCAGGAGACCCCCGATGACCACCGCCACCGCCGCCCCCGTCACGCGCGTCGAGGCCCGCGTGCGCTTCACCGACCTGATCGCCGCCGAGTGGCTGAAGACGTGGTCGCTGCGCTCGACGCCCTGGCTGTACGCAGTCGCCGCACTGGCCGTCGTCGCGTTCAACGCCGGTACGGCCTACGACCACTACAAGTACTGGTACCAGTACGACAAGGGCAGCCAGGAGTTCTTCGTCAGCCACCGCCTGGCGCTGGTCGACGCCTTCACCAACAATTCCGCCCTGGTGCTGGTCCTGGCGCTCGCCGCGATCGGGGCCGTGTCGGTCACCGGCGAGTACGCGACCGGGCTGATCCGCACGACCTTCGCCGCCGTGCCGGCCCGGCGCTCGGTGATGGCCGCCAAGGCCCTTGTCCTCGCCGCCGTCGCGACGGCCTTCGGCGTGCTCGTCGCCGCCGTCTCCTTCGCCTCGACCTGGGCGATCCTGTCCGGACGCGGCGCCGAGGTGGCCCTCGGCGACCCGGGAACGTTCCAGGTCCTCGCCGCCTCCGCTCTGCTCGCCCCGGTCGCCGCGCTCACGGGCTTCGCGCTGGGCACGGTGGTCCGGCACACGGGAACGTCGGTCGTGGCGTGCGTGGTGGTGCTGCTCCTGCTCCCCATGGTCCTCAGCGACCGCCGCCACCTGACGGCGGTGCTCCGGCACACCCTGCCGTACAGCGCCTGGGAACGCCTGGCGGGCGGTGCGCTTCCGCGGACCCCGGCCGAGCTCTACCCCTGGTCGGAGGCGGGAGCATGGGCCGTCTACGTCCTGTGGGCGCTGGTCGCGGCGGCCGTGGCGGTGTGCGCGGTGCACCGCCGCGATCAGTGAGGACGACGGTTGCCAGGGGGCGTCCTGCCGGTCGGGGCCGGTCGGACACCCCCTGGGCGTCACGCTCCCGGCGCGCCGAAGTAGTGCCCCTCGTCCAGGTCGTCGATGAGCCCGGGCCCGGCCGGCTTCCAGCCGAGGCGTTCCCGGGTCCGGGCGCTGGAGGCGGGCGAGTCCAGGCTCACCATGCCGGCCAGCCAGCCGAAGTGGCCGGGCGCGTCCTCGGGGGCGACGGAGGCCGTGGGGACGCCGAGGTGACGGCCGATGGTCTCGGCGACGGACTGCAGCACGACGCCCTCCTCGGCCGCCGCGTGCAGCGTGGAGCCGGCGGGGGCGTCTTCGAGGGCCAGCCGGAACAGGTGGGCGGCGTCCGTGCGGTGGGCGGCCGGCCAGCGCTGGGAGCCGTCGCCGACGTAGCCGGAGACGCCCTTGGCGCGGGCGGCGGCGATGAGGCCGGCCACGAAGCCCTGGTCCCCGTCGCCGTGGACCGTCGGGGGCAGCCGGACGACGGACGAGCGGACGTCGCGGGAGGCGAGGGCGATCGTCGCCCGCGCGTTGTCCTGGCGGCCGGTGGGACCGCCGGTGGGCGCGTCCGGGTCGGCGGCCTGCCCGTCCTCCTCGGTGGCGACCCGGCCGGGGGCCAGCCCGAGGAGCCCGGACGCGATGACGAAGGGCTTGCCGGAGCCGGCGAGCGCGTCCCCGAAGGCGTCGATGGCCTTCCGGTCCGCGTCGGTGGCGCCCTGGAAGTCCCCGGAGAACGCGATGTCGTGCTTGAACGCGAGGTGGAGCACCCCCTCCGCGTCGGCGGCGGCCTCGCGCAGCACGTCCAGGTCGTCCAGCGATCCGCGCCGCACCTCGGCACCCGCGGCGGCCAGCGCCTCGGCCGAGGCGTCCGAACGGGCGAGCCCGACGACCTGGTGACCGGCCCCGATGAGCTCGGGGACGACCGCGGAACCGATCCAGCCGGACGCGCCGGTGATGAATACACGCATGAGGAACCTCCTGAACGGGCTGACGATCCGGGCGGCGGGAACGCTGCCGGACCCCTGATGTCAGCGACTGTCATCAGCCTACCTCTGATGTCAGTGACTGTCATCCCATAGACTCGCCGCATGGGTCGATGGGAGCCGAACGCGCGCGGCAGGCTGGAACAGGCAGCCATGGAGCTCTATGCCGAGCGGGGCTACGAGCAGACGACCGTGACCGAGATCGCCAAGCGGGCCGGGCTCACGGAACGCACGTTCTTCCGGCACTACGCGGACAAGCGCGAGGTGCTGTTCGCGGGCTCCGCCCTGTTGCAGGAACGCCTGGTCGGCGGCCTCGCCGGGGCGCCGCCGTCCGCGCCCCCGATCGACGCGGTGGCGGCGGGGCTCCAGGCCGCCGCGGCCGTGCTGGACGAGCGGCACCCGCAGGCCAGGCAACGGCAGCGGATCATCGCGGCCAACGCGGAGCTCCAGGAACGCGAGCTGGTCAAGCTGGCGTCGCTCGCCGCTGCGATGGGGGAGGCCCTGCGGGCCCGCGGCGTCAGCGAACCGGCGGCGAGTCTGGCGGCCGAGGCGGGGATCGCCGTCTTCAAGGTCGCCTTCGTGCGCTGGGTCGACACCATCGGGGCGCGCGGCCTGGGCGCGTTCGTCCTGGAGGGGCTCGCCGGACTCGAATCCCTGATGGCGGGCGGCCGCCCCTGACACGCAGACGCCCGCCCCGCCGGAAGCGACGGGGCGGGCGTCCCGGCGGAGGACTCCGGCGACCGGAGTCCCGTACCGCCGGCGGTCTACGGGAACGACACCACCTGTGACGGGACCGTCTCCGTACCCGAGGTCGGGGCCCCGGTGTCGTTGATGACGTGGTTGTACTGGCCCTGGCCGCCGAGCGAGACGACGAGCAGGTCGTGGAACTTCACACCGGCCTTGACCGGAGCCTCGAAACCGTGGTCCTGGCGGATGCTGGGGTCGACGTTGAAGTAGCAGTAGCTGCCGAGTCCCCAGCCCTCGTGGGTGTTGACCGAGTCGTCCACCTTGTA